>NZ_JAFEJT020000027.1 GCF_018555435.2 Bifidobacterium amazonense
ACGTCGGTGGTGCCGGTGTCCACTGCGTTGGTGATGCCGTCCTCCGAGATGTAGCCGACGCAGACGAAGGCGTCGTCGAGGGGCGTGTTGGCGTCGGTCGGGATGGGGGTGCCCGCGGGGGCCCACCAGACGCAGCCGGTGGAGATCGGCTTGCCTAGAGAGACGTTGCTTTTGGTGTTGTGCTGGGTTGTGCGGTCCATGATGGTTCCTTTCGGATATGGAAAAGCCGCCCTATTGGGCGGCTTGGGTGATTTGGGCTAGTACTTGGGTTCTGGCCTGCGGGGGTGGGCCGGGGAACGGCAGGTTGACGACGCTTTCCACGGTCGTGTCGGCGATCTCGGAGATGCCGAGCGGCATGTCGATCATGCGGACGCTGACCAATCCGGCCGTGTAGGCGGATTCCGCCCGGTTTTCGGCCCAGACCTGAATCGTGACGAGCGGAGTGGATGAGTGGAGGCCTTCGCCGCCGCCTGTCCGTTCCACGGTGATGAACCGTGTTGGGCGGTTCGGCGGGACGGTGCGCAGCACGGGCCAGTCCGCGAGGCGAGGGTCGGCGTCGAGCCATTCCTTGACGGTCTGTTCGATGTCGCTCATGTGATGGCCTTGTTCAGGGTGCCGAAGAGGGCGTTGTCAACCGCCGCGGTGCTGTTGGCCGCTTTGACGCGGGCGACGCTGCCGTGTTCGGTGGGGATGGACTCGTCGGCCTCGTATTCGGCTTTGGCTTTGGTTTTGATGCTGTTGGCTCTGGACGCCATGGCTTGGGCTTGTTTGTTGAGCTCTGCCATGACGCCAGCCGATCGGCGCACCTCGCGGAAGCCTTCGTTGAAGAGGGTGACTTTGGTCATTCCTATCCCCTTTCGTCCTGTAGTTCGACAGTGAGGTTCCAGCGCGTCGGGGTGAGGCCGCCCGTGTAGGGTCTGGGGTCGCCGATGACCGCGTATTCCGTGCCGTCGATGCGCACGCGGCAGCCTCTCAGGCTGCGGTAGTGCCATGCGCGGGGGAAGTGCGCGGTTTTGGCGACGGTGACGCCGTCGGGGCGGGTCGAGTCGGTCGCGTTGGCGCCGCTGCCGTCTTGGATGAGCACGTTGGGCACGGTTTCCTCGGTGCGTTCCCATCGGGGTTCGCCTTCGGGGGTGAATCCGTGCTGTTCGCGCCGGATGACGGTGACGGGTTCGCCTATCACGGTGTCCCCTTCCCTGTGGAGAGGTCGTAGGCCCATGGTGTTCCCTCGCCGCCGAGCGATTCCTTTTCGGACGCGGTCAGGTAGATGTCCCCCGACGGGTTCGCGTAGGTGTAGGACTCGCTGTAGCTTCCGGCGGTCTGGGTGCCTTGGGTGATGCCGCTCATGTCGTCTCTGGCGAGCATGGCGCGCTTGACGATCGCGCAGGTGATGCGTTTGAGTGTCTGCGCGGTCGCCTGTCGCCAGTTCGGGCAGGTCGTGACGATCAGGTCGGAGGCGTCGCCGATGAGGGCTTCGGCCTTGTACCGTTCTTCGGCGGTGAGCGCGTGCCATCTCGCTTCGAGGTCGGAGACTTCGGCGAACGGCGGTTCGACGCCACCGCTCGGGGTGTCCTCGCCCTCTTTGGCGGGCGGGCCGGTCAGGGGAATGGGCTCGCCGGGGTATCCGTTGGGCATCGCTTCCCCTTTCCGGCTACTTGTCGGCCGCGAGGCCGGCCGCGCGCATGCTCGTGATGAGCGCGTTGAGCTGCCGCTTGGTCTCGTTGGCCTCCGCCACGACCGCGGCGATGGCGGTCTTGAGTTCGGCGAGCTGTTCCACGACCGCGTCGAACTCGGCTTTGGTGGGGGTCTCCCCCGCCGCTGCCGCGCTCGTCTTGGTCGGGGCGGTGGCGTCGGCGGCCTTCACGCTGGCGGTGACGGCCGCCTTGGTGACCGGGTAGGTGGCGGGTTTGCCGGTGATCGCGTCCCATGCGATGGTCGTGGCGCCGCCTGCGAGGGGGCTGCCGTCGGGTTTCACCAGACGCACAGGGATGGCGAGGACGTCGGGCAGTCCGCCGTCTTCGTCTTCCTGCACTACGAGCGTCTGGGTGAGCGGGGCCGGCATCACTTGCCCGCCTTGGTGGTGGTCGTGGTGTCCGGGGTCTTGAGGACGGCGAGGCCCTTGGGGTCGAGGATGGCGTAGGAGTAGATGGCCTCGGTGCGGTAGGCGACCTGATTGTAGGCCTTCAAATCCTTGCCGATCTGATCGGGGTCGCCGTAGCGGATGATCTCGCTCCAGATGTCGCGCACCATGCCCCACTTGATCAGCGAGAAGTCGCCGAGGAACGCCTTGATGCCGGTGTCCGGGGTGATCAGGCGGCCGTTGACGGTGCCGGAGGTGGCGGCGCTGATGCCGTCGAGGGTGCCGACCTGAAGGTTGATGGGCACCTCGGGGTAGAAGCGCTGGCCGGTGGACGGGACGCGGACCTTGCGCAGTTCGGCGGCCATCTTCTTGCTCAGGGCGATGCCGGTGATGTCGTACTCGTCGGAGACGGCTTCGGCGAGGGTGTCCAGATCGGCCACGATGTCGTCGGTGGCCGGCACCTGCACGGCCTGACCGGACAGGGGCTCGAAGCCGGCCAGCGTGGCCTTCTTCTTCGGGTCGAAGCCGTGGTAGACGACGTAGTCGAGCACGCGGCCGAGGGCGGCGGCCTGATCGTCCTGAATGTGGCTGATGATCTGGAGCTTGGCGTCATCGTCCGCGAAGGTCAGCTCGTCGGAGACGCGGGTGGTGGTGACGACCTTGAATCGCTTGCCGACCACGGGGGTCAGGGCTTCCTCGTAGGAGGTCTTCTGTTCGCCCTCGGCGACGACCTCGGCCTCGGAGGAGCCGGTGAAGACCATGTAGTCCTTGTCGATGAAGAGCTGCGGTTCGGACGGGGAGAGCGCGGCGATGGTGGACGTGTCCTTGGCGCGCTTGGTGACGACGGTGGCGACTTCCTTGGGCAGGAGCACCTTGCTGGATTCGAGTGCCATGATGATTCCTTTCGGTTAGTTGGTTGGTTGGGTCAGATTCCGAGGCTGCGCAGGTAGGCGAGCGCGGTTTCGTTCGGTCCTTTGCCGGACGGCTGGCGGTCGACGCCGTGGACTGCGGGGGCCTTGGGCTTGGGGTGGAGCAGTGCGTTGATTCGCTTGGCGTGGGCCTGTATCGCTTCGAGGCTGTCGCCTTCGAGCACGTCGGCGGGGATGCCGGTCTCGGCGGACACCTGTGCCTTCCACTGGGACTGTTGGGCGGCGGCCTCGTATCGGGCGACCTTGTCCTCCAGTTCCTTGACGTGCTTGGCGGCCTTTTCCTGTTCGGACATGCTGGCTTCCTTGAGCTTTTCCAGCTCGTCGGCGGCCTGCTTGTTGGCCTTGGCGCGTTTCTCCCACTCGCGCGAGTGCTTGAGGGCTTCGTTGTACTTGGCCTCGTAGTCGATCGGCTCGTCGGCGTCCGTTCCGGGCTGGGTCGGGGCTTCCGAGCCGCCCGTGTCGGCGGGCGCGTCGATGAGGCGGATGTGCTTGGGCCACTGATGGAACATGGTGGTGTCCTTTCTTGGGTTTCGTCCCGTTTCGGGGCATGAAAAAGCCGCCCGTGCGGGCGGCTTTGAGTGGTGGGTGCAGGATTCGAACCTGCGTGGCATTGCGCGGCCGCTTTACAGGCGGCTCCATTCGGCCTCTCTGGCAACCCACCGGATGGTATAGTGGGAAACGTAAGCGCCCCCGCTACCGCCACTTGGGTAGTAGCCGAGGCGCTTACTTTATTCGCACGAGCTGTTGGTCCTTGGTGATGATGTAGACGGCTCCGTTCTTGAATCGGTTGCTTTGAAGGATGTATTCCTTGAGCTGTTCGTCGCTCATGTTGGGGTTTTCGCTGTTGTCGATGATGAGGCGTGTAGTGTCGGTTTTCTTGCCGGCGCTTCCCAAGTACCCGTCTATGGACCGGAAGGACTTCGCCTTGTCCGGCGTCTTGATCTCGATGCCGCCGGCCCAGTCCGATAGGCCGACTCGTTCCATGATGTGAGTCTCGGGGTTTTCGACTTCCTTGTAGTCGAGTTGGAACATCGGCTTGATGCCGAATTTGCGGTCTCGGGCGGCGGTTCGTAGTTCCTGCGGGCGGGCTTTCTCGGTTTCGGCCTTGATCTCCGGGGATGCGAACTCGATGCTTGGCTCGGTTCCGTCGTAGAGCCATTGACGGTCTCTCCATCCCATTTCCGATACGATGCGGTGGGTTGTCCATTCGTCGTATTTGTCGATTTCCGAGGTTTTCTTGCCTTGCGCCTTCATTTCGGCGACGTATTTGGCGTATTCGTCGCGGTTGAGCATGCCGGCGATGGATTGGCGGCATTGCTTGTAGCGTTCCTTCATGCCGTCGGGGTCGTAGCCTTTGATTCGGGCCTTGCCCCAGTTGGAAACGATGCGGCAGTCGTCGTTTTTGTGGTATCGGTTGCCTCTTCCGCCGGCCTTTTCCTCGCTCCAGTAGACAAAGCCTCTGGATGCCATGAGGATGCAGAAGGCACAGGTTGGCCCGACCGGCACGCGCGCGTATCGGGGTTGTGATGGGTCGTTTTCGCCGTTGAAGCGAGAGGTGAGCCGGGCCGTGGTGCCGACGATGTCGGCGGCTAGGTTCATCCATTCGTCTTCGCCGAAGCCGTCTGTCTTCATGGCCCAGAGGTCGTCCATGGTCAAGCCGGCCTTGCTCCGGTGGTTGATGACGTCGGTGAATTTGAGGCCGACGTGGTCGGTGCTGTTGTATCCGCCGACGATCTGCCAGAAGGAACGGTCGGCGCTGACCTGCGAGGGTTTGTATTCGGGGAGGTCGACGCCGGCCGCCTCGCTCCATGCGGAGCGGACGGCGTCATAGTAGTCGTTGGCGAGCTGGTTGGCGCGGTTGGCGTATTCCTCGAAGACCTCGGTGCGCAGGTAATGCAAGGGGTCTTCGAAGTTGTCCCATGCGACGCCCGCCGCCATCTGCTTTGCTTCGAGTGTCAGGTCCGCGAGCATGTCCTGATAGTCGTCCCAGAGATCGTCAAGATGCGTTTGGAACGCCTGACGCTGAGCCGGGTTGAGGTTGTCCAGCGGAAGATTGGTCGGCGTTCCCGTTGCCATTGCCGTTCACCTCCTGTTGTCCGTCGTTTTTGGCGACGGTTAGGCGTGCTCTGAGTTCGTCGATGGACTGCTGGGTCCGCTGCTGCCTCTCGTAGGCTCGATGCGCCTTGATCTCGTCCCATGTCAGGCCGGCGCGGGTCAGCCCCACGTCGCTGTCCGCGAACGCCTGATTGGTGCTGGCGACCTTCTGGTACCAGTCGGCGCGGGCCGCGTCGCTGGTTTCCTTGACGGGTGCCCAGATCGGTCGCAGTTCGCGGACGACGTCGGGGTCGGCGCCCTGATAGGCGAGCGCGAGGCCCATCGCGTCCTTGAGAGCCCGGCCGAAGCGCTTGTTCTGCCGGTCGGCGGTTCGGGAGAGTTTGCGTTCGGCTTCGGCCATGGCTTCGGCGGATGCCGGGTTGTCCATGGTGATGCCGAGGTCGTTGACGGGGATGTCGGTTTCAGCGGACACCATGAGCGCGATGGTCTTGAGCATGTCGGCGTGCGGCTGCATGGATGCCTGTTGGAGCTGGACGAGCTGCGGGGTGCTGCCGTCCTTGTTGGCGGGCATGCCGTTCATGACGCTCACGATCGACGACCATGTGTCGCTGGTGAATTTCTTCGAGGCGCCAAGGAACCAGATTCTGGGCGCGGCGTAGAACTCTGCCGTGGCTTCCATGCGGACCATGGTGCGCAGGCCGAAGTCCGTCAGGTGCATGAGAGTTCTGGTGATGCGGCTGTTGCCGAGCGGGTGGTAGGACTGCGCGTCGTTGATGAGTGGAACGACGCTGGGCCGGTCGAGGTTTGTGATGATGGTGTTCGCGTGCCAGCCGTCGTCTTGGTGCTCGACTTCGTAGGTTTTGCCGGGAAGCCACACGTTGAACGCCGTGATGTTGCCGGTCTTGTCGTCCCTGTCGGTGATGGTCAGGGCAGAGGCGAGGCGGCGGTGCCGGTAGTCCCAGATGCCAGCACTCCAATCGGCGGCGCGGGGCATGATCAGGATGCGGTCGGGGTTGTCGACGTCGGCGGAGATCGTCAGGAACGAGCAGCCGTGCATGTAGGCGCTGACGACGCTCTGTGAGACGGCGATGTCGAGCTCGTTGTCTTCGGCGAGCTCGTTGACTTGGCTTTGGATGGAGTCTGGTGCGTCAAATCCTTCGAAGACGCTCATGTCGGCGAGCGCTCGGACGGCTTTGTTGGGCCAGCCTATCATCGGTTCGGCGATGTCCCTCATGTGCTGGGGGATGCTGTAGGCGATGCCTCGGTATCGGTATCGGGCTTGGTAGTAGTCGGTGCGCAGCATGTTGCGCGGGTAGTGGTCGCGCCATGTTTTGAGCAGTTTCTGGATGGTGGGCATGTCGTCGTCGGCGACTCCGTCGATGACTGAGACGTTGGCGGAGCTGACGGCGAGGTAGGCGTCTCTGGTGGATGGGTTGGTTACGGCCATGCCGTATTCGTCCGTGATTTCGGGCATTAGAACCATGTCTCCGTTTCTCGTGTGGGGTCTCGTCGGGTGGTCATGGCGCCGTGGAGGGCGATGGTGCAGGCGACGAGGGGGCTGATGTCGGTGTCGTCGTCGGGGCGGTTCCAGCCGAAGAGGCCTTGTTTGTTGATGGGGCGGATGGTGGCTTTCCTGACGGCTGTCCATAGTGGTTGTTGGCCGTCTTCGGGCAGGTGCGTCAGGGTGCCGTCCTTGAGCATGTCTTGGAAGCGTCCGCAGGCTTGACCCATGGCCGCGCTGTTGGTGACGGTGACGTGAATGCCGGCTTCCTGTAGGTCGGTGATCAGGCTCATGGCCGGGCTTTGGGCGTCGATGACGACCGCGGCGGTGTCGTCCCAGACTCGTTCCAAGAGGTTGACGGCCCACATGACGCCGTCGCGGTTGGTGTCGCGGTATTCGGCGAGTTCGATGTGGGCGGTGTCGTCAGCGTATTTCATGCACGCGCCGATGGTGAGTCGGGTGCGGTCGGGGTTCATGTCGATGCCGAAGCTCATGACGCCGTCTTCGCGGCGCCGGTTGACGGTGGCCTCGTCCCATTTGGCTTGGTCGATGGCGGCGCTGGTGGAGTGTTCGTCCCAGATGCCGAGGGCTTCGCGGTTGAAGTCGTCGCCGGCGAGGTTGTCGTACAGGTTCATGATCGACTCGTCGCTGGTGTGGCCGGGGTAGCTGGGGTTGGCTTTCTTCCATTGTTCGCGGTCCAAAGGGTCGCAGCCTCGTTCGGCGCAGAACTCGACGTACATGCTGGAATGGCTTCGCCCGGACAACGCTTTGGTGCGCATGCGGGTGAACGCCTCGCCGTTGTCCTTTGGGCCGGGAGGGGTGCCCATGTAGATCGTCTGGGGGTTATAGGCGCGGTTCTGGGTCGGCAGCATGGCGGCCATAGCGCTGTCGGAGAGGTGCTGGCACTCGTCGATGACGAGCAGGGCGACCTTCTTGACACCTCGGAGGGCTCCGCGTTCGCGGGCTCGGAAGAAGATGCGCGAACCGTTGCGGAAGCGGATTTCCTCTTTGCCGGCGGCGAGGCTGATGCCGTGGTCGGGGTCGACGAGCGACGCCATCTCGGGGCGCAGCACGATGCCGCACATGCCCTCGAACGTGTCCTTGATGACGCTGAAGTGCTGGGCGGTCCACACGGCTCGCAGGCCGGGCGTGCGCGCGCACCGGTGAATGACGAGCCATCCGACGTCGAACGTCTTGCCGGTCTGGCGCGGGATGCTCATGACCACGTTGCGCGCGGCCCAGAACCCCTCAACCGTCATGGACAACGCCAGCCGGTTTATCTGCCGCTGCCATACGTCGAACCGGTCGCCCGCGGCGTTGGCGAGCGCGTTGAGGCTGGGTTCCTGACTAGAGTGGACGCCGTCGGGAATGACGAGACGGTCGGCGCCGTCAATGTTCAGGCTCGTCATCGAAGGTCTCGTCTTCCACGTCGAGGGCAACGGCGACCGGGTCGTTGACCGCGGCGGCCTTGTCGATCGCGTCGATGTCGTTGCTCAGGTCCGCCAACCTCTTGGTCAAGGCCGCGAGATCGCGTGGCGATACCTTGCCCTCGTCGAGCTTGTCGGCGATGAGATTACGCATGGCAACGAGCAGCCGACGACGATCACCGGAATTGGCCGCGTTCCTAAGCGTGTGCGCCTTACGCGCCGAGGGCTTGGCAGCGGGTTTCGACACGGTTTTACGGGTTCTGGCAACCACTTCCCAGCCCTCCTATCCTGTGGAAAAAACCTCGGGGGTAAAACGGCCCTTTGCCCGTGGTGGCCATGACACGACCGGGAGGGGTACTCCCCCCACCCATCAACGGCCGAACCAATCCGACGAACGAACCACGACACTCTCAGGCGCTCGCCGACTCGGAGCCTTGCCTTCCTTGATGAGTTCACGAACCTTGGCGCGAGCCCACTGAATCGAATGAGTCGACTTGATGCGATTGCACCACCAATGCGCTGGCGCAGTGTTGTCCCAGCTCAGCGGGTCGCCGCCGTACTTGACCGGCACTATTTCGTCTGTGACATAGCTCCAAGGACTCGGAGCGACCGCATCGTAATCGATCGGACCGCCACAGATGTAGCAATCGGGATGCCCGATCTTGTGTCGCCTGTTCAGTTCGTCACGCCTGTGCCCATTCCTGCGACGAGGATTGTTCACGATCGGCGCTCGCTGTTGGCTTGGATGTCGGCCTTGTATTCGCAGTGGTCGGCCAGTAGCGGGAGCCATACTATGCCGGCCCCTCCGGGTTCGAACTGGGGGCGGGGGCCTATTGAGGCGAGGGGGTATGTGAAGGGCAGTCCGTCGATGAGCACCTTATGTTGGTGCGCGTCGATGGTGATCGTGTGCGGGATTTGGGGGATGGTGCTCATGGCAGGGGCTTTCGTTGGGAGGGGGTGGGTTTTCGAAGGCCCCCCGGAAGGCTTGCATGCCGAGGGCCATTCGTTGCCGGATGCCTTCGGGGTCGTTTTCGAGGCCGGGGGGTAGTTCCAAATGGATGACGCCTATCTCGACGCCGGCGTAGAGGTGTATGTCGCAGGTCACTGGCATGGGGTTTGTCCTTTCCCTGCTGCGGTGGGGTGGAGCGTCGGGGCCGCATATGCGGGACGGTCCCGGCGCTCTGTCCCTAAAAGTGCCCTGCTAGGCGGCCGCGGTTACTTGTGACACGCCACTCACGGCTTGGCATGCGAACGCCCCGCATGGGGCCAGATTTCAGGTCTGGATATGCGGGGCGTGCGAATGTTGGTGGCGGGCGGGATTCGAATCCGCGAAGCGTCGAGGTTGCGAGCCTCTGTTTGCCGCTTGCCGCGCCTCACGGCGGGGCCCTTTAGTCCTCTCAGGCACGCGCCACCTGTCCCCCATCCCGGATTCGAACCGGGACCGCGCCGAGCTTGAATCGGCCGCCTCTACCTGTTGGGCTAACGGGGGTTGGGCCTCGGGGCGGATTCGAACCGCCGACCGATAGGAACGTATCGTATTGCTCTAGCCGCTGAGCTACCGAGACCATTGGCGGGCGGAGCACATTCGCCGACGGTTTGGACCCATCGGCGCCCGATCGGGGAGCCGCCCATATATGCGAAATGGCGGAGCGGACCTTTTCCGCACCACCATTCACGCGACAGCGTAACACAAAAAAGGCTCAGCCCGCAATTTCAACGGTTTCCCGTCTTGAGCCGGGCTTCGGCGCACTCCAGCAATTCGATGATGTTCCATGCCCAGTAGGGGCCTTCCACATGTCTTGTGGAGGGCATTTTGCCGCGTGTCCTCCAGTTCTTGAGGTCTTTGCCGGTGACCTGCACGCCGGTGTTCTCGCGGACCCATCGGGCGGCCTCGCTTTGGGTGCGGGTGATGTGCAAGAGGCCCGCGCCCTTAAGGTAGGCGAGCCTCACGTCGTTCAGCGTGAGGAAGGTGCCGCAGGCGGGGCATACGGCGTAGCCGTCGGTTTCGGTGGCGTAGATCGGCGTGCGGACGGGCGGCCGGAAGGTCAGGCAGTTGGTGCATACGCCGACGAGCCGTTTTTCGCCGGGGCGGGTGATCTTGGCGGAGACCATGTCGCAGGCCTTGACGATGCGGTCGAGCATGCCGGCAGCGCCGGGCGTGCGGACGAGCTGGGGCATCTGCCTGACGAGCTGAGGGCATAGGTAGACCCAATCCCGCAGGGTGCGAGGCTGTTCGCGCCGGTCGTAGCCGAGGGGGCGGATGTCGAGGATGCCGCCGGTCTGCTGGAGCGTGGCTTCGGCGGTGACGTACACCTGTTGGGCCTCAAGGTCGAAGGGTGTGGGCGCGAACGCCTTGTTGCCCGATCGGATGGCCTTCTGGCCGAACCGGGCCTTGCGGTAGGCGACCTGTTGAAGGGTCGGCATGCCGATCTGGCCGAGCCATTCGATACGCCGCTGAAGCTCGTTGGCGCAGGCCGGACAGATCGTCATGCGGTCGATGGTGATGGGCTTGCCGCAGCGCGGGCAATCCGGGGTGTTTTCCATGAGGTGGCCTCCGCCCTAGTGGTAGACTTGCGGTGTCGTTTCTCGATGACATGCGAGTCCTCTCCCACGGCAATGGGTGGGGGCTTTCTTTATTGCCTGTTGCGGGCCTCGCGACGGTGCTTGCTGTCGTATTGGCGTTGTTGGTCCTTCCTCATGGCCTCGATGACGGCCGTGGACAGTTGCGTGCGGAGTTTGACGTCCTCGACGCTCTTGCCTTCGGCGAGCATTTGCCACGCGATCTCTGCGAGCTTGCTCATTAGCCTTCCTTCTCGAAGCTCAGGGTGCGGTCCTGTCCGATGCCGAGGTAGCCGAGGGTGTCGCCCTCGTAGTCCTCGGCGCAGTCGTCGCATACGTCGAAGTCCATGTGGTAGGACTTCATGTCGCTGTCCGATCGGCTGAACAGGTCGATGTCCATATGGAGCCCCTTGCCGACGAACTCGTTGCCGCACATGTCGCAGTAGGTTTTCTTCATTCCTCAGTGCCTTTCTTGATCTAGGTGGCGATCTTCCAACCCTCGCCGGTGGGCGACCATTTCTCGTAGCCGACCGGGGTGAGCAGTCCGTAGGATTGCAGGGCCTCGAAGGTGCGCCGGTGATTGCGGTTGACGGGGTAGACGGGTCTGTCGAGCGCGTTCAGCAGCACATCGACCATGTTGGGGGTGAGACGGATTTGCCGGCCTTGGGTGGTGACTCGGGCCCACATCACAGTCTCCCCCGCTTGCGGTTGCGCTCCCGGCACCTGTCCAGCGCCTCGTAGAGCTCGCTGTCGGCGATGTCGAACGCGGCGCACAGGTTGGCGAGGGTCTGGACCACGTCGGCGATCTCGTCCATGAACGCAGTCCACTTGTCCGCGCTGGCCTCGTCGTGGATGTGGGCCTTGCCGGCGTCGACCATCTCGGCCGCTTCCTCCAAGGTCTTCAACAGCAGCCACTTGTCGGGCTCCAGCCGGCCGAAGGCGATGACGGGAGGGAAGTGGACTATCGCATTGCCCCCGGCCTCCAAGTCCTCGTAGGGGTTGGCCTTCTCGGCCTCGGACATCTTCGAGAACTTCCCATAGGCGGCGAGCGCCATTGTTTTGCCTTCTTGGAAGGCTTCGGCGCGGATTCGTCGGTCGTGGGCTTGGAGCCATTGGCGGGTGACGGTTTGTGCGTCCTGATAGTCGGGGTCTGCTCTCAGTGACGTGTATTCCTCGATGCCGTCGATGAGGAAGCGTTCGGCGTCCTGATCATTCATGGTGTTGTGCCTTTCTGCGTTGGCGGCGTTCCTCGCGGCGTCGGCGTGTGTAGTATTCGGGGTCTCTTGCCTTGATTTCGAGGTATTTGCGGTGGTTGTAGATGGCTCGTCGTTCGGCGGGACTCATGGGGGCTTGGCCGGCTCTGGCGAGCGCGATGTATTCGGCAAGTTCGGGGCTCATTTGGTGCCTCCGTCGACGATGACGTGGTCCCAGTCGCAGGACACGCCGGCGCTGATGTTGAAGCATTGGACCTTGGCCTTGCGGTCGGGGGTCTCGTACCATGCGATGTAGCCGGACATGGGGTTGTCTTTGGTGCCGTCGTCGGTGCCGGTGGGGGTTTCTCCGCAGCCGGCGAGCGCGAGGATGGCGAGGATGGCGGCGAGCGCGAGGGTTGTTCGTTTCATGAGTTGGCGTATTCCTCTTCGAGTTTGGCGGTGCATGCGGCGCAGGTCCATGTTTCTCCGTCGAGATGGCCTTCGGCGTGGTCGTTGTAGGTGATGGTGTCGCATTCGGCGCACAGGTTGGGTGAGTTGATCTGGTGGTTGGCGCAGCAGTTCGGGCAGTAGCAGCGGCAGCGATCGTCGAAGATGCTGGGCGGTGTGGAGTGCCACCCTTTGTCTTCCAGTAGTTCGTAACCGTCTGTATCTGCTGTTTCGTTGGTGATTGCGGTTTCGATGAAGCCGCAGAGGTCGCAGACGTAGGTGTCTATGGTGAACTCTTGTGTTTTGTAGGGCATTGTTCTTCCTTAGATGATGAATCTCCAGAGTGCGGTAAGGCCGGCGATGATGAGCGAGCCGATGAGGGCGGTGACGCCGATGACGAGGATGACGGCGACGATCTCGCCGAACAGGACGAGAGGCGTCCGTTGTTTCTTCGGCTGGGGGTTGTCGTTGTAGTTGAACTCGGGTGTGATCATGATTCGATTCCTGTGGTGTCGTGGATGAGGTCTTCGAGCAGGCGGCCGCACTCGCGGGCCGTGTTGCGCAGGTAGTCGGCGAGGCCGTCGAGGCTGCCCACGCTGTCGTTGACGTCGTCGGCTTCGAGGGCGGGGTCGCTCATGTCGCGTAGGACTTGGGCGAGGCGTTCGTTGGCGAAGCTGAGGTGGTTGACGATCTGGAGTTGCTGGCGGGTCAGATGGTTCACTGTGCGACCTTTCCGGTGAGGCGTTGGCGGTATTCGGTGATGTCCCTGTCGAGGCAGTACGTGGTCCGGTGTTGGGATTGCTCGCGGTCCTTGTAGGGGTCGAGGCCGTCGGCCATGTCCCGCAGGCGGAAGGACGACAGGTCGAGCTTCCTGTGGCTCAGTCCCTCGGTGATGCTGCCGTCGACGTGTTTGGACAGGTGGGTGTCGAGCTGTTTGAGGTCGAAGTCCACGTTGGTGCCGGCCGGGTGGAGGATGTACCGGTCGGTCAAATCGTTGATGAACTCGCGCAGGTTCCACGCGGTGTGCTTGTAGTCGTAGCCCTCTTGGGGTGCTTCCGCGCTTTCGAGCATGAGGCCGTTGGCGATGTGCATGCCGTAGGCGTTCAACAGCTCGGGGTGGATGGCCCAGTTGCGCACGCTGTCCGGGTGGACGATCAGATGCAGCGAATCTCCCCTAGTGTCGGCGCGCATGTCGGTCAACTGCATGCCGATCTCCAAGAGCTCGCAGTTGTACGGGTCGAGGCCCGTGGTCTCGGTGTCGAGCCACAGCAGCATATGCCGTTTCGCCGGCGGCTGGGGCGGGTCTAGGAGCGTGTTGTCGATGTTGTCGGTCATTTCGTTGGTCCTTCCTTGAGGGGGGTGGGTGGTTTGCAGGGGGTGGCCTGTCCGTCGGTGGACAGCAGTTGCCAGCCGTAGCGCTGGTTGAATATGGGCACTTCGCTGGGCTTGTGGTCGTCGTAGCTGCGGATGAGGTAGCCGAGCTTCACGGCCTCGTTCGGGTGCTGGTGTATCCAGCCGTGGCAGCCGGTCGAGTTGTCCATGCCGCACACGCTGATGAGGTTGCTGGGCTCGTGCAGCTCGTCCTCGCCGCTGCCCTGCGATCTGCGGAGCCGGTGGTGGATGCTCATGCCGGGCCATTGGCCGGGCCGCAGGTAGGTCTCGCACACCACGCAACGGTGTTGGTCACGGCCGAGCACAATCTGGCGGGTTTCCTTCGATGGATTCGCGGCCATGCTCAGGCGCTTTCCCTTGGAAGGTTGAAGCACGGCAGCACGCCGCCCGTTGCGCCGCCGGCGCTCCGATAGTCCACGGCGCCGTCCGGGGTGATGATGGGCACATGGTTCGGGCTTACGGAGTTGGCCGAGCGTGTCCACCACCAGCGCGGTTCCCCATTGGTGTCCCTGATTCGACGGGACGTCTTGGTGTCGAACAGACGGGCCTCCCCGGTGGCGAGTTCCTTGTTGCTGAAGATCGCGCTGCCGAACACCTCGGCCTCGGTGGGCAGCCAGACGAGGTCTTCGACGCCGTCATGCTTGGTGGGCACGATGTCGCGTTTGAGCTCGTCGGGCATGCTCTCCAGCCAGAACTCGTGGTTGAGCCAATGGCGCAGGCTTGAGGTCTTCCACTCGTTGGAGTCCCCGAGCTTGTCGAACGGCTTGCATTGGGGCAATGCCGCGGTGGGGACGCAGGTGACGACGGGCCCGTGGGGGATGAACCGGTATTCGATGTCGTGGCCGCCGATCGCGAACACGGCGCCGTCGGGCATGGGCTTGTACGTGGGCTCGATGTCCGGCGTCTGGACGTCTTCGGGTTCGGTGTCGCGGGTTTCCTCGGGGTAGTAGCCGGCGGGCGTGATGGTGATGTTGATCTGGGCGCCGAGCAGCAGGCTGTCGCGGATGAGGTTCTGCATGATGGTCCTTTCTTAGAGTTTGCTGATGAGGTAGGTGACGATGGGCATGCCGAGGGTGGCTATGAGACCGCAGGCGAGGTAGTACGCCGGGCCCGGATGTTGATCTCGTCGACGATGCTGCGGGCGACTTCCTTGGGCTCGTGGCCGGTCTTGACCTCGGCCCAGAAGGCTTGTTCGCGGCTTGCGGTGAACGCCCCGTTGGGGACGTGGTCCTCGATGTGTTCTTTGAGCCATTGGCGTGTGATGCCTCCCCATTCGTAGGTTCTTGGCTTGTCGGGCTGCCAGCGCCTCCAGTGGCCTTCCTGAAGCCATTCCGTGAGGGGTGGCACGTCCTTGCGGAGCACGTCGCCGTTGTCGACGGCCCGCCCGTAGCGGATGACGGCCCCGTAGAGGGTCTGGGGGTCGCAGTCCTCCAAGGCGATCGTGAGGGCGTGGTCCACGTCGGTCCTGCGGCCGATGCGGCCGGGGTAGGCGTCGCGGACGATCTGGCCGGTCCGGGTATCCACCCGGTGTTCGGCCTCGGCGAGGTCGTAGGTTGCTTGCGGGGGGTCAGGGGGATTATCGGTATCGGATAGGCTAGGTACCGGTTGCTTCGATTTGCTTCCCGTTTGCTCAAGCAACCTTGAAGCATTTGCTTGCGTTTTGCTTGAAGCATTTGCTTCGGTTTTGCTTCGTCTCGACTGTCCCGAGGCTCTGCCGCCGGCACGGCCCGCGGCGGCTCTCTTGGCGGACAGTTCGCGGCTGCCGGCGAACTTGCCGAACGGCTGGGATTCGACTATCCGGTACCTGTCGCCCAGATCGCACCACATGCCCGCCTCGACGAGCTCCACGGTGATGGCTTGGAGCTTGCGGGGGGTGGGGGGCTTCTTCGCGATGCGGGTGACGAGCTCGACGCGCTTCAGGGTGAAGCTGGGGTCGAAGTTCTCGTCGTAGATGTGCTTGCCCACGTAGGAGCACATGAGGATATGCACGCCCAGCGCCTCGGCGCTGACCTGCTCCATGTTCTGCGAGTCATAGAGGGCGTCGTCGACCATCCACCATGTCATCTGTCAGTCCTCCGTGATCTCGCCGGTGTCCGGGTCCACGTCCTCGGTGGTCGCGAGGCCCCGGAGGGGGTCTTCGAGCGACCGGCGGATGTCGTGGACGCCGATGCGCTTGCGTGCCTCGATGGGGTAGGTCATGAGGTCGTCCACGGCGCTGGCGGCGTCGATGATGGCCTGCATGATCTCGTCGGCGTCGTAGAGCGCTTCGGTGACGGGGTCGATGTTCTTGTATTTGCGGACGTAGGCCTCTCGGGTCTCCAAGGGGAGCATTTTGGCGACCGCGATGCGGAACGCGCCGGCGTCGCTCTTGGCCTTGGCGGCCTTCGCTGCGAGGGGCAGCAGCATGAGCGGGGTGATCTCGTCGGGGATGAGCGCGTCCTGCACGCCCTCGGCTGTCTTCTTCATTGGGGTTCCTTAGATGTTGTTGGACCACGGGTCCTGCCCAGTGTCCTGCTGCTGTCCGTAGGCTTGTCCGCCCTGATAGGCGGGCTGGCCGCCTTGGAAGCCTTGGCCCTGCTGCTGGCGCTGGACCGTGGCGGTCGCGAAGCGCAGGCTGGGGCCGATCTCGTCGAGGACGAGCTGGACGCCGTAGTGCTTCTGGCCCTGTTGGTCGGTGTAGTTGTTCGGCTTGAGCTGGCCGGACGCGATGACGCGCATGCCTTTGGCGAGGGTCTGGGCGCAGTGCTGGGCGAGGTCGCGCCATGCGGCGCAGCGCATGAACAGGGCTGGCCCGTCCTCGTACTGGCCGGACTGGCGGTTGTAGACGCGGGGGGTCGAGGCGACGGTGAACGAGCAGACGGTGCCGCCGCCTTGGGTGTTCCTGAGTTCGGGGTCGGCGGTGAGGTTGCCGATGATGGTGAGCGTGGTTTCGCCGGCCATTAGTCCTCCAGTTCGTCGATCGCGTGGACGAGGCGGGTGATGATGTTCTTGCCGTTGACGGCGATGCCGTGGATGTCGGCCCATTTGTGGGCGAGGGCGTCGGTCTCGATGTGGGCGAGGTTTTCGTGGGCCATGAGCGCGAGGGCGCGCAGGTGCTCGGTGAAGTCCTCGGGGTCGGCGGTGACG
This sequence comes from Bifidobacterium amazonense, assembly GCF_018555435.2. Classification (GTDB taxonomy): domain Bacteria; phylum Actinomycetota; class Actinomycetes; order Actinomycetales; family Bifidobacteriaceae; genus Bifidobacterium; species Bifidobacterium amazonense. The sequence continues at coordinate 16,710 of NZ_JAFEJT020000027.1, forward strand.
GGGTCCTCGTCGTCTTCCTCGTCGTCGTTCATGGCGTCGGCCGCGATCTTGGCGATGGTGGCGGGGTCGTACTCGAAGACGACGGCCTTGGCGGGGTCGGTGAGGGCGAGTCCGGCGTTTTCGAGGGCCTTGGCGAGGGTCGCCTTGAGGCTGTCGAGATAGAGGGCATCGTCGTTGGCGGCGAGCTCGTTGGCGAGCTTGGTGAGGTTATCCATTGCGGTATTCCTTTCTGAGTTCCTTTTTGCTCACGTATTCGCACTCGGCGCCTATCCATCCCTTGCGGCGGTCTATCTCGATCTCGCCGGGTTTGGGCGGGATGATGAGGTAGGGCCATGCGGGGTCGGCGTTGGCGAGGTTGATGGTCTCGTAGAGCGAGGCCATGAGGTCGCCGGGCTGCATGGTCAGGCCCTCGGGGGTGAGGGGCCATGTCATGAGCGTGCGCTTGGTGTGCAATGGGGTTCTCTTTTCGGTTTGCGTGGACGGGCCCGGAGTCGAACCGGGTGCCGGTCGTTTGAGGTGAGTACACAAGGCCTCGTGGCCGGCGGCTTGCCGTGCGTCCCGCCCTTGGGCCCGTGCCGGTAGGAGATGGACCGGCGCGGGGTTGGTGGATGGTGGTGTTATCGACTGGCCTTGTCGCCTCCGGCGGCCCCCGCAATGTGTGTTGTGGAAGGAAGTTGGGCCGGGGGAAGTTCTGTGTGGTCGATCATGGTCATGATCGCGAGGGGGATGAGGATGAAGGCGGTGAGGGCGGCGATGCCGTTGCCGATGGGGTGGGCGCATGCCATGTGGGTGAACAGCCACCACCAGCAGACGGCTTCGGTGACGGTGAGGGTGATGGCGGTGAGGTAGGGCCAGCGGGTGAGGGGGTTCATGGCGTGTCCTTCAAGAGGGTGGGTCCTTTCCCCGTGGCCGTAGGCTTGATGGTGCCAACCAAAACAAGAACCGCAGCACGCGGGGAAAGGAAGTATTCAAATGGTCAAGAGACTTCAGGTGCAGTCTGGAAACGCTCAGTTGTTTTTCGACTTGGACGAGTCCGAGAACGCCGATGACGTACTGACGCGCATCAACGTCGCTTTGCAGAACGGAAAGGCGGTGTCGTTCAGGGCTTCGACCAATGGGCTTGAATCGGTGAGGGATATTCGCTTCAATCCGGCTCAGGCTCTGTGGTGGACGGTGTCCGACTATCAGCCCGAAGAGCCTGAGGTTTGGCGTTAGCTTTGTTGCTTGACGCCTTGATTTGTTGATCGAGCTGCGTGACAAGTCCGTCGCGCAGCTCTTTCATGGTGACGGCGGGTAGGTCTCGGGCGATGATGAGGATGGCGATGTCGCCGCCGGCTCGGTCGTGGCAGCGAAGAATGTTGCAGCCGGAGCCGAGGCCGTTGCTGGGAAGTTCGAGAGTGATGCTGTTGCTCATAGTGTGTCCTCTAGGTGTTGGCCGAGTTGGCTGTCGATGGTTTCGGTCCGTCTTCGGATGGTGTCGTGGCGTTCGTCGTGCCAGATGATGAGGTTGGTGATGCCCCATGCGAGGAATATGACGCCGCAGAGTCCTTGGTAGAAGTTGGGGCGGGTGATGCCGGCGATGAGGTCTGCGATGCCGGTGGCGAGTTGGATGATGCCGCAGATTAGGAAGATCATTTGGGTGCCTCGTTGGGGTTCCACGGGTCGGGCCAGTAGTTGGGGATGCGTCCGGTGAGGTAGTCGATGCTGACTTCGAACACATCGGCGATGGCGGAGATGTTCTTGAGGGTGAAGGGCCTGTTGCCCTTGATCTTGTTAGACAAAGCCTGTCGGGTAATCCCAATCTCGTCGGCGAGCGCCGACTGAGTTGTCCCGCGCTCGCTGATTAGCTTCAGGATTCGAGAAGCTGTCTCTTCGTTCTGTCTTTGTAACCGCATGTGATTACATATAGACCATGTTGGTTACGTTTGTAAAGTACACGGCGTGTTGACCGTGTAATCAGATTTGGCTACAATGAAGTCATGACCGAAACAATGACAGCGCCAGCGGCGACAGCGACGGACTACCAGTCTGTCGCGCTGGACAATATCCGCATGATGCTCGCGGTCCGCGGGCTAAAACAAAGCGATCTTGCAGCCTATATGGGCAAGCACCGCCAGAATCTCAACCGAATGATCAATACCGGCGCTACTTGGTCATTCAACGACATGTGCCGCGCGGCGCAGTTCTTCGGCGTCGGCGTTGACACGCTAATGCGCTCCGATCTCAGTCAGTCGGAGCTTAGAGGAAATGGAGGTCTGCCCGTCGTCGCCGTTGACGACTCTCGCAGACGGTGGGGCATGGAAAACACGCGACCCTCTGAGCTGGGACTGGCGGCCTGACTACCGGCCCCCGTCTTTTAACCCAGAGGTCCATGGTTCAAATCCATGCCCCGCTACCAATCGAAAGGCCGGGAATCGCAAGGTTCCCGGCCTTTTTCGTCATCCATGGCCCACGGCACGGCATGACATGGCATCCGCGTTTAGCGGCGCGACGCGAACCACCGGTCGGGACGATGGACGGCCATCAGCAGGGCGATTCCTCCGGCGAGCGCGACGCAGGCCACGGCGAGCACGATGCCAACGTCCGCACCCGTGTAGGGCAGCGGCTGTTCCGGTTCCTCCTGCGCCGTTTCGGAATCCGGTTCCGCGGTCACCGTCACGACCTCTCCTTCGACACCGAGCTCGTGGGTGACGAGCACGTCGCCCTCTGCGGAGAACACGGTGGCCCTCCAGTACACGAGTCCGGCGTTCGGCGAACTGATTTCCGGGCTGACGGCAGTCCATACGCGAGGCGCGACCCCGCCGGAGGGCACGGTCCCGCCATCGTCCGCATCGTCGCCCGAACCGGCAGCGTCATCCGCAACCGCATCGTCGCCCGCGTCCGCTTCGTCATCCGAATCCACGTCGTCGCCCGCGTCCGCTCCATCATCCGAATCGGCATCGTCGCCCGATCCAACCGCCGTATCCGCGGCAGTGTCCGCGTCAACGTCAGCGTCAACGTCCGACGCCGTGTCACCGTCCGCATCATCACCGTCCGCGGTTCCTCCCGCAACGCCTCCCGCATCATCGTCCGCGGCCCCGGTCTTCGCGTCCGCGACCCCGGCCGCATCGTTCGCGGCCCCGGACGGCTTCGGCTCCACGCGCGCCTCGTCGAGCAGCTTGCCGTTGACGCCGGGCAGCTCGCCGTCCGCGATCGCCTCGTAGGCGCTGAACGTCACGTAGGCGCCGTCCGGCAACGTCCCGCGGATCGTCGCCGTATCGCGGAACGACTCCCCGATCATGACCCGTTCGGGATCGACCTGCGTGACCAGCGTCGGCTTGTCCGGCTCCTCCGACCCGTCCGGCGGCGTCTGTCGTTCCGTCGTGTCCTGTGGCGTATCCGACGGAGTGCTCGGCGTCTCGCGCACCCGCGTGCGCTCCCATGCGTCGTCGTACGCGCTGGACGCGGCGGCCACGCGGTCGTCGCCGGCGAAGCTCCAGACGAACACGTACCAGCCGTGCGTCTCGGCGGTGATGTTCACGGCGTTCCCGTGCGCGTCCGGCTCGCCGCCGCCCACGCGGATGCGTCCGTTCACGGCCGGATAGTCCCATGTACCGACGAGCCGGTGATGCTCGTCCTCGTCCGGCGTCCGCTCGCCGTCCGGCCTCCAGTCGTCGTCCTTGGACGGATCGTCCGCGTCCCCGGCCCACCACACGCTCACCTGCGCGTGCGCGCGGTCCGCGTCCAGGCCGAGCGCCCCGTCCCCGGCGAACGTGCCGTGGTCGTCGGGGAAGCCGCCGACGGTGATCGTGTCGCTCAGTTCGGCACCCACGCTCGCCGAATGTTCGGTGACGGTCGATTCGACGATGGGCCGCGACCGGTTCGCGTTGGTTTCGGCCGGGTCGAGGAACGGGGTGACCACGTCATGCGCGAGATGCTCCCGGACCCGTTCGCTCTGCTCGGCCAGTTCGATGGCCCACACCCATGTGCCGAACCGGCCGTCGCCCGGGGCGAGGTACGGCTCGTCGCCACCGGGTTCGCTCGTCGCCCGTACGCGCACGGTCTGCCCCGATTCGGTGAACGTCGCCATGCCGTACGCCGACGGCTCGTATCCGAGGTCGGCGATGCGCCGCAGGAACGATTCCGCGCTCTCCTCCGACTCCGGAGCAAGCACGTCGCCCACGCGCTCGGCGGGGATGCCGTCGAAATACCAGCCCGTCGCGTTGAGCACCTCGCCGTCGAGCCAATGATTATGCTCGCCGTCGAGCAATATGGTCACGTCGTCGCGGATCGGCTCGCCCGGGTCCACGGTTGCGTCGACGGTTTCGGTGACGATGCCGGGCGCGAAGTCCTTGCGCGCGGCGAAGCGCACCACGTCGCCGCCCCGCTTGGTCATGCCCTCGGACAGGCGGATCAGATCCTGCGAGCCGGATATGAGCTCCAATGTGGGAACATGGTAGGTCGGGGTGACCGTCACTTCGCCGGCCTGCGTCGCCCGCCACTCATGGACGATCGCCTCCTCCGCCGTGACTCCGGAGATCGTCGCCTCGCCGTTCTCCACGAACACGGCCGGCCCGCTCAGCGTGATCGTATAGGCGATGCCGGGCAGCGCCTCGTCGTGCGCGTTGACGACCCGCACGCTGACCTCGCCTTCGCGCACGCCCTGGGCGTACGTCTGCTCCACGGCCGATCCGAGAGGCGCGTTGCGGCCCGCCTCCTCCCACAGTTCGTCCACGCGCGCGCCGATGTCGGGGTATTCGTCGTAGATCACGTCGCGGTGCGTCTGCCAGCGATCCATGTCCACGTCGAAATAGTCGTGCACGAGCACGCCGATCGCGGCGAGCGTCAGACTGTCGCCCTCCGTATCGTACCGGTCCATCAGCCACGCGATCCTGCGCGCCGGCTCGCTGTCGGCGATGAGCGCGGTGCCGGCGACCACGTAGTTGACGGTCTCCCCCGCCTCGCTGCAGTAGTAGCGGTTGCCGTCGTCGTCGAGCGCCGTCACGCCGACGATGATGCGTTTGTCGGCCTCCGGCGACGGATAGCCGAGGTACGTGCCCTTTTCCGGCCGGTTCAGTATCGTTCCGGCCATGGCCGTCGAGCCCATGCCGAGGCACAGCATGGCCGCCAGCGTCGCGACGAGTGCGCAGAGCACCCATGTCGTCTTCGTCTCCGTCCTGCGGACTGTCATGATCGTTCCCTTCTCTTGTCGACGCACGTTGTCGCCCACATCCCGGCCGGCATTGGCCGGGATGGGTTGCAAGAAGCATGGCATACTTCGCCCGCGGACCGTCCGAATTACGGACCATGTGGTCGAAAGGTCGGTTTTTCGGCGTGTTGTGGATAACTTTTGCCGGCTTTCGGCAAATTCACAGAAAAGTTATCCACATTTAACCGATTCAAGCTCAAAAACGGCGTTTTCATGCACATAATCGCTGTTCCACGTCACACGTACACCCCTAGAATGGGCCGTATGGAAAATGCACAGACTAGCGCTGAAGTCGAGCGCACCAGCAGCACCTCCACGACCTCCGCCCCCGCGACGAAGACGTCTGACACCGCCGAGAAGGCAACCAAGACCACCCGCACCCGCAAGTCCACCGCCGGCAAGACCACCCGCACCCGCAAGGCCGCGGCCAAGCTTCCCTCCACCACCGCCGTCGGAGAGACGCCGGCGCAGACCCTGCCCGTCACCGAGCCCGGCCAGTTCGGCCGCGTCAACGTGCTGGACATCACCCCGGGCGAGGAGCGCAGCATCTATCCGGCCCGCGTCGAGCTCGGCGAGCCGTTCAAGGTCACGGCCCAGGTCTTCATCGAGGGCCGCACCAAGGTCGGCGCCACCCTGATCGTGCGCAACCCGCGCGGCAAGGAGATGGAGCGCGTGCCGATGACCTGCGTCAACAAGGGTCTCGACCGCTGGGCCGCCGAGCTCAAGTGCGGCGAGCGTTCCGACGTCAAGCCGTGGGATCCCGAGTTCGCCGCCGTCAAGCGTCAGCTCGGCGAATGGACGGTCACCGTCGAAGGCTGGGAGGACACGTACGCGTCCTGGCTGCACGACGCGCGCATCAAGGTCAAGGTCAACGACGACGTGGAGAACGCGCTGGATTCCGGCGCGGAACTGCTCGCCCGCTGGGCCGTCGACAAGGACGCGAAGCTGAACGCGGAGGAGCGCAAGACGCTCAAGGAGGCCGCCAAGACGGCCGCCGACCGCGCGCTGAGCCCCGAGGAGCGCCTCGCCGCCGCCGATAACGCCGCCATCGAGGCACTGCACGAGACGAACCCGCTGCGCGACGGCATCTCGCCGAGCGCACCGCAGCGATTCAAGGTGGAGCGTCCGACCTCCAGCTTCGCCGCATGGTATCAGTTCTTCCCGCGCTCCGAAGGCGCGTATGTCGACCAGGCGACCGGCAAGATCGTGCAGGGCACGCTGAAGACGTCCGTCTCCGGACTCGAACGCGCCAAGGCCGAGGGCTTCGACGTCGTCTACCTGCCGCCGATCTTCCCGATCGGCGTGACCAACCGCAAGGGCCGCAACAACTCGCTCGTCGCCGGTCCGGACGATCCGGGCTCGCCGTTCGGCATCGGCAGCTCGATCGGCGGCCACGACACCGTCGACCCGCTGCTCGGCACGATGGACGACTTCAAGGCGCTCGTCGCCAAGGCGCACGAGCTGGGCCTCGAGATCGCGCTCGACTTCGCGCTGCAGTGCTCGCCCGACCATCCGTGGGTCAAGGCGCATCCGAACTGGTTCCGCACCAAGCCGGACGGCACGATCGCCTTCGCTGAGAACCCGCCGAAGAAGTACCAGGACATCTATCCGATCGACTTCAACGCCGACATGCCCGGCATCGAGAAGGAAGTCGAGCGGATCATGAGCCTGTGGATCGAGGCGGGCGTGACGATCTTCCGCGTCGACAACCCGCACACCAAGCCGGTGCGCTTCTGGCAGGACGTGATCGCGGCCGTCACCAAGAAGCACCCGGAGGTGCTGTTCCTCGCCGAGGCGTTCACCCGCCCGGGCATGATGCGCGCGCTCAGCTACGTGGGCTTCACGCAGTCGCACTGCTACTTCCCGTGGCGCAACACCAAGGAGGAGCTGAGCGAGTACCTGCTCGAGACGAACGGCGACGACGGCTACTACCAGCACAACACGTTCTGGCCGACCACGCCGGACATCCTCACCGCCTACATCCGCGACAACGGCATCGCCGGCCACGCGGTGCGCGCGGTGCTCGCCGCGATGGGCTCCCCGAGCTGGGGCATCTACAACGGCTACGAGCTGATCGAGAACAAGCAGCGCCCGGGCTTCGAGGAACAGATCGACAACGAGAAGTACGAGGTCAAGGTGCGCGACTGGGATTCCGCCAAGAAGTTCGGCATCGCCGAGCTGCTGGCCTCCCTGAACCGCATCCGCCACGAGCACAAGGCCGCGTTCGGCTACCACAACGTGACGATCCTGCCGTCGAACGACCCGTCGATCCTCGCGTTCGCGCGCCACACGCCGGCCGAGCTGACCGGCACCGGCAAGGCTGAGACGCTGATCGTCGTCGTGAACCTCGACGGCCATAACGCGCATCAGGACGAGATCCACTTCGAGATGCCCGACTTCGACGTCGATCCGGCCGAGGGCGCGCATCTGCGCGACGAGCTGACCGGACGCGAGTTCGACTGGAAGTGGGACAACTTCGTCTCGCTGGCCCCGTGGGCCGACGTGGCGCACATCTTCACCGTCGTGCGCTAGCCGGTTTGGACGAGTCGGCCGACGGGCCGGTTCGTCCGAACATCCTTATACAAAGCCGTAAAGGCCGTAACTGAGTCCCGGTTGCACCATCGGGATCCGGTTGCGGCCTTTTCCGTTCCCCAAACGGCCGCAATTGAGCCGGCACTCCACGATCGGGACTCGGTTGCGGCCGTTTCGCCCCTCGTAACGGCCGCAACCGAGTCCACGTCCCATATAACCGTTCCGGTTTCGGCCTCCTACGTCGCGCGGCAATACACGAGACGCGGTATTGTGGTGCATGTCAATGCAACTGCTGATTCTCAAGGAGAAAACAATGGCAGAAACCTTCAACGTCGTCGTCGAGATCCCGCGCGGCTCCAAGAACAAGTACGAAGTGGACCAGGAGACCGGCCGCGTCTTCCTCGACCGCGAGCTGTTCACCGCGATGGGCTACCCGGATGACTACGGCTACATCGAGGGCACGCTGGGCGAGGACGGCGATCCGCTGGACGCGCTCGTGATGGTCAAGAACTCCGTGTTCCCGGGCTGCGTCATCGAGTGCCGCGCCGTGGGCCTGTACCACATGGAGGACGAAGAGGGCGGCGACGACAAGGTGCTGTGCGTGCCGGCCGACGTTCGCTACGACGGCATCAAGGACGTCAAGGACGTCAACGAGTACCACCTCGCCGAGATCAAGCACTTCTTCGAGCAGTACAAGGCCCTCGAGCCGGGCAAGGAAGTCAAGCCGGGCGACTACTGGACCGGCGCCGACGTGGCCGAGAAGGAGATCGTCGAGGCCCGCGAGCGTCTCGCCGCTTCGCAGAAGTGACGAATAAGACAGCTTCGTCTTTGCTTTAAGGGGAGTTCCCGTTGGGGGACTCCCCTTTTCCGTAGCGGAAACACTTGTTCCTTTCTTCGCAGGAACAGCGGTCCACATCCCGACAACGACCCCGACAACGAAGTCGTTTAGAGGCTTTCTCGAAACTGTGAGGCAGTTTCCGTAACACGCAGAGGTCTTTCTCCAAATCTTGAGACAGCCATCCCGCGCAAACAGTGTCAGGCATGTGCATGAGGCACGGGTTTCATGAGAAGTTCGACGATCGAGAGGCGGATTTTCAGGTACGCAGGGGTCAGTTTGACGATCGAGAGGCTAACACTCTCTGATCATGCTCGGAATGCCACCGATTTATACCCCCTAAGTCGCCGTGAAGGTCAGGTCAGCCTGCAACGATCGCCTCTCAATCGACAAACTGATCCCTGCACACCCGGAAAATCGCCTCTCGATCGTCAAACTCCACCACAGCCCTCATCTCCGCCATAGAATCAGTAGTGGATTTATCGATACACAAACCGGGGGCAATCCAATGACGCAATCATCGCAACCGACGCCGAACATCCCAACCCATGCGACGCATCCGCATATCATCACCCTTCCGAACACCGAAACCGGCCATTACCACGTCCGCGACGCCGGCGGCACCGCAACGCTCAACCATGGGCCCGAACGCACGGTCATCGATCTCGCCGACCTCGGCTGGCGATTCACCTGCGGCCATGGGAGCGACGACATCCTCCCCCCGTCCGTCGCCACCGCTCCCGACTGCGACGATTCGGCCGCGACCGGTTGGGAGCCAGTCACACTGCCGCATACGTGGAACGCACGCGACACGAACGACGGCGTGCGCGGCAACATGAACCGCACTGTCGGCTGGTACCGCGCGCGACTGCGCGTGCGTCGAGCCGGGTGCGGGCACACCGCGTCGGCAGGCAAGGCGACGCCTCACCAGTATGACTTGCCCGCTGGCGCCGAGCGGCACGGCGAGACGACACGAACGCCCGGCAACGATCCGGTACTTGTTATGACTCCGACCCGACGCACGTATCTCGAGTTCGACGGCGTGAACTCGATCACGTCGCTGTACGTCAACGGCCGCGCACTTGCGCCGCTCGGCTCCGACCCGCAGGACACCGCGCGCGACACGGGCGATCCGGCACACTTGGGCGGCTACGCGATGTTCCGGTTCGATCTGACCGACGCGCTGCTCGACGCCGTCAACGGCACATCCGCCGACAGTACGATCGCCGACGATCAGACTGCGGGCAGCACCGACGACACCGACGACGACCAGACCGACACGAACGTCGTAATCGCCGTGCGCGTCGACAACCGCCGCGACCTGCGCGTCGCCCCGCTGTTCGCCGACTTCAACTTCTACGGCGGCATCTACCGTCCGGCACGACTTGTGCAAACCGCGGACGTGCATCTCGCGATCGACGATCACGGCGCGTCCGGGCTGCGTGTCGTCACGCCGAACGCGGGCCGCCGCGACACCATCGAACGGCCGGAGCATCTCGGCCTGACCGAGGTCCACGCGAACGTCGTCAACGATTCCGACCGACTGCGCCGCATTCTCGCGATCACGACCATCACCGATCGGGACGGGCGCATCGTCGCCGACGACACGACGAGCGTCGAGATAGCACCGCACTCGAGCACGCCCGTCGACCGCACGCTCGAGATCGCGGACCCGCACCTGTGGCAGCCGATCGACTATTCGCGCGACGCGGACAACAGCGACGTCGCCTACCGGTACGGCGTGCGCATGACGCTCATCGACGCGGACGCCACACCCCGCACGAACACCGGTGATACCGGCGACACGAACGCCATGGAACCGGATGCGGCCGTGCGCGCCGACGCCGTATGTGCCGACGCCGTACCCACCGACGACGACACGGTCGCATCCACGACCGCCACATCCCTCGACTCGGTCACCGAACAGATCGGCTACCGCTGGTTCCACGTCAGCCACGACCACGGCTTCTTCATCAACGGCCGCTCGCATCCGCTGCGCGGCGTGACGCGCCATCAGGACCGCGAGGGTCTCGGCAACGCACTGCACGACGCGCAGCATCTCGAGGATTTCACGCTCATACTCGAGATGGGCGTCAATTACCTGCGTCTCGCGCACTACCCGCACGCGAACTACTTCTACGACCTGTGCGACGCGAACGGCGTGATCGTGTGGGCGGAGATCCCGTTCATCGACTGGGTCGGCGAGGACGAGCGGTTCGCCGACGTGACCAAGGAGCAGCTCGTCGAACTGATCCGCCAGCAGGGCAACCGCCCGTCGGTCTGCTTCTGGGGCCTGCAGAACGAGGTCGGCAATCACAACACCGCGAACCGGTGGATCGCGATGCCGCAGCTGTCGCGCGAACTCGACGACCTCGCGCACGCCGAGGACCGGACCCGCTACACCACGCAGGCCGCCGATCAGGACGAGACCGCCAGCGAGCGCGACCACTGGGCGAGCGACATCATCTCATGGAACATGTACCCCGGATGGTATTCACAGCCGGGATTCGGCGCGCTCATCGAGCAGAAGCGCACGATCGAACGCCGTCCGCTGGGCCTGTCGGAGTACGGCACGGGCGCGAGCGTCGACCAGCACGAGCTGCATCCGAACGCGCACAAGACCCGGCCGAACAGCTACTGGCAGCCTGAGGAGTACCAGTCGCTGCAGCATGAGGAGGCGCTGGCGTACATCAACGCGCATCCGTGGCTGTGGTCGACGTCGCTGTGGAACATGTTCGATTTCGGCGTGGACCACCGGCCGAGCGAGGCGGGGCGTTTCGAGATCAACAACAAGGGTCTCGTGACGTGGGATCGGAAGGTCAAAAAGGACGCGTTCTACCTGCACAAGGCGAACTGGAACCGGCTCGATCCGTTCGTGTACATCGCGTCGCGGCGGTACACGGCGCGCGCGGAGGGACCGAGCACGGTGCGCGTGTACTCGAATCTCGACCGTGTATGGCTGCGCGTTGCGCACGATGGCGACGCGCAGGTCACGTACGATGCGGTCGCGCAGGGCAACGGCGTGTTCACCGTGGACGGACTGCTGGACGAGCCGGGCGTGTACACGATCTGGGCGTACGGCGCGTACGACGAGTACGACGATGGTGCGGCCGGTGCGAATGGCGCGGATGGTGCGGATAACGCGAATGGCATCGCCTGTGCGATCGGCACACACGATGAGACCGGCGCAACCAGCGCGCATGACATGGCCGGAACGCACGACACCATCGATACGTACGGCGGCGCGACGGTCTGGGCCGATCAGGTGATATGGACGCGGCTTGCGGACGACGATCGCGTGAACGGCGGACAGCCGGCCAAGGTGCTGAACGACGCGGCCGCCGGCGACACGATCGGCGGCGACGCAACCGACGCCGATGGCCGTGCGCGCGTGACCGGCACCGTGATCCCGTGGTCGTTGTGGGCCCGTCCGGACAGCTGCTTCTCGCTCGACCGCGAGAACCACCGCATGATCGCCGCCCACCCGCTGCACGACATCACGCCGGAACAGTGGCGCGCCGCGTTCTCGTTCAACGGTTCCGGCACGATCGACTTCTACGCGACGCTGCCCACCGGTCTCACCTCGGCCGACAAGGCCGTCGTCACCGCGCCGGACGGCACCACCACCGTCTTCACCGTAGCGCAGGGATGAGTCGGTCTCCCCTGCTCGCCATAGACCAACGTTGGATGGGGGCTTAGCGTTGGTCCATGGCGAGAGGCCGCCCTCTTAGTTGCCTTCCTACCCACTTCTCAGCCACCGGCCAACGCCAGACACCTGCTGCGCGTTGGCTGGTGGCGAGTACACCCGTCTTGCTAACCACAGACCTACGCCGAACGGCTTTGTCGCGTTGGTTTGTGGCGGATGAGATCAGCGCGCGGCCTTGATCTTGCGGGCGAGGTCGGCGTCCCACATCGCGCCGGTGGCGCTCATCACCGCGTCGGCGCCGGCCGCGCGGTAGGCGGCGTAGTCCTCGGGCGACACCACGCCGCCAAGGCCGATGATCGTATAGTCGAGGCCGAGCTTCTCGCGGATCGCGGCCAGACGGGCCACCATGTCGAGACCGGCGCGACGAATCGCACGGCCGCACACGCCGCTGCGATCGCGTCCCGCGCCCGGCAACGCCTGGTTGCCGGCGGCGTCGACCAGCTTCGCGGAGATCGTGTTGATCGCGGAGAACGCCTGCACCGTGCCACGCGCGGCCGTCTCACGGACCATGAACTCCAGCGCGGAATCGTCGACGATCGTGCGCTCCGGCCCCCAGCCGCCGGTCACTTCGGTCGGCGGGATGTACGCCATCTTGATGGCGAGCGCCCGATCTCCGATCTCGTTCTTCACGGCTTCGGTGATGCGTCCGACCAGCGCCGGATCATGGCACAGCAGACGGTTGTGTCCCTCGTTCGGACAGCTCGTGTTCATGACCATCAGGTCGGCGCCGGTCTCGGTCACAAGCCGCGCGGTGGTCACATGGTCGGCGATGTAGTCGTCGGTGGTCATGCCTTCCACGCGCGAGCCTTGGAAGCTCGGGATGAGCAGCTGGCCGGGTCCGGCGGCGGCGATGGCGCGCTTCATGTCGGGCTGCCATTCGTCCGGGTCGCGCGAGGGAACGCCAAACGAGTTGGAGATGGAGATCGGTTGTTCGTAGCGGGTGTCGGCGAGCACGCCCTCGTCGAGTTCGGCGCTGCCGGGAATGAGCGAACCGTCCGCGGACTTGGGATGCACGGCGAGCACGTTCGGGAACGGGTTGCATCCCCATGCGCGCGAACGCACGGTCTTGTAGGTGGCCAGGTCGAAGCCCATGCGGAACGCCGCCGTGGTGAAGCGTTCGTTGAGCAGCGGACCGGCGGGGATGCCGAACGGCAGGTTCACCTGGTGGCCGAGGAAGTCGACGGTTCCCGTATTTCCGCCCTCCGACGCGGCCGAAACGCCGCCGTCACCGGCCAGCGCCGCCGCGAATGCGCCGAACGGTCCTTTCGCGTAATTGTCGTCGTAGCTCAGATTGACGTCATAGAACGGCTCGAAATCAGTCATGGTTCTCTCCAACGGTCGCAATCGGCAGGAATATCAGCAATCGGTAGTCCCACTGTAAGACACGGCCGCAACGTACACGCGGCGCACGGCGATCGCCGTCACGCAACGCCGCTCATCGCCGTCGCGAACGAGATGAGCGCGTACAGGCCGTTGACGATCACGAACGCGAGGAACAGGCCGGACGTCCAACCCCAGTACGTGCCGGGCGCGGACCGGTTGACGCGCACGTATTCACGCAACCCCCAGCCGTACCTGAGCAGCACCCAGATCAGGCCGCCCACGCCGACGACGATCAGGCACAGCGCGTACACGACGTTGCCGGTGTCGCCGAAACTGTCGGCGATCTCGCCGAGCACGCCGCCGATGATCGCGTTATTGAACACGTGCAGCGCGATCGACCAGACCAGCGAATACTCCATCGCGACGAACGCGAAGATCAGGCCGCAGGCGAACGCGAACAGGCCCTGCACCACGTCGTCGTGGAACAGCGCGAACATCAGCGACGAGGTGAGGATCGCGAAGTTCCTGCCGAGCGGCTTGAGCTCCTTCATCAGCACGCCGCGGAACACGGTCTCCTCGACGATCGGCCCGATCAGGCCGATGTACAGCCACATGCTCACCGTGACGGCCGACTCCTGCAGGCTTTCCGACGTGGGTGAGACCAGCGTGGAGCCGAGCGCGGCGAACGCGGCCTGGATCAGGATGAACACGCCCTGCACGCCGACCAGCATCGCCGCGAACGCGAGCAGCCACGCCGGTCGCATCTGCGCATGCGGTTCGCGCGGGTCGCCGGTCCAGAATTCGCGCGTGAGGATCGCGCGGTGACGCATGAGGAGCATGAACAGGAAGCCGACGGCGACGGACAGGATGCTCAGCACGCCGGCCCATTGCACGGATTGCCGCGCGAACTCCTGCTCGAGCTGGGCGATCTCCTGCTGGGAGAGCGTGCCGGACGAGACGGACGAGCCGAAGCGGCCCGCCACGGAGACCGCGCCGAGCACCATGCCGGCGACGATGCTGACGCCGGTGATCACGCCCTGGTAGGCGAAGACCAGTCCGGCCGGGCGGCCGACGGTCCTACGCAGCGAGCGGCGACGGACGATTCGCGGGTCGACCGGCTGGGGCGGGTAGGCGTACGGATACGGCGGGTATGGCTGGGGCTGCCGATATTGCGGGTACTGATATTGCGGATATTGCGGATTCTGCGGGTAAGGCGACTGCTCCTGCGGGGGCATCTGATACTGCCGCTGCGACTGATATGTGGACTGTTGCGACTGCACGGTCGGCTGATACGGGGGCCGCTGATATTGGCCGGGTTGGCCAGGCTGACCGGGCTGGAACTGCGACTGCGGCTGGGTTTGAGGGACCGGTTGAGTTGGTTGCTGCGGCTGAGGCTGCGGGATCGTCTGGTATCCGAATTGCCGCTCGGCGCCAGTGTAATCGGATTGGAGTTGCGGGTCCGGCTGCGACTGCGCGGCCGGCTGGGACTGCTTGGGATCGCCCGGATCGGGCTGTTCGTGAGGTTCGTTGGTGCTCATGCAGCTCAGGCTACCTGCCGTTGCTGAACGAATCGTGACGATATCCACACATGTCTACCAGCTGACGTTCACCGTGTATCCATGGAGGATCCCGCCGGCTTGTCGCCCATACGATTCCGACCGTGCCCGACTTCCTCCATCCGAGAAAGCCCCAGCCGGGTTCATACGGAGAGCGGGCGCGATCGTCCCCATTATCATGCTCGCCACAACCCTGAACCGTCCCGTCTTGTGTTCTGCCTCCTCCAAGCGACGGCCTGCCCCCGCCTCCGCACGCTCCGCCGCGATTTACGATCGGCGCAATAGGATGGGACGCATGAGCGAACGGGGAACGACGCGCAAACCGGTGACGGTCGCGGCGGTGGACAATGATCGCATGACGCTGCTGGCATTGAAGGGGATCATGCCGCAGCTGCTGCCGGAATCGCGCTGGCTGTGGGGTGTGCAGACCGCCGAGGAGGCGATATGCAAGGCGACTTCGCCCGAGACACGACCGGACGTGCTGCTCGTGGACATGTCGCTCGGCGAGGCGACCGGCGTGAGCGTGTGCCGGACAATCCGCCGGCGTACCGATCGTGTGGCCCTGCTCGCCATCACCGCGTTCTCGCTGGATACGTATGCGGATCGGGCGGCGGCCGCGGGCGCCCAAGGCATCGTCTCGAAAGCCGACATCCCGCAACTCGCCGCGGCGCTGCGGGCCGTGGCCGGCGGCGGCACCTTCACACCAGCGGAGCCTGCGCGGGAAAACGTCCCCACCACCGGTACCGGTATCGGCACCGGCACAAGCATCGGCACCAGCACCGACCGGAGCGTCCCCGGCGCGACACCGCGCCGTTCGTTCAAGGCCGGAGGTTCCGCTCCGGCAACGGCGCCCGGAGGGCGTCGAGACATCCACGAGCGGCAACCGACGTTCCGTTCGCCGGTTGAGGCGCACCGCATGCTTGTCCGAGCGGAAGACGCCGATCAGCCGAAACTCGGCGCCAAGGAGACCGAAACCCTGCACCTGCTGGCGCAAGGGTTCAGCTACGACGAGATCGCCGACCGCTGGGGCGTGGCCGCCTCCACCGTGCGCACGCACGCGCATCGCGCCGTAGACAAGCTCAACGCCCATTCCCTCGCCCATGCGATCGCACTGTGGTTGAGCCGGTAATCCGGCAGGCGGTCAACGGCGGTCGCGGAACATCAGGAGTATCGAACCGCCGATCGTGGACCGCATGATCGATGTTTACCGTGCGCACGCCATTTGAGTTCGACACCAGTTTGACGATCGAGAGGCTAAAACAGCGGCCTGCGGAGATCAGTTTGACGATCGAGAGGCTGCCGAGGTCTGTTCGTTGTCGGATCAGCCGGCAATTTATACCCCCGAACCTCGAAAAAAGCCCCCGCTGACGCGGGTCGCCAAGTCACACTCGCCTCTCAATCGTCAAACCGACCTCCGCACAGGCCGAAAACAGCCTCTCAATCGTCGAACTGCGCCAGGCTGTGCCAAACCTTCTCGCCCGATCGGATGGGCGACGCATGTCTCCGGGCATGGTTGCACCGGCTATAGCGGCAGCATGGAGAGACGGTCCAACGGAATCTCGGCGTTCACCGTCCAAGCTCCGTCCTGCGCGCTGGCATGCAGCACGCCACCAAGCGACTCGACGGCCGCACGCTGGAAGGCAAGACCATCGCCATGCCGATGCCCGTACGTCAGCGTGTCCGATTCGACGGCGAGCGCATTGACCTCGTTGATGCGAACGCACCTCTCGTCGACCGTGACGAACAGGCTGTACGCCGTGTTCGTATGCATCGCACAGTGTCTGACGAGATTCGCGTAGATCTCCTCCAGCAGGTTCATCACCGTCCGTCGCACGGATGGCGGCACGACCGGCGTGGCGTCGCAGCGTACGCGGGAGATGCCGCGGATGCCCAGCCTCGCCATGGCACGATCCTGATCCTCGACGTATTTTTCGACCTGAGCGTCGAACGGCGCAATACCGGTCACCTCCGCGGCCTCCGAAGCCCCGTCGTCCTCCGAGACCGCACCCGGCCCGGTTTCCGTGCCATCTTCCACGTTCCTGTCATGTTCCAGCATGCGTCGGCCGTTGAGCACGTCGATCACCTCATGCACCCGGTCGAGCGCATGATGCGACCGTTCGTAGATCGCGTCGAGCATGTCGGCGATGTCCTCTTCATCCAAACCGTCCGAGACCACGGAAACCCTTGGCCCACCGGAGGCACCGTTGACATCCGAACCGCACTTCGCGCCATCCGTCGCGCCATCCGCCGCATCATCCGCCGTCCCCGCAGCGATCGCGGCCTTCGCCCGCCACGCGAGCATCGCGATCGTGGACATGTCGTTCGCCACCGAATCGTGGATCATGTGCGCCAGCTCCTGTTCGCGCGTGATCCGCTCGAGCATGCGCTGACTGCGCGCCGCGCGCTCGTTGGCCTCATCGCCACGTCGGAACGCCGCGCCGAACACGACAAGGAAGCCGACGATCATCAGGTCGAGCGCAAACGTGAACACGAGCACGATCATCGAATACTGCGGCAGCGTAGACGCGACGTCCTGCCGCCGCGGCACCGCGCCGATCGCCGTCATGTCGTCCGCGACGATGTCGTTGATCACGCCGATCATGCCGCGTATCGCGCTGCCGCCGATCGAGTTCGTGCCGGCGAACGCATATCCGACCGCATCGAACGCCGCATAGCCGAGCACCGCCGCGACCGCGCCCCGTTGCGGCAGCAGGTAGCCGACGGCGAGGAGCGCGGTCACGACAGCCGTGCCGCCGCTGGTCCACCAGCCCTGCCCCGGCAGGAGCGCGCATACCGCCATGGCGGCCAGCAGCATGATCGCGCATGGCACGCCGCGTACGAACGGGATCACCGCGACGAGTCCGAGCCATGCGAGCGCGAGCAGCATCTGCACCGGCGATTCGGGCGGGAACAGCACCAGTTCGAATACGATCAGCGTGCAGCCGAGGATCGTGTTTTTCTCGAGGAAATGCGGTTCGCGCCACCACGTACGTAGACCGGAGCGCGCCGTTTGGCTCGCATTGGAAGGATTCGGCTGCGGATTCGTTACGGTCATGACGCTCACGCTCCCGGCTGCGAAGGCGAAGTCCGTTGCGAGACGTCGGTCGGACCGGAGCGCGGCACGCTCGGCGAGACATGCGCAGATACGCACGACGATCCGCCGCCCGGCATCGGTGCGCCCGTCATCGGCTCGCCGGCGGAAACGGGCTGCGGACGGTCGAATCGTGCGCCGCGCGGATCGCTGGGCAGGATCATCAGGACGATCGACACGAGTCCGGACAGCAGCATCAGTCCCAGCGCCGCCAGCACGGCCACGATCAGCGTCTGCACGTCGGCGTCACTGCCACCCGAACCGCTGCCACCCGACCCGCTGCCGACCGGTTGGTCGCCACCCGGTCTGTCGCCGCCCGACCCGAAACCGACCACCGCGGCGAACGCCACGAACGCGCCGATCTCCAACGCAAACGGCAGCACCGACCACCAGCCGCGCAGGTTCGCGTCGTGCAACCGGCGCATCGTCAGCGACAGATTCGGTATGAACAGCACGAGTTGGACGCCGTATCCGGCGACGTCGGCGAGCATGCCGCCGGCCGTCCCGTCATCGACCGGCAGATTCCAAGACCACGTCGCAAAGGTCACCGTCGCGATCAGTACAAGGTCCAGCAGCCAGTTGAACAGCTGCGCCCACCAGTATTCGCCGCGCGAGGCGCGCCCGTGGAAGACGAACGACTTGCGGAAGAAGCGGCCGATCGCACGGCCGAATCCGACGCCGTACCACGGCGACCACGACGGCGGCTCGGCGCCGCGGCCGCGGCCTGCCACGCCGTCATTCCACGCTCCATGCGCGCCGGCCATACGCTGCACATAGGTCGTGTACGGATTGGTCGTATTGGTCATGTACGGCTCGGGGCCGGGTTCCGGATCGGCCGTCGGACGAGGACGAGCGTCGTCCGGCCCATCTCCGGCCCGCGGCATGAGCGGATTCGATCCAGCATCCATCATCGCGCTCCCTTCGACGCCTCCACTCAACCCCATTCTGGCCGATTCGTCCAGCCCGCACCGCCGCCGGTCAACACACGTGTACCGGTCACGCGGGCGGTGCGCGACGCCGCATACAGTGATACGTGAACCAACGAGGGGGACATATGAACGATCCATCGGCCAAGACGCACGGTGCCGACGCACCGCATACCGCGCCGCCCAGCGCGCCCATCACACACGTCGCATCCGGCATAACCGGCACGGCCAGTGAGGCCACCACGCCTGACGGAGTCGACACAACCGGCATGCCTGGCGGAGTCGGCACAACCGGCACGTCCAACGGACCCGGCATACCCGCCGCGCCCATCACAACCGCCATGCCCGCTGCACCCCGCCCAGCAGCCACACCCACCACCCCCGCCGCATGGCAGCCATACCCCGAGCGCATCCGCCGCATGTGGCTGATCAGCGAGGCCCTGCAATTCCTGTTTTGGCTCGCGGTGTTCGCCGCCACGGCCGCGTTCTGCCATGCGCGCGGCTGGTGGACCTGGCAGCCGATCATCCTCGCCCTGCTCGCCGCGGTCAACGTGCTCGACTTCGCGTCGCAGCCGTTGCAGACGCGCTACCGGTACGCGTTCAGCCGATTCCTGATCGGCGACCGGTTCCTGCGCATCCGCAAGGGCTGGCTGCTGCGTAAGACAGTCACGATCCCGTACAACCGCGTGCAGCATGTGGACACCAAGCAGGGGCCGCTCCTGCGCAGGTTCGACCTGACGACGATCGTGATCCACACGGCCGCCACCGAGCACGAGATCGACGCGCTCGACGCCGCCGAGGCGGAGCGCGTGACGGCGCTCATCACCGAACGCGTCGCCGCCGCGAAGGAGGACCTGTGATGGCGGGCACGGCGGATGACGAACCGAAGCCGCGCGACCATATGGACATACGTACGTATGCAGATGCTGCGATCGCGCACACGGATACCGGTACGTCGGCGGATACCGGCACGTCGGCCGCTGCCGCGCCGGCCGCAGGCACCAACCCCGGCCTTGGACGCCGTCACAGCGACGGCTGGCGCATGCTGCACCCAGCCGCGCTGATCGTCGGCGTGATCAAGTCGGTCAAGGCCGGGGTCGGCGTCGCGATCTCGCTGCTGGTGCTGTTCCGCATCTGGGCCGACCGGTGGTCGCCGTGGCTGCCGGTCGTCGCGATCGCGGCGGTGCTGGTGATATTGCTCGCGCAGCCAATCACCGACTGGCTGACCACGCGCTATCGGCTGGGCGCGGACGCGCTGGAGTTCCGCACGGGACTGTTCTCGCGCACGCGCCGCACGATCGGTTACGCGGCGATCCACGCGATCAACAGCGCGTCGCCGATCTACCTGCAGCCGTTCGGCGTGACGCAGCTGACCGTCACGGCCGCCGGATCGGACGCGAACATCACGCTCGACGCGGTGCCGGCTGCGATGCAACTCGAGTTGGAATCATTGCGCGTGGCAAGCCACGACACGCATGCCGCGGGCGGGAACCGTACCGACACGGCAGGAATCATGCCCGCCTCAGTCGCACACGACACGGCCATCGGCACGTCGGCCGACGTTCAAACGGCGCAGACGGACGCCCCTCACTCATGCACATCATTCGTATCGGACGAATCACCGTCCGCGACTGCGGCCGCGCAGTCGGCGACCTCGTCCGTACCGCCCGCGACCGCGGCCACGGCATCGTCCGCTACAGCCTCCGTGTCGCAACCGTCCGCCACATCGTCCGCAACGGCCGCTCCGCAGCCCTCCGACCGCCCGGTGTTCCGCGCCTCCGTGCGCGACATCCTCCTGTTCGCGGTCACCGATCTCGGCTTCCTCGCCGCCGCGCTGGCGATCTACGCGTTCTTCGACCGCGTCCGCGACATCATTCCGCGCGCGTGGATGCGCACGGCCACACGGTCGGTCGATGCGATCGTCGCACGCGGCGTGCTGTCGATCATCCTGCTGGCGTTGCTGTGCGCGATCGCGGTCATGATCGTGAGCGTCATCTCCGCCCTGCTGCGCTTCTACGGCTTTGAAGTGTGGCGGCGCGGCGACGATCTGGTCGTCGTGCGCGGCCTGTTCACGCGCCGCACGGTCACGCTGCCGGTCGGCCGCATCCAGACGATCGAGATCCGCCAGTCGCCGCTGCGCCGGCCCTTCCGCCTGTGCTCGGTGAGCCTCGGCCTGAGTTCGTCCCTCGGCGACGACGCGAGCGACGCGGGCGACCAGATCGATTCATCGAATATCCTGCCGGTCGTCGGCACGCGTCGCGTGATCGCGATCCTGCATGCGATGCTGCCGGAGTGGGATGTGCGCGACGATCTGCCGGTGCGGCATACCGGGCGCGGACTGACGCGGTATTACGTGACGCTGCCGATCGTGGCCGGCGTTGCGGCGACCGCGGCGACTGCCGCGATGACGATGGCGCTCGCGCGGGATTGGATGGCCGACTGGATGCGGTGGATGATTCCGGCGATTCCGTTCGTCGTCTGCGCATGGTGGACGGCCAGCCGCTGGCTGCGTTCGCGGGTCGACGGCTACGCGATACCGGACGAGCCGGGCGCGGCGGACGGCGAGGCGACCGGACCGGATGATGCGGGCACGGCGGGCGCGCCGGGCGGCAACGCAGCCGGAAAACTGACCGGGAACACGCATGATGGCGGCGAACCGTCGGCCGCCGCCACGCGGCGGCCCGCCGAACCGCCACTCCCCCACCGCATCATGGTGACCGGAGCGAGCGGACTGAGCAGGTTCACCCTAGTATTTCGTCGGGTTTAATTTGCCTTTTGTGTGTGGTTGTGTTCTTCTTGGATTGTGTGTGGTGTTTGTCCAAGGGAGGGCCGCGGGATGTCGCGTAGGGTCAGGGTCGTGTTGGGTGATGGTGA
>NZ_JAFEJT020000028.1:0-13440 GCF_018555435.2 Bifidobacterium amazonense
CCGGACTGGGGGAGCTCCGCGGCCACAGGCCGCCAACAACACGGCATCGCGCTTCGCGCGATCCCGTCTTCTCCGCCGGCCCCGCTACGCTACCCCCTATGAGCGACCACCACGTCAGAGAGTATGACCTTGCCAACACCGGCAGGGCACGGGCATTGCGCCGTGACATGACGCCGTGGGAGCGCAAGCTGTGGTACCGGTTCCTCACCGGTCGTACGCCCCGTTGGCGGCGGCAGAAGCCCATCGGCCGGTATATCGTCGACTTCTACTGCGCCAAAGCCCGACTGGTGGTCGAGCTTGATGGTGGCGGGCATTACACGGGCGGGCAGCGGGTCCGGGACGAGGAGCGCACCCGCGTGCTGGAGGAGCGGGGGATGATGGTGGTCCGGTTCGCGAACAATCAGGTGGATCGCATGTTTGATGCGGTGTGCGCGAGGATCGAACAGGTGGTACGGGAGCGTCTGGCGGGGATATGAGCGTGTCGGCGTGGTGTTGGAATCGCGCTGCGCGCGATGCTGTTTATTTGGCGGCCTCGCGGCCGCGGAGCTCCCCCAGTCCGGTTACGCCGGACAGCCCTCGGTGAGGGGGCCGAGGCTCCGCCAGCATCACTGCCGTTGGCCGCTTCAGTTGCCGTCGGCTTCACCGATCAAAGAGGTCACATGCGGCGGCGTAAGCCGCCGCCAAACGGCACAGTATCGCGCGACAGCGCGATTCCGAGACTGCCAGACACGTTGGCAATGACGCCATACACGCCAAAATGCGAAGAGCCGGTTTTGCGGAAGGTTCCGCAAGAACGTACGCAAAGGGCCGTCCTGTGTACGGTATTGCGGATAGTTCCGCGAAAGCGTACACAGGACGGCCCGATGGCGACGGATGCTCCGATGTCAGCTGCTACAGCACGTGCTGTAGAAAGTCCTTAAAGCGCGGCTCGGTGGGGTGGTCGATGATCTCCGGGCCGCCCTGTTCGACGACCACGCCGCCGTCCATGAAGACGACTTGGTCGGCGACCTCGCGGGCGAAGCCGATCTCGTGCGTGACGACGATCATCGTCATGCCCTCCTTGGCGAGCGAGAGCATCACGTTGAGCACTTCGCCGACCAGTTCGGGATCCAAAGCGGAGGTCGGCTCGTCGAAGAGCATGATCTCCGGCTTCATCGCGAGCGCGCGGGCGATGGCAACGCGCTGCTGCTGGCCGCCGGACAGTTCGGCAGGATAGTAGTCGAGCCGCTCCCCCAGGCCGACGCGCTGCAGTTCGGTTTCGGCGAGCGCGCGGGCCTCGGCCTTGTGCATGTGCTTGACGTGCACGGGGGCTTCCATCACGTTTTCGATGGCGGTCATGTGCGGGAACAGGTTGAAGCGCTGGAAGACCATGCCGAGTTTGGATCGCTGCGCGGCGATGGCCTTGTCGTCGAGCGTCTGCAGGATCGGCTGGCCGTTGTCGTCGGTGCGGCCGGTCGGCTTGTAGCCGATCATCTCGCCGTCGACTTCGATCGTGCCGCCGGTGAGCGTCTCCAGCTGGTTGATCAGTCGCAGGAACGTGGATTTGCCGGAGCCGGAGGGGCCGAGGATCACGGTCACGGTGCCGGGCATCACGGTCAGGTCGACGCCTTTGAGCACGTGCAGCGAGCCGAACGCCTTGTGCACCTGCGTGGCCTTGACGGCCGGAGTCGCACCGGTGGGGTCAGAGGACGCGGGGAATGCGGTCATATCAGTCATCGTCAGTCGCCTGTCCTTCCCGGCTCACGCGGTCATGCCGGTGAATCCGGCCTCGTTGATCTTGTTCACGTCGTCCTTCGGCTCGCCTTCGGTTTTGCCCGGCAGCGGCGCCTGCTTGCCGCGCGTGCCCATCGCGCGCGCGTCGAAGCCCTTGCCGAAGTGCTTTTCGAGCATCGACTGGAACACCATCAGGATCGACGTGATGAGCAGGTACCAGAAGCAGGCCACGAGCAGCAGCGGGATCGGCTTGTAGATGCGGTTGGCGATCGCGCCAGTCGCGAACTGCAGTTCGAGCGTGAACGGCACGGCGGTGACCAGCGACGTGGTCTTGAGCATGCCGATCGTCTCGTTGCCGGTGGGCGGGATGATGATGCGCATGGCCTGCGGCAGGATGATGCGACGCATGATCAGCGTGCGCTTCATGCCGAGCGCCTGCGCGGCCTCGGTCTGGCCCGGGTCGACGGCCTCGAGGCCGGCGCGCACGATTTCGGACAGGTATGCGGCCTCGTTGAGCGCGAGTCCGATCCATGCGGCGTTGAACGCGGTGACGACGTCCTGCGAGCTGATGCTCCAGAACGAGATGTCGGTGAACGGGATGCCGATGCTCAAGCGCGGGATGAGCACGGCGAACAGGCCCCAGAACACGAGCTGCGTGTACACAGGGGTGCCGCGGAAGAACCAGATGAAGAACCAGCTGACGCCGCGCAGCACCGGGTTGATGGATTTGCGCATGATCGCGAGGATGACCGACAGGATGATCGCCACGACCATGGAGATGACCGTCAGCGCGAGCGTGTACTGGATGCCGCGCAGCACGTTCTCGTTGAACAGATACTTCCAGACGACCGGCCATTCGAGACGCGGGTTGGTGATCATGCCCTGGATGAGCATCGCCGCGAGCAGCACGACGATCACGGCGGCCACGATCGGGCCGGGGCGGCGCACGGGCAGCGCGTCGATGCGGTTCGGGATGTTCAGTCCGTCGCCGTCAGCTTGTTTCTTCGCCATAGTGTGTGTCCTTATATCAAGCCTCGGCTCCCCTTGCCAGATCAGGGGGAGCCGAGGCAACGGAGCTTACGCCAGATCGGTGGGGTTGATCTCGGCCTTGTCGATGGCGCCGGATTCGACGCCCCAGTGCTTGAGGATCTTCTCATACGTGCCGTCGTCCATGAGCTCCTGCACGGCGGCCTGGATGAACTTGTCCATCTCCTCGTCGCCCTTGGCGATGGCCACGCCCTGCTTCGCGGTGCCTTCCACGTCGCCGAGCATCTCGAGCTCGCCGCCGGTCTGGCTGATCGCGTAGCCGCCGACCGGCGAATCGGCGTAGAACACGTCGGCCTTGCCGGTCACGACGCTGGTGGCCGCATCGGTCTGCAGCTTGGTGGACAGCACCTCGATCGAGTCCTTGCCGTCGGCCTTGCACTGCTCGGCGGCCTTGTTGGCCTCTTCCTCCTGCACGGTGCCGGTCTGCACGGCGATCTTGAGGCCGCACAGCTGCGTGGTGTCGACGTTGTTCGGGTTGCCCTTCTTGACGACCCAGCTGGAGCCGGCACGGTAGTAGCTGACGAAGTCGACGGCCTCGAGACGTTCCGTGGTGATCGTCATCGCGGTGATGCCGAGATCGTACTTGGAGCCGACGGACGGGACGATCGAATCGAACGTGGACGAGACGATGTCGGTGTCCACGCCGGCGAGCTTGCCGATCGCGGTCGCGATGTCGACGTCGTAGCCGACCGGCGTCTTGCCGTCTTCCGCAAGGAATTCGGCCGGCGCGTACGACAGTTCCATGCCGACGGTGAGCTTACCGGCGCTCTTGACCTTGCTCGGCAGGAGCGCGGCGACGCTGTCGTTGGTCTTGACGCCGCTCAGATCGTAGCCTTCGGTCGCGTTGGACGACGCGCCCGTGGTGGAGTCGGTGGTCGCGTCGGTGGTGCCGCACGCGGCGGTGCCCAGCAGCAGGGCCGCGCCCAGCGCTGCGGCGGCCGCGCTTTTCAGGGTCTTGAACATGATGTGTCCTCTCTGTTCTCTCGGTTCTCGATTCGGTTCCGAGTATACAGAGAGGACAGTGCTTTCTTGTTTACTGGGAGTTCACCGGCCCTTGTTCAGACCGTTGACCGTCCGCTGCTCGGCTGTTAGTCGACGGACGGGTTGATTTCGGCCTTGTCGATCGCGCCGGACGAAACGCCCCACGTGTCGAGGATCTTGGCGTACGTGCCGTCGTCCATGAGCTTCTGCATGGCCTTCTGCACGGCTTCGGCGGTGGCCGAGTCGCCCTTCTTGATCGCCACTGCCTCCGGAGTCACGCCCGTATCGTCGCCGAGCGTTTCCAGCGTGTCTCCGGTCTGCGAGATCGCATATCCGGCGACCGGCGAATCGGCGTAGAAGATCGACGCCTTGCCGGACGCCACGGCGGTGGTCACGTCGGTCTGCAGCTTGGACGACTGGATCTCGATCTCGGACTTGCCGTCGGCCTTGCACTGCTCGTTGGCCTTGTTGACTTCCTCCTCCTGCGTGGTGCCGGTCTGCACGGCCACCTTCACGCCGCACAGGTTCGACGTGTCGACGTTGTCGGGGTTGCCCTTCTTGACGACCCACGTGGAGCCGGCCTTGAAATAGGTGACGAAGTCGACCGCGTCCATGCGTTCCTTGGTGACGGTGAACGAGGAGATGCCGATGTCGTATTTGCTGCCGACGGACGGGATGATCGAATCGAACGTGGAGGAGACGGTCTCCTCCTTGAGGCCGAACACGGCGGCCAGCGCCTTGGACAGGTCGACGTCGAAGCCGACCGGCGTCTTGCCGTCCTCGGCGAGGAATTCGGCCGGCGCGTACGAGGTGTCGGTGCCGACGGTGAGCGTGCCGTCGCCGGCCACCGAGTCGGGCAGAAGCGCGGCGATCGCGTCGTCCTTCTGAATGGAGCTGGTGTCGAAGCCCTTGGTGGTCGAGCTGGAGCTGCCCGAATCGCCCGACGACGAGCCGCTGCCCGACGCGCTCGTGTCACCCGTGTCGGTGGTGCCGCATGCGGCGGTCGCGAAGATCATGGCCGCGCCCAGCGTGGCCGCTGCGATGGAACGCAGATTGCGACGTATTCCCTTGCTGTAGGACATTAGGATTTCCTCTCTCATGAATGCCGGCCGGCGGGTATGTTTCCGGTTAGTTCGCGAGAGTAGGGCCGTTTTGCTACGGCTGCGTAAAACAGGCGCAGATTGTCCGCTGTATGGACGCTCCACATATGTGAGGTGCACAAGCGTAGCAATACGGAGAAGGACTATCCGAGTTGCTCCGCTGAGAGCGGTCAACGTAGCAAAACGGCTAGAACATCAACGGATCGCTACACTAAAGGAGGTCTCAGCGTAGCAACCTGGTGACATCCTGTCTGAATTGCCACGCTGAGAGCGGTCAACGTAGCAAAACGGCTAGAACATCAACGGATCGCTACGCTAAAGGAGGTCTCAGCGTAGCAACCTGGTGACATCCTGTCTGAATTGCCACGCTGAGAGCGGTCAACGTAGCAAAACGGCTAGAACATCAACGGATCGCTACGCTAAAGGAGGTCTCAGCGTAGCAACCTACCGACAACCTAACCGATTTGCCACGCTGAGAGCAGTCAACGTAGCAAAACGGTTGGAGCATCGCCGTATTGCTACGCGAAGAGAGGTCTCAGCGTAGCAACCTACCGACAACCTAACCGATTTGCCACGCTTAGGGAGACCAGTCGACGCAACAGAACGGTTGGAAAGGGGAATGTTGGAAAGGGGAATACGGCAAGTTGAGGTTGCCTGAGATTCTGCCGCAGATACTACTGCGCGACAGGTATCCTCTGGCCGGAGAAGCGGACCTCAGGGGACATCGCCCCGGGGAAGTCACCGAGCGTGTCGTAGAATCAAGAAGGGGCGCCTCGACCATGCGCCTTCTCATCGGCATTCAGAGTGTCAAACAAACTTATGCCCGATAGCGCGTGACGTGCCGGATGCCCATCGACGCCAGCGACCGTAAGCACTATTCCACCGTAGTGTCCGCCGCACCGCCAGATATCTAATTGGGATTCCCTTTGGGACGTGCCGGCTCCCATATCATCATCACGAACGACGCCAGACCGATGATGACATCGATGCCTGAATGGCGGAGCGCCAACGACCACTCCGGATACTTCGCCTCGATGATCACAAGCGCGACCATGCCAAACAGTCCGGTGATATTAACCACCGGACTATGGAACGGCATTGCCAACAATGCACAAGCCGTCAATACGCCAATCAACACGGGCCACCCACCGGCGAACTCCAGCGCTTGAGGTTTCCCCCATACCAAAATCCGCAACGCCAAGTAACCCAAACCGCCAATGACTTTGCACAGCGGCAAATGATTCAGCAAGCGCATCACGGCTCCTTCGTGCAGTGCGCCCAGGTTCAGCGGGCGCGCATGTTCTTGTAGCGCATGACGCGCAGGGCCTCGCGCTTGTCCTGCTCCTCGCGCAGGGCCTGGCGCTTGTCGAATTCCTTCTTGCCTCGGGCGAGCGCGATCTCGGCCTTGACGCGGCCGTTTTTGAAGTAGAGGCTGATCGGGATGATCGTGTACCCCTTGGCCTCGGACTGGCGCGACAGCTTGATGATCTCGCGCTCGTGCAGCAGCAGCTTGCGCTTGCGCTTGGGCGCATGGTTGTTCCACGTGCCGTTGAGGTATTCGGGGATGTTCGCCCCTTCAAGCCACATCTCGCCGCGGCGGTCGATGGAGACGAACGCCTCCGCGAGCGACGCGCGGCCTTCGCGCAGCGACTTCACCTCAGTGCCGGTGAGCACGAGTCCGGCCTCGTAATGGTCTTCGATGGCGTAGTCGTGCCGGGCTTTCTTGTTCTGCACGATAAGCTTCGTGCCTTCTTCCTTGGGCATCCGTCCCCTCCTTTCGTCCTGCAACGCGACAATGCAACGCAACACATCAGAATAGCACAACGGCCCGGTCCGTCCTCGCTGCAGGCGAAGAACGGCCGGGCCGCGCGATTCCCGCGGATCAGTGCACGATCAGTGCACGAAGCGGTACTGTCCGTTGTTGGTGAGCGTGCGATAGGAGACGACGTAAAGTCCCTGCACGTTCATTTCGGAGATGAGGATCGTGCCGTCCGCGTTCACCGCCTCGACGACCGCGACGTGGCCGTACGTGCCGTCCGCGCCGTCCTGTCCCTGATAGAACGAGAGGGCTGCGCCGACCTGCGGAATGTTGTCGACGCGCAGTCCGTACGAGGGGGCGGTGTTCGCCCAGTCGGCACCGTTGCCCAAGTAGGACGGGGTGCCGATGCCCATTTCCTTGCGGCGGTTGTAGGCGTACCACGTGCACTGGCCGCCCGCGTACGCGTTGCCGGAGTCGCCGTTGCTGGTGCCCTGTCCACCGGACGTGCCGCTGGAGGACGAGCCGGACGAACCGCTTGACGATCCGGACGACGACGAGCCGGAGTTGCCGCCGTTGCCGGACGACGAGTTGGACGAACCGCCGGAGTTCGTATTCGTATTCGTGTTGGTGGACGTGCTGCCGGCCGGGCGCGTGGTGCCCTGCGGGCCGACGGTCGGCTTGGCCGCGGCCGCCGCCTGCTCGGCGGCATACTTGCGGTTGAGCGAGTCGATCTGCGAGTCGAGCAGCACGGTCTGCGCGGCCTGCTTGGCGCTCGCGTCGGTGATCTGCTCCTGCTGCGCCTCGAGCTCGGCGCGCTTCGCCTCGCCCTCCTCGCGCAGCTTGTCGAGCGCGTCGCGTTCGCTCTGCGCGTTCGCCGCCGCGGTTTCGGCCGCCGCCGCGGTCTCGTCGGCCTTGACCTTGAGTTCGGCGATGGTCTGTTCGATCGCGGCGAGACGTTCTCCGCGGTTCATCGACGTGTTGAGCGAGACGGCCGCCTCGGATGCGGCGTTCGATTCGGTGCGCGCGATCGCGTCGCGCGTCTGCATCGCGTTGACGAAGTCCTTGGTGCTGGTCGAACCGGTGACCACGCTCATCACATCGGAGGCGTCGGAGCCGTGCATCGACTCGCGGGCCATCTGCGCGACCGCGGCGTGCGCGTCGTCGTAGTCCTTGCCGGTCTTCTTGATCTCCTCCTCGAGCGTGGCCTTGTCCTTCTTGGCCGCCTCGAGACGGGACGCCATCGCGTCGGCCTCGGCCTGCGCGACCGCGGCCGCCTGGTTGGCCTTGTTCACGGCCTCCTGCGCGGCGGGGATGGTGACGTTGGTCAGCGTGTCCAGTTCGATGATCTTATCGGCGAGCGCGCTGCTGACACCCGCCAGCTGCGCCTTCAGCTCGGCCTCGCGCTGGGCGCTGGCCTGCTTCTGCGCGCGCGTGTTCAGCAGATCGGAATACGTGTCGGCGTTCGCGACCGGCACCGGCGCGGTTATGGTGCCCACGGCCATCGCTGCGCACAGCATCATCGCCGAAGCGGCGGCCAGTACGGGCCTGCGGAATCCCCCAACTCGTGAAGAACGGATCATCAACGTTTCCTTTCGTCAAACAGATCCCACCATAACAAACGAATCTGAAAGGGCGTGTCCCCGCAACACGCCCGTCAAACGGCCTGATATCAGGCTTTCAGGTAGCGGCGCAGGGATATCAGCGACGCGATCATCGACAGCAATATCGCTCCCAGCACAAGGAACGGGGAGATCATGAGCACGGTCGTCTGGTCTACGTACGGGATCCACGTGACGGACTGCGCGAGCCAGCCGGTCACGAACACGCGCACGATCACCGACAGCATCACGCACGAGAGCACCGAGCCGACCAGCGACGCGATGGTGCCTTCGAGGATGAACGGCAGCCGGATCGTCCAGTTGGACGCGCCGACGAGCCGCATGATCTCGGTCTCCTTGCTGCGCGAGGCGGCGGACATGCGGATCGTCGTGGCGGTGAGCATGATCGCGACGAGCACCATCACCGCGGCGAGCACGGCGGTGACCGCGGTGGCGCGGTTGAGCACGGCGAAGACCGGGTCGAAGATCTGCTTCTGGTCGGAGACCTCCTCGACGCCGTCCTGCCCGGACAGCACTTCGGAGACGACCTGGTATTTCTCCGGGTTCTTGAGTTTGAGCCACAGCGACGCCTGCATGTCGTCGGCGGTGAGCGTGCGGCCCTGGAATTCGCCGTTCGGGTAGCGTTTAAGGAACGTGTCCTTGTAGTACTTCTCCTTGGACACGTACGTGATGTTGGCGACCACGTCGGGCAGTTCGTTGCGGATCTTCTGCTGGATCGCGTCGATTTCGGTCGCGGACGGAGCCTTGCCGCTCGCGCAGTTCGCGGATTTGCTGGTGCCGTCCGGGCACAGCCACACGACGACCTCGACCTGGTCGTACCAGCCGGCCTTCGCCTTGACGATCTGCGCCTGCGTGAGCACGGACGCTCCGATGAACAGGAACGAGATGAACGTGACGAGCATGACGGACAGCAGCATCGGCACGTTGCGACGGAGGCTCGTCCACGTTTCGGAGAGGATGAATCGCAGTCTCATCGGGTTTCCTCGTTCTCCTTGTCGGTACGGTTGTCGGCACGATTCGCGTCGTGGTGCGCGGTCCCGGCCGGCGGCGCGGGAGGCGCGGGCGGGGCGAGCAGCGGCGCGGCGGGGCGTTGCGTCGGCGCTGATTGCTGTTGCGGCGCGGATTGCGGCGGTTGCGGCGATGCGGGTCGTTGCGTCGGCGGCTCGGCCTGTGCGGACTGCTGCTGCGGCGACGGCAATGCGGCCGGCATGAGCAGCGAGTCCGGGATGGACGGCAGCTTCGGCATCGCCGTGACCGACGATGCGGCCGCATACGCCGCACGACGGTCCGGCTTCGCGTCGATCGGCATCAGCTCGTCCGGACGCTCCTCGCCCGTCTGGGCATCCTGCGATTCGGGCATCGTTTCGTCGGCAGTGCCATCCGTCTTGTCGTTCTTATCGTTCGCGGTCATCGCATTCGGTTCGACCGGTTCGACCGGCTTGTCGACCGGAGCGGCCGACGTGTCACGCGCGACGTCGCCGGGCGTCTCCGGCGCGGCGGACGTTGCCGGAACGCCGGACGGTGCGGCATCTTCCGTGGCACCGCGCGCATCGCCGTCCACTGCATCATGCGACACGGCATCGTGTGACGTCACGTCCCGCGACGCAGCGTCCTGCGACGCGGAGTCCTCCTGCGCGCCGGACTTGAGTCCGGCCTCGTATTCGTCGAGCTTGAGTCCGCGGCCCCACGTCAGCGTCGTCTCGACCGGGGCGAACACCTCGCCGTAGCGGCCGGTGCGGCCGGAGTGCACGGAGCTTGCGAGTCGTGCGATGCCCTCGTCGGTCTGCTCGCCGTTGATGACCTCGGTCACCTGATCGATGACGCGCTCGGCCTGACGCGCGCGCGAATTGCGTTTGCTGTGCGCGCCGCCGCGGCTTTCGGACGACGTCGTGCCGACGTTGGCATCATGCGCAACGTTCGCAGGGCCGTCCGTCGCGCCGCCGGTCGTCGCCACGGCCGAGCCGACCGCACCGGCCGCGACGGACGCGTTCGGGCGGAACCGGTCGTCGCCGCCCATGCCAAGCGCATGCTGCGAGCGCGACTCGACCTCCGCGTCCGGGAAATACAGCGCGGAATCGTAGGAGCCCTGCCGTTCGTCGCGCACGATCCTGCCGGCGTGCAGTTCGACGACGCGCTTGCGCATCGAATTGACGATCTCCTCGTTGTGCGTGGCCATGACGATCGTGGTGCCGGTGCGGTTGATCGCGTCGAGCACCTCCATGATGCCCAGCGACGTGGTCGGGTCGAGATTGCCGGTCGGCTCGTCGGCGAGCAGGATCTGCGGATGGTTCACATACGCGCGCGCGATGGTGACGCGCTGCTGCTCGCCGCCGGACAGCTCGTGCGGATAGCTGTTCTCCTTGCCGGTGAGTCCCACGGTTTCCAGGACCTTCGGCACGAGCGACTTGATCGTGGAGCGGCGCGTGCCGATCACCTCGAGCGCGAACGCGACGTTCTGCCAGACGGTCTTGTTGTTGAGCAGCTTGTAGTCCTGGAAGATGAAGCCGATCGAACGCCGGTACTGCGGCACCTGACGGTTGGTCAGGCGGCGCAGGTCGTTGCCGGCGACGTGGATCTCGCCGTCGGTGGCCTCCTCTTCGCGCAGCAGCAGGCTCAGCAGCGTGGTCTTGCCGGAGCCGGACGCGCCGACCAGGAACACGAAGTCGCCACGGTCGATGTGCAGGTTGACGTCGTCCAGCGCGGGACGCGTGCCGCGCGGGTAGATCTTGCTCACATGATCCAACGAGATGAGTGCCATGATCTTCCTTTGTATGTTTCGGGATGCCATCCCCTCCCTTGGCTCCCCCGGCAAGGGGAGCCCGAGAGGAGTTACGCCTCGGCCTCAGCCTCGGCCGCGCGGCGCTGCTCATGACGCCAGCGGATGCCGGCCTCGATGAACGCGTCAATGTCGCCGTCGAACACGGCCTGCGTCTGGCTGGTTTCGTAGCCGGTGCGCAGATCCTTGACCATCTGGTACGGGTGCAGCACGTAGGAGCGCATCTGGTCGCCCCAGCTGGCCTTGATGTCGCCGGCGATCTCCTTCTTCTTCTTGGCCTCCTCCTCGTGGCGCAGCACGAGCAGTCGGGACTGGAGCACGGCCATGGCGGCGGCGCGGTTCTGGATCTGCGAGCGCTCGTCCTGCATGGTCACGACGATGCCGGTCGGAAGGTGGGTGATGCGCACCGCGGAGTACGTGGTGTTCACGCCCTGGCCGCCGGGGCCGGAGGAGCAGTATGTGTCGATGCGGATGTCGGTGTCCGGGATGTCGATGTGATCGGTCGCCTCGACGAGCGGGACGACTTCGACCGCGGCGAAGCTGGTCTGGCGGCGGCCCTGGTTGTCGAACGGCGAGATGCGCACAAGGCGGTGCGTGCCGCCCTCGACCGACAGGCGGCCGAACGCGTACGGGGCGTCCACCTGGAAGGTCGCGGACTTGATGCCCGCCTCCTCGGCGTACGAGGTGTCCATCACCTTGGCCTTGTAGCCGTTGCGCTCCGCCCAGCGCAGGTACATGCGCAGCAGCATCTGCGCGAAGTCGGCCGCGTCCACGCCACCCGCGCCGGAGCGGATCGTCACGACCGCGGAACGCTCGTCGTATTCGCCGTCGAGCAGCGTCTGGATCTCCATGTCGTCGAGGTCCTGCTGGATCTTGCCGATCTCGGTCTGCGCTTCGGACAGCGAGTCGGCGTCCTCCATCTCACGGCCGAGCTCGACGAGCGTCTCCACGTCGTCGATGCGCTGGCTCGCGGAGTTGAGGCGGCGCAGCTGGGCCTGCGCGGCCGACAGCTTGCTCGTGATCTTCTGCGCGTTCTCCGGATCGTCCCACAGGCCGGGCTCGGCGGCCTGCTGTTCGAGATCCTTGATCTCGGCCTTGAGACGGTCCATGTCGAGCGCCTTGGCGATGGATTCGTATTTGGCGCGCGCGTCGCCGATCGCCTGGTTGTAGTCAAATTCTGCCATCGTTCACCACCATACGTTTGTGTTGTGCTGTGTGTGCTGTGTTGTGCGTAAAACGTTCGTTCCTGCGTGCCGTGCGGCGCCGTGCGCGAAATGCGCGCCTTGTCCGTTGGACCTCATCGGACGGACTCGGAGGACGGCGCCTCGCGCGTTGCGTCCGTGCGCGTCCGACGGCTTGTCGCGTCGCGCCGCACCGCGGACGCTGCGGGCGTTCGCGGGAACGTCAAAGACCCGCATAGATCGCGGGAATGACAAGGCTGAGCAGCATGGCAGCGGCTACGACGATGCACACCGCGCGCACGATGCTGCGGCGGCGACGTTCGCGCTGCTCCCGTTCGGCCCTGTAGTCACTCATGGTTCAGCATCATACGCACCGCCGCCGATTTACGCCGGGCGTGTCGCGGGGATCAGCCGGGATCTGAATCTGTCGCGGAACCGGTAAACGATTAAGCCGAGCAAAGAT
Organism: Bifidobacterium amazonense; assembly: GCF_018555435.2. Taxonomy (GTDB): domain Bacteria; phylum Actinomycetota; class Actinomycetes; order Actinomycetales; family Bifidobacteriaceae; genus Bifidobacterium; species Bifidobacterium amazonense. Next base: position 12,640 of record NZ_JAFEJT020000028.1, read on the forward strand.
TGACTCCAGCCAAGTTCGCACCGGCATAGAGGGGTTTAGGCATCAGTTTGACGATCGAGAGGCTATTTTCGCCTTGTGCAGAGGTCAGTTTGACGATTGAGAGGCGGGTTTCCTCCGAACAATCACCTATTTATACCCCCTAAGTTGCTGTAGGGGCATGTGTGGGCGGTGTCGGCCGGGTTAGCTGTCGGGCCGGCCGCCTCTCAATCGTCAAACTGACCTACGCACATTCGAAAAACAGCCTCTCAATCGTCAAACTGCCAACAACAAGTCAGCCGAAGACTGTCCGTTTTATGCCGCGGCGTACAGATTGTCGACGAACAGGCATGTCATGTGTTCGTCGTGGTCGTATCGGGCGAGTGTTGCGTCGCTCGACTTGTTCTTCGAAAAGAGGGAGAAGTACGCGTTGTCAGCCGGGTAACCGTGGATCAGGCCGGCTCGTCGGCGGAGTCGTTCGATCGCTTCCGTCTCGTTGAACGAGTTGCGCCATTTGCATTCACCCAGCACGATCTGTTTGTCTAACGGGTCGGCGGCGATCACGTACATGCCCTTGCAGGATTTGGACGGGTCGTCCCCGAAGGGGATCTTGCGTTCGATCAGTTTCGTGTCGATTGAGCCCGGAATCACACTGCCGCGCGTGGCACCATGCCAAATGAGGTAACAGAAACCGTCCAAATGAGGTAACAGAAACCGTCCAAATGAGGTAACAGAAACCGTCCAAATGAGGTAACAGAAACCGTCCAAATGAGGTAACAGAAACCGTCCAAATGAGGTAACAGAAACGGTCCAAATGAGGTAATG
>NZ_JAFEJT020000028.1:13533-37666 GCF_018555435.2 Bifidobacterium amazonense
GGGAACAGAAACGGTCCAAATGAGGTAATGAAAACAGTCCAAATGAGGAAACGGGGGGGTAATGCGACTTGGTTTTTGTTCCGCCTCCGTTATGAACGGAACAAAAACCAGGCCCCATCACTTAACGCTCATTGCTGAATCGCCTGACAGATCTTGTCGATGAACGCTCGGGCGTCCGTTTCGTCGTAGCAGTTCCTGCACCACTCCGCGACTATGATTCGCCATACATGGTCTTTGGATAGATGCAGATTATCCCCGACGTATTTGGTCCACAAATGATGGTCCGGGACCAAGGTCGCGTCGTTGAGGTATTTGAACAGAACACCCGAGCTGACGTTGAATCGTTCATCCAGCCTGCACCAGTTCTTCTTCTGAAGATCAAGGAACACCTGCCTCTCGGGTGCCATGGTGCCCGGAAGGGCCATGCTGTGCTTGGCTTTATTCCGCATGTCGCCATCCACGATACCGATGGAACGGTAAGGTAGTTTCCCGTCACCGGCGATTTTGCCCAGAGTATCGACTACATCCCAGCCGCCGACATACTTAACGGCGACCTTCTTCTCAAGATTCAGATACCGTTCCTCGTCAAGCCTGATAATGGACCAGAACATTTCCTGCGCCGCATCGTCCTCCACATACACGTACAATTCCGGATGACCGACCTCGTCGATCGTGGAAAGCGCGAAGTTCGTGGATACATCGTTGATGATCTCTTTGTGATCTGCAAGCCGCATCAGCATCACTCGCGCGCATTGGGGAAGCGTATCCAGCACGAACGGGCTGTGCGTGGACAGGATCACCTGAATCTTCCGCTTGAGCGCAAGATTCAACAAATAGTTCACGAACCTGCGCTGTGCCTGCGGATGCAACGAATTCTCCACCTCGTCAATGATCAGCAGCGAAAACGCCGGAATTTCCTGCAACAGCTTGAACATATCCAGCATCTCATCCTCGCCAGCGCCCTGATGAAACTGGGAGAACTCATGACCGTCGGTGTTCAGCAGACCCACTTCCCGATTCTCGTTGACGTCTGTCGCAATGAAACGCGCATTGGAATACCCACGGCCCAGCACATAGGAAAGCTCCTTGACGCTATTGTCCGACAGCACGATCTCCGCACCGGCTTCCTCACTCGACAGCTTCGCGATACGCGCATAGCCGGCGGTCGCATCCAACGGCAGGGTCCTAGATACGTCCAGGAAGAACACGTTTCGTTCGGGCTTGCCGGTCTTCGGCGTGAAACCCCAATCGTTTACTTTCCTCCATTTCAGTTTTTTGAACTCATCGCCCTCGCGTACTTGATACGTAATCGTCGCGTTCGCCAATGCATCCTCATCCCACTGCGTACTAACGAACATTTTCGAAGGGTAGAACGTCTTGCCCGCCAGGTTTGCATACGCGCACGCCGCGGCCTTAAGGAAGGTGCTCTTACCGACACCATTTTCGCCCACAACCGCCATGACCGGGAAATTGAAATCTAGCCGTTGTCCTTCCCACCCATGGATACCGCTGATTTCAATTGAATTGATGAACTGCTTCCACGCCCCATTGGGAGAGCCCTGCTTGAACTTCTTCTCAATCTCTTCGATGTCACTCATCATTCCTCCTTTGGAATAACAGGACATCCACGGCCGTACGTGACCAATGGATGCCATCGCTTTCTTGCTTTGTTGTTCAACGAACGGCACGCATCGTTACGCTACGTCACCTCCCCTCTCACCCGACATCCTCGAACAACGACAGCCAGTCGTCATCAGAGGAATTCGCGCCGTTCGCACGATCGACGGTATTGTTACCGGTTCCGCCCATCCCATTGGGTTTGACGTTGTTGTCGGTGGAGTGTCCGCCGTGTGGCCGCCTGCGTCGTACGATCAGCCAGCGGACGCTGATCACGCCGACCACGAGCACCGTCGCCGCGACCGCGATGATCGCCGTGGTATACGTACGCACCGGCGTGTCATAGTCGGTCGTATCCGGGGTCGTCGGGTTCGGGATGCGATGGCCACGCACCAGCAGACGGTGCGTGTTCACGCCGTATGGGGTGCAGGTGACCACGGTCGCATAGTCCTTGCCGTCCTCGATGTTGAGCTTGTCCAATTCGTTGGGCAGGACCACGCTGATCTGATCCACCTGATACGTGTACGTCTCGTCAAGCACGTGGAATGCGAACGTGTCGCCTTTGACGAGCGTATCCAGGCCGGTGAGCAGCTTCGCGCTGGGAAGACCCGTATGACCGGAGACGACCGCGTGCGTGGACGCGCCGCCGACCGGCAGGCTGCTGCCCTCCAAATGGCCGATCGCGATCTGGAGCACACCCTCGTCGGTACCGTGATAGACGGGGAACCGCACCTTCAATTTGGGGATGGTGACGTAGCCCATGATCCCGGTACCGGACACGTCCAATACCGACTCATACTCCTTCTTCTGCTCGTCGGTAAGCCTCCAACGATCCGACAGGGACAGCAGCTTCTCGTTGTACTCCCGGGCGGCCTTGAGCATCGCCGTCTTTTTCGCCTGGCTCAGGTCCTCGGTCTGCTCGATATAGGTCGCCACCGCCCGTGACTGGTGCATGCGATTCCACCAATCCGCCACCGACGGATACGCCAACAAGCCGACACCGACGACCAATACGACCGCGAAGAACGCAGAGACGACCGCGGAAACCACGTCGAGGGGACGCCTGTGCCGCTTCGCTGCCGCCGTCATACGATCATCCTTTCCACACGCGTCCCCCGCCGGGGGCCCGGATATGAGAGAAGACCTTCCGGGCTGCAGGAATAGGAGTAACGAACAGCCCGGAAAGGTCGGATTATTTATTCGAGAGATGGGGTGGACGGGCAACACGGGGATCCGCGAGGTGAAGAGAGGTGAGGAATACGAACCCCCACGCCCCGTCCAGGCCATCAAGCTTTGGAATTATCTGTCATGCGCCGGCGGCGGATACGCAGCACGGCCAGACCCGCGCCTGACAGGCCGACCGCGCACGCGGCGGCAGTGGACACGTTCGAACCGGTCTCGGCAGGAGGAGTCTTCTTACCCGGCGTATTCGGCGGGGTCTTCTCATCCTCATGCGGAGGAGTCCTGTCATCCGGCGGATTATGGTCATCCGGAGGATTCGGCGGATTGTACGTGTTCGTGACGATCGTCTCGTCAGACTCGCGGTCAATTAACACCGTATAGTTATCCGCCACGGTCTTCTCGACCACGCGATACTCGTGGCCGGAGGGAAGATCCTTCCACTCATACGACCAACCGTTGGACGCGTTCAGCTCGGCCTCGGCGTACACCTTGCCGTCCTGAAGCAGTTGGACGACCACTTTGGAAGGACGTGTGGAGTCACTGTCGTTCGCCCACTTCTTGACGACCTTACGTTTCACCGTCTCGGGAGGAGTATCCGGCGGAGGCGTCTTTTTCGGACTGCACTCCGTCTTCGGAGTCAACGTCACATCCAACGACACATCCGCAGAGGTACCGGAGGGAACGGCGACCAGGACCGCCGAGCTCTTACACGACAGCGAATCACCCTCGTACGGGTCGATGACCACCAGATACAATCCCCGCGGCAAGTTCTTGAACACCGCAGCGCCGGTAGAGTCTGTGGTTTGATCAGCCTGCGACTTCAAGCCGTCGCGGGAAATGTATCCGGCAAGAGTTTCGGCCAACTGACGATAGGTCTCCGAATCCATGTTGTACACGTCCCAGTCCACGGCATAATCCTTGAACTGGGAAGTCGGCGTGAACCCATCATTGGAACTGTTCCAGTCGGCCACATGATACAAGTGCGTAGTCGCACCCGCGATGGCGATATCACCATCCTTGTAAGTGACCGTGATACTCCCCTGCTCTTCCGCCGCATACGCGGTCGACGAGAACACGGGGGCCACGATCAGCATGGACACGGCAAGCGTTATTGAGCAGACCGAAGCAAGGGCGAACGCCAGCCAGCGCACCCACAACGCCCTCACACTCACACCGGAAACCCGGCCATGGTTTGCGTTCATGAATCCAAATCCCTTACTTCAATCCACCATGACAAAAAGTTGCAAGACAAGCCAAGCAAACGGCTTATCAGAGTCGAAGAGCGAAAGCCGATCGACATGCGAAACCAGGGACCGAGGGATAGCCAGACACCAAGCGTTACGGCTTTCGACTACCCCTCAGTCAGCTCCGCCGACAGCTCCCCTGACAAGAGGAGTCTAGAGAGGCGGTGAGCCCCACCGAGGCGAGGCTCACCTAGAGGGGTCAGCGGTTGGAGAAGCGACGACGCAGACCGAACCACAGGCCAGCGGCGACCACGAACGCGCCACCCAGAGCGTAGAGGATCACAGTGCCCATGCCACCAGTGGACGGGAGGTTGGAGCCGGGGTAGTTCTTGACGGTGATCTGCGCGACGCCGGTCTGCGTACCTGCGTTCACCATGCCGGTGAAGTCCGTGATTTCAGCAGTCGTATCGGCGGTGCCATCAGACTTGACCTTATAGAACTTGAGGGAGGTCAGCTGCGGGTCATCCTTAGTGGCATCGTGTTCGGAGACGATCCAGAACTCGAGACCAGCCCACGTGTTGTAGCCGTCAGGGGTCTTGGACTCCTCGAGCTTGTACTTGCCGTCATCCAGACCGGAGAACTCGAACGTGTACTTGGTGTCGGTCGCTTCAGTCTTGTAGTCCTTGACTTCCTGCCACTCGTTGCCGTTCCACTTGGACAGCTTGAACGCGGCGTTGCCGAGATCGTTGTCCAGGTTGTCCTTCTTGTTCACGGTGATCTTGAACGTGAACACGGTGACCTTGTCCCACGGGGTGTGGCCGGTATTGCCATCACCGCCGTTGGTCGGGTTGTTGGAGTAGGTCAGACGCACCTGGTTCGGGTTGCCCTCGGCACCGACCTTCGCGTTCTTGTTCAGGGTCGCGGTGTACTCGACGATGATCACGGTCTCATGATCGATGTTCAAAGCGGAGCTGTCCGAGGCGACGGCCTTCTTGAGGTCGGCGAAGTCGACGTGCAGCACGGTGCCGCCCTCATAGGCGCCCTTCAGCAGATCGGTATCGGTGGTGGAGGTGGTCAGCTTGTAGCCGGTCGCATCGTTCGTATCGGCATTATCAGCAAGCTTCTTGATTTCCACGCACTTGTTCTTGGCGTTGCTGGTGCAGGTCAGTTGGTCGTCGTAGTTGGCCTTGCTGACGGCGTACACCTTGACACTATCAGCATTGAGGGTCAGGCCCTTGGACAGGACATCGGTGAACTGGTACTTGTAGGAGTCATAGTCGCCGTAGTTGTTCGGCAGCGTGCCCTTCAGACGGTAGGAGACCGTATCAGTCACGTCATGGTCGGCGGAATCCTGCCACTGGTTGTTATCCGTCTTAGTGGAATCGGAGTCGTTGACGTCCTTGACCTTCTTCTCGACGGTCGGGACCTCGCCCTTCGGCTCGACCTCGACGTCCTTGACCACCTCGAGGATGTAGTCCGTGCCGAACGCGTTCTCCGCATCGGACGGAACCTGAGTGTTCTTCACCAGGTAATAGCCAGGGGAAGGAACCCTGATCTTGTACGTCGCGCTCTCGCCGGTTCCCTCCATCGTGGATGTGGTGGCCGTGCCGGAGGTGTGCTCGCCGACGATCTCGGCGAACTTGGCCACCGCGGCGGCCTTCGAGGCCTTCACCGTATCAGCGTCGTCCGTATTGGCGGAATAGTTGTCGCCAAGCACCTTCGCCACATCCGCCGCGGACTGCACATCGGCCTCGGCGAACACATTATCGGTTCCGGAGCCGAACGTGGCATCGCCCTTCAGAGCCGTGATGATCGCGCTCTGGCCGGTCGCATCGATGTTGGAACCCCAGGTGATGTTCGACAGGACGCCCTTGTCGTCCAGATCACCGGCGAACACCTGATACGCGCTGTACACGTAACCGGACACATTGTTCTTCACGGTAATCGTGTACGCCGTGGTGGTGGTCGTTTCCCCATCCTCCGCCATGGCAACGGTAGGGATCGTAAGACCTGTGAACAGCATCGCCACGGCGGCGACGAGGCCTAGGAGGGCCTTTCCTAACTTCTTCATGATTACTCCTTTGAGTGATCTTCCTTGATTTGGGTTGTTAAGTTATGAAAACTTGGGGTAAGGGGCAACCCTTTTGGGGTTGGATCGTTGAGTTATGGGGGTGTGGGGTGTACGCTCCCCCAGTCAGCCTTCGGCTGACAGCCCCCTCAGCCGAGGGGGCCGAGGCTCCGCCAGCGCTGAGTGCCGCCGGCGGCGGCACGGGGAACACAGTCTCGCCGTAGGCGAGTCCATGCTCCTATTGAGGCAACGCGGGGAATACCGTCTCGCCGCGGGCGAGTCCGTTCTTCCCGTAGGCACATATGGCGAGGCCTCGAACGTTACGGGTAGGAGCCTCCCTTCGAGTGGATTCTCATGAGCGACACCTCCTTGCCATCAGGGACAGACCGAGCGTCGCCACAAGGACGGCGATCACGCCCGAGCACAGGAAGACCTTGGTACCTTCGCCGCCGGTGTCGGGAAGTTCGGCGCCGGGCCGGTTCGTGATGCGATTACCGGTTACAGGTGTGCCGGCGCTGCCCTCGGCAGGGGTCATCTTGATTTCCACCGTCTTGTCGCTTGTGGAGGTCTGGTCGATGGTGAATGTGTAGGTGGCCGTCGACAGGTCGTAGCCTTCCGGTGCGACGGTTTCGGTCATCTCATAGGTGCCGAACGTGAGGCCGGTGATCTTGATGATGCCGTCAGCTTCATTCTTCACCGTGATGGTGGTGCCGGTCGTTTCCGTATTACTCACATCGGTCAGACGAGTGATCGTGGCGCCAGCGGTATCAGTCTTGGGACAGATCAGGTTGCCGCCACTGTCCGACTTGCCGTCGCCGTTACCATCGACCACGCAGTACGTCGTCTGATCAGCCGTGGCGATATCTTTGTTAGCCCCGTCCTTCACACGCACCAACTGCCACTGCGCACCCTTCAGATAACCATTGGCAGCATTCGGATCTTCCGAACTGACCTTGTACCACTTCATTTCGGTCGACTTATCGGAGATCGCGTTGCCGTGGGTCAAGTCCGGCTTGAGGGTGTTGTCCAGCGTGCCGGATGTATTACCGTCCTCGTAGCCGCCCTTCCATGCCACGGTGCCACCGGTCGTGATCTCGAACACATATACGGTTTTGTTGATCGTGTATCCGTCCGGCGCGGCGGTTTCCTTGAGCAGGTACGTGCCCGTGGCCAGACCGTTGACCTTGAACTGGCCGGCCTTCGTGTCGATGTCGCACTTCGTGCCAGGATGACCAGCAGTCCCGTCCGTAGCAATGCAGGACGCCGTCTTCGACTGCGATTCGTCGGCCGCAAGACTCACACCAATCTCGTCGGACTGCACGTCCAGCGCCGTCACGGCGGAATCGCTGGCGTCATCGGACTCAGCATTCGTCTCGGTCACGCCGTCGGCGAGAGACAGCTCGGACGCATCGGACTCCGTCGAATCAGACGTAACCGAATCAGATTCAACCGAATCGGACTGAACCAGCGCAGCAGCCGATGTGGCGGAAGCCGTAGTGGCCGGGCAACCGGACGGGGCGCCGTTCGACTGGCCGCCATTGGCGACCGTGATCGACGCACTCTCGTTGAACGCGAAGTTGTCCTTGCCGTTCAACTTGTAGTAGGCCTTCGTATCCCCGTTGTAGAACAGGAACCCGCCCTTGGTCACCTGCGGGATTGTCGCGATCAGATAGTCGGCGTTGCACCCGGCGTCCTGCATCAACGCGCCGCTCGTGCCGTTATGCCAGCTGCCGTTCGCGTCCTGATACTGCAGGTACACGTTCGACTGCCAGCCGTTCTCCTTCTTGAAGTACACGGTCGTGCTCGGCGTCGTGACCGTGAACGAGATCTTCCGGTTACCAGCCTGCGCGCTGATCGTGGCCGTACCGAAGCCGACCATGTGCACGGTCGCACTGGCGCCGTTGTTGGACGTGCTTAACGAGGCGACGTTTTCATCACTGGTCGTCCACGCGACCGGCACGCTCGGGGTCGAGGTCGCTGTGAACGTCAGGTCGGCGTTCACTCCACTAGCCGTAATCATGCTGCCGTTCGCAACCGACTTACCGTCGGAATCCTTGACCTCGAAACTCGTCACGTTCGCGGCCTTCACCGTGATAGTGACCGGGTCACTGCATATATCAGGATTGGAAACAGAGCATGCCTTTACGTACACGGCCGTATCCGCGATCGCCGTGCCGATGATGTCCGCGCGCAGTTCGCTCGTCTTGCTCAGGACGGCGTCGGTTTCGTTATCGATCGGAGTACCGTTCTGATCGGTGAACGTCCAAGTGACGTTCTGCACGGCGTCCATCGGCTGGACCGAGGCCTTGAGCGTCGTCTTGTAGCTATTGGACGAGTCGAGCGTGGCGGACGATGGAGTGACGGTCACGCCGGTGGCGGCGTTCACGTTATCCGCGACGTCCCAAACCTGCGTTCCAGTGGTGTCGCCCTGCTTGCTGATCTGCCAGGCGGAACCGGCGAGCGGCGTAGCCGAGCTGTCGCCTTCCGCGATCTTCTTCCATGCGACCTCGTGACCGGACGGGTGGTTGATGATCTTGCCGTTCGTCATATCAGCCGTGCCGTACGTATACGTGCCGTCCGCGCTCTTCGTGACCGACTTGGTCACATTTTCGATCGTGTTCGCGTCACCGGTCTTCACGTAGTAGATGTTCGTGTTCAACTGGTATTCGTCGTCGTTGCCGGTGGCGACTTCCTTGATGTAGTACGTGGCGTTCGGCTTCAGACCCTCGACCTTGAACCCGCCCATGGTCGTGGTGTCCTTATCGGCGAAGTCGTCGTCCTTCAGCGCGGTGTACAGGGCGTTCGTTCCGGCCACGGCGTCGGCGTACGTGCCGTAGATCGCCCACGTGGTGCCGGCCAAGCCGTTGCCGGCCTCGTCCGCCTTCTGCCATGCGATCGCCGCGCACTCGGTCGTGGTCTGACCGCTCCACGGGAAGTTATGACGCTCCTGATCCATATCGATCACGGACGCGGAGTCGCCGTCGTTGGCACCTTGCTGGGTGAACTTCGCCGCGAAGTGCGGGTTGTGCATGGAGAAGTCGCCCTCCGTGTACACGCGGCCGTTCGTGGTCACATGCGATTCGAAGTTGCCGGTCGTGTTGTCCGCGTCGCCGGCGCCGTCGCCGGAGTCGGCGTTGCCGATCACGATGATGCTGCCGAGCATCGCGGCGGCCGGGTCGTCCTCCGTGTACTTGTCGGTGCCCTCGTTGGCGATGCCGCCGTAGATGGTGAGGTTGTTCGTGTCATGGAAGTTCCACAGGATCTTCTGCGCGGCCTTCGCGTACAGCGCCTGCTTCTTCTGGCCGTCTTCGCTGGTCCGGTTATAGTTCGAGTCCCGTCGGAGATTTCCTGGCCGTTCCACCAGAACTGCCAGCCGTTGTGGAAGGAGATGTTCTCGCTGCTGCCGGTCACGTTGATCACGATGGACGCGGTGTCGGCGATGTTCGTGAACGCGAACGCCACGCCACGGTAACGGGTGGTGCCGATGTAATCGGTCAACATGCTCGCATCGAGGTTGAACACTTCCATCGTCGGATTGTTCGTGCCGGTGAACGTGATCAGCTTCTCGCGGTTCGTGTAGGAATCGGTGGTCTCCAGGCCACGGCCGGTGCCGTTCTTCGTGTCATCGTTGTAGTTGAACACGTACTCAATGGAGCTGGCGTCGCCCTTGCCGGTGTCGTAATAGTTGTACTTATGGCGGGTCAACGTGCTCAGCGTGGAGACGCCCTGCGACACCGTGCCGGTCGCGGTCTGGAACGCCAGCGGGGCGGAGATGTCATCGACGACGTAGTCCTGGTAGTACTCGGACTCGGAAAGATTCCTGATATCGTCGCTGGTGTCGGTGTCATTGTCACTGCTCTTGACGGTGACGTTCTCCATCGGATCGGTCACGTTCCAGTTGACCGAAGCATCCGTGTTCGCCGGGTTCTTGTCAAGGGACAGCGTTCCCTTCGGCGCACCCCAACGGTCGGAACTGGCGCCGGCGATCGACGCGATATGACCGTTTTCACGCAGGAAACCGGAATGGGTCCACGCCTGAACATTCGACCAATCCGGCAGGCTCGTGTCGTTGGTGTTGCCGCCCACCACCAGGGTCGTGCTGTTCTTCGCGGGAGTGAACTGCGTGCCGAAACCGGCGATGCCGAAACGGAAACCGGCACCGCTCCACGAATTCTTGAGCGGGTTCATCATCAACTTGCCGTTGACGACCGTCAGGCCCTCGGCCTCCACGGCGTACGAGCCGTCGGGTCCGGTACCATTCGTCCATGCGGCGGTGTCGGTCGGCTTCCTGCCCACGTACATGTTGCCGCCAACCCAGGTGGCGACGCCGGAATCGCGATCCGATGCGGGGTTGGCATCAGTACCCATCGATTGCTCGGTGGGCGTGCATAAAGCACCGTCATCACTACCGTTATCGGCATAGGCGGCGATAGGAGCGGTGATGATACCGGTGAGGGCGGTGCCGAGCATCATGGAGATGGCGAGGGCGGACGCGGCAAGACGCCGAGTATAGATCCCTCCCCGGTTCCAAGTTATGCTCCGCATGCTCATCGTCTCTCCTTTGGGTGGTGGCGCCGCCCTTGGCTTGTCGGTTCGTGGCTCTTGGCGGGAACTCGCGACCGCTGCGACGCGCGTTTCCGCCAGGTAGGTGTTCCATTCGATGGTGCGACGGGCCTGTCGGACGGCATATACAGCCATTCAGGACACTGGGCATACGTTTGCAAAATAGTCGCTTCCGCACATACAAGCGGAAACGATCTTCACCTCCGTAGGCTTCAGTCGCCTATCGCATCTCTTTGCCTTTCACGATACTGCGAACGCTTTCAGTACGCAACTCCATCAACCCGTAATAGGGGGTATTGCAAGAAAAGGCATCGTTATCATGCCAATAAATACGCTAGTTTTCACCGATCAGACACACGGCGTGTCGTGATTACGCTTGCATAATCAGTCCACTTTCAGTCGTCCATCAGATGAGATGCGCGCCAGTCACACTCCGTTGAACTGGTATGCAAATCCCGGCGACAGTCGTCGAAAACCGAATGAAAACGCTATCAAAATCATCATCACAATCCACAAACCAGACCTGCAGTCCCACCGCAACAAGACAAACCGGTCGACCCGGACCGTCGAACAACCCGTCAATCCAACTCGTTAATCCAACGCGCCAGTTCAATGCGCCAACCCAGCCCACCGGCACAACCCATCAGCACATCCCGCCAATCCATCCCGCCGATCCGCACCGCAAGTCCGCACCGCCAGTCCACCCCGCAAGTCCACCCCACGAATCGCGCGAGACGGACGGGCGACGCCGCATCCTATGCTGGGAATCGTCAACGCTTACCGTTAAGGAGAACCAACATGGCAAACGAACGCACCGCATGGGGTTGGGGTCTGGCGTCGGTGGACGCCGCCGGCACCACGCTGGACGTCTGGTATCCGCAGCTCGCACTCGGCGACGCCCCGGCCGAAGCCGACCGTCCGAACCACAACTTCGGCGCACTCGTGCACGACGAGGCCGATGCGCGCGGCATCCGCCGCATCCCCATCTTCACCGTCTCCGACCTCGACGCGCCCATCGCCGACGCGGCCGACGCCTACCTGCGCCTGCACCTGCTGAGCATGCGCCTCGCCAAGCCGAACACGCTCAACCTCGACGGCATCTTCGCCCAACTCGCCAACGTCGTGTGGACCAACTACGGACCGTTCGCCGTCGACGACTTCGCACTGCGCAAGATCGACGTCGAATCGGCCGCCATCACCGCCGCCGAAGCGTTCGCCGCGCAGGTCGGACTGCCGCACGCCTCCCCCGCCACGCTCGTCAACGTGCTGTCCGTCGACAAGTTCCCGCGCATGATCGACTACGTGACCCCCACCGGCGTGCGCATCGGCGACGCCGACCGCGTCCGCCTCGGCGCGCACCTGGCCGAAGGCACCACCGTCATGCACGCCGGCTTCGTCAACTTCAACGCCGGCACGCTCGGCGTCTCCATGGTCGAAGGCCGCGTCTCGCAGGGCGTGGTCGTCGGCAACGGCTCCGACATCGGCGGCGGCGCGTCCATCATGGGCACCCTGTCCGGCGGCGGCAAGCTGCGCAACTCCATCGGCGAGCATTCGCTGCTCGGCGCGAACGCGGGCATCGGCATCTCGCTCGGCGACAACTGCGTCGTCGAAGCGGGCCTGTACGTGACCGCCGGCACCAAGGTCACCGTTTACGACAAGGCCAAGGTCGCGGCGGGCGAGCCGCTCGACGTGGTCAAGGGCGCGGACCTCTCGGGCAAGGACAACATCCTGTTCATCCGCAACTCGGTGAACGGCCGCATCGAGGCGCGCTACCGCAAGACCGGCATCGAGCTCAACGAGAAGCTGCACAAGAACTGACGCGCTGGGGACTGTAGCCGGCCTCTCCCCTCCTCGTGCCTCATCCTCACGGCATCTCGCCATGAGCCAACGCTGACTGGCTCTTTTGCGTTGGCTCATGGCGAGAACCATGTTGCCACCCGCCGTTTTCCAACGCAGATAGGCGGATTCACGTTGGAAAACGGAGAGAACCACAGGCTACTCGCCAACCACCAACGCCAAGCGGTCTCCCCGCGTTGGCTCATGGCGAGATCATGCTTTCACCGCCAAACACCCACGCTTAGCGGGCCCCTTGCGTTGGTGTATGGAGAGAATCATGGCGCTACTCACCAGTTTCCAACGCCCACAGGCACTCCAGCGTTGGCTCATGGCGAGAACCATAGCATTACGCGCCATTTTCCAACGCGGGGAAGCCGCTTGGCGTTGGAAAATGGCGCGTAACTTCAGAAAAACCGCAACGGGCACCCGCCGGGAAAAGCTTATGCGGCGTTATGGCCGCGCGGGGACATCGGCGTCCTCACACTCGGAAACGGCGCGGTCGGATAAAGGGTACAAAGGATGCAAAGGATGTAAAGAATCAGCCGCGCCGGCGTCAGGCCACAGGCGGGCAGCAATCATACAAGGATCGCACGCCGCGGGCCGACGCCGGCATCCGATATCGGCTACCACCGGGTTGACGGGCGTTAGCGCCTGTCGGCGATGGGGTTGATCGGATGATTGTTCTGGGATGCGGGAACCGGGGCCCAGATGATGTTGTTGGTGGCGTATGCAACCGGACGAATGATGTCGTACATGGCGTTTCTCCTTTTGGGATCGTTGTTCGGTGCGGCGGGGCCGGCACGCCGACCCGTCGAACGAAGGATCCAAAAGGTCGGACGCATGGCCAAACCGCATGGTCGGAACGCGCTTTTGGCGTGTTCCACCATCCACTATACGATCATCCGCTTGCATTTGCATCGTGTGTCTGTAAGCAGAGGAATCGCGCAAGCGCGATGCTGTTTGTTGGCGGCCTACGGCCGCGGAGCTCCCCCAGTCCGGCTACGCCGGACAGGTCCTGCCATTATGGACGGGCTTCGCCCGCGTTCTGCTGGCTCGCCTGTCGGCTCGCACATCGCCTACAAACGCCTCCGGCGTTTGCTTCACGGCGATGTCCCCTCAGTGAGGGGGCCGAGGCTCCGCCAGCTTCAGATGCCACTGAACAACACAGCATCGCGCGCAAGCGCGATTTCGGATCAGAACGCCGCGCGCCCCGGAACCGCCGCGAGCAGCTCCTTGGTGTAGTCGTCCTGCGGGTTGAGGAACACGTCCGACACCGCGCCGCTCTCCACGATCCGCCCGTGGTTGATCACCGACACCGAATCCGCGATCTCGGCCACCACGGCCAGATCGTGCGTGATGAACAGCATCGACAGGCCGAGCCGTTCGCGCAGGTCGCGCAACGTCTCGAGGATCTGCGCGCGCACGATCACATCCAACGCGGACACGGCCTCGTCGAGCACTAGGATCTCCGGTTCGAGCGCGAGCGCACGCGCGATCGCGACGCGCTGGCGCTGGCCGCCGGACAGTTCGTCCGGGTAGCGGCCCAGCAGATCCTCGTCCAATCCGACCAGTTCCAACAAGTGCAGGATCCGCTCGTAACGCTCGTCGGCGCTCCACTGGCGGTGGTGCACGGCGAACGGTTCGAGCAGCGTACGCTGCACGGTGAACTGCGGATCAAGCGAGGCGTACGGATCCTGGAACACGATCTGGATGTGGTGCGCCTGCTCGTCGAGCTCCTGGCCACGGATGTCCCAACGGTTGCGGCCCTGGATGATCACGTCGCCGCGGGTCGGCTTCTCGAGTCCCATCACGATCTTCGCGATGGTGGACTTGCCGGAGCCGGATTCGCCGACGAGCGCCCGGCATTCGCCGCTGCGCACGGTCAGGTTCACGTCGTCGGACGCCTGCAGGATGCTCGCACCGTGCCGGTTGAAGAACCAGCCGGACCGCTTGAGCGGGTACTCCTTGTACAGGTGGCGGATTTCGAGCACCTTCTCCGCGTCCTTGAAGTCGTTGAACGCACGCGAACGGATGGCGGAGAGCTTCGGCACGGCCTCGAGCAGATGCTTCGTGTACGCCTGCTTGGGCGCGCGGATCACCTCGTCGATCGAGCCGGTTTCGACCTGGTCGCCGCGGTAGAGCACGCTCACGCGCGTGCAGCGGTCGGCGACGAGCCCCAGATCGTGCGTGATGAGGATCAGCGACGAGCCGAGACGGTCCGTGAGGTCCTCGAGCAGGTCGAGGATCTGCTTCTGCACGACCACGTCGAGCGCGCTGGTCGGCTCGTCCGCGATGATGAGCTTCGGCCGGGCGAGCAGGGCGAGCGCGATGAGCACGCGCTGGCGCATGCCGCCGGACAGCTGGTGCGGATACTGCTTGAGCACGCGTTCCGCATCGTTGAGACCGACCTCGCGCAGACGGTCGGCGGCGAGCTTGCGCCACGCGTCGCGGCCGTCCTCGTGCGGGACGAGCCGGTGCGTCGCGATCGTTTCGCGGAAATGGTAGCCGATCGTCCACACCTCGTTGAGCGAGAGCATCGGATCCTGCGGCACGTAGCCGATCTGCGCGCCGCGCACCTTGTACCATTCTCGCGTCGGCAGGCCGATGAGTTCGGTGCCGTCGAGCTTGATCGAACCGGTCACACTCGCCTTGCCGGGCAGCAGGCCCATGATCGCGTTGGCGACGGTCGACTTGCCGGAACCGGATTCGCCGACGATCGCGACGCGTTCGTTCGCCCCGACGCTCAGCGAGAACGATTCGACGGCCGGCTTGTCCGTGCGGCCATGCGGGTACGCGATGCGCAGGTTCGTGATGTCGAGGGTCATCGGCTGTCCTTTCGAGAACCGAAGGCGTTGCGGATCGCTTCGCCGAGGGAGATGAACGCGAGAACGGTGAGGGTGAGCGCGAGCGCCGGCCACAGCATGATGCCCGGGTTCACGCGCAGCACCTTCTGCCCGTCGGCGATGGCCTTGCCCCAGCTGGGGATGTTCGGCGGCAGGCCGATGGACAGGTAGCTCAGCGACGCTTCGGCCGCGATGAGCCCACCGATGCCGATCGTGGCGACCACGATGATCGGCGCGATGATGTTCGGCAGGATGTGCGTGAGCAGGATGCGCCCGTTGTGCACGTGCAGCAGGCGCGCCGCGGCGATGTACTCCTTGGTGCGCACCTCGAGCGTGGCGGAGCGTGCGATGCGCGCGGTGTTGGTCCAGCCGAAGAAGATCAGGATCGCGGAGAGCGTCCACACGTTGCGGTGTTCGGTGACCTGCATGGCGACGATCGCACCGAGGATCAGCGGGATCGCGAAGAACACGTCGGAGATGCGCGACAGCAGCGCGTCGACCCAGCCGCCGAAATACGCGGCGACGATGCCGATGATCACGCCGACCGCGGTCGCGCCGAGCGACGAGACGACGCCGACGGTGAGCGACGCACGCGCGCCGTACGCGATGTTGGCCATGATGTCGCAGCCCTGCAGATCGGCGCCGAGCAGGTATTCGCCGCCGGCCGGCGCGCGCGAGTCGCCCAGATCACAGCGGTCGGGCGTGTGCGACGTAAACAGCGACGGGAAGATCGCGAGCACGAGCAGGAACGCGATGATCACGACGGAGATCCAGAACAGCGGCGAGACGCGCAGGCGCAGCCACGCCTGGCCGAAGGAGGAGTACGACTTGCGCGGCTTGGCCGCCGGCTTGCGACCGGAAGACTGCTTGACGTTCGGCTCACTCATGGCTGCCGTACCTCACTTTCGGATTCAGGACCGCGTACAGCAGGTCCACGAGCAGGTTGACCGTGACGAAGATGATGACCAGCACGCTGACGAGCGATACGGTCGGCGCGGTTTCGCCGCGGATGATGTGCTGGTAGACCTGCTGGCCGAAGCCGGGGATGTTGAACACGGATTCGGTGATGATCGCGCCGCCGAGCAGGCCGCCGAACTCGGTGCCGATCACGGTGACGATCGGGATGAGTACGTTGCGCAGCACGTGCGCGAGGCCGATGCGCCACTCGTGGATGCCGCGGGCGCGGGCCGCCTTGACATGGTCGGAGTTGAGCGCGTCCACCACGCCGGAGCGGGTGAAGCGGATCAGGAACGCGATCGAGCCGACCGCGAGCACGAGCGCGGGCACGACCAGCTCGCCCCACGTGGCGAATTCGGAGACGGTGGGCTTCATCCAGCGCAGCTTCACGCCGAAGAAGTACTGCACGGCGAACGCGAGCACGAACGACGGGATGCCGAGCAGGATCATCGTGATCGTCATCACGACCGAATCAAATCCGCTGCCCTTGCGTCGTCCGGCGAGCAGGCCGACGAGCACGCCGACGATCGTTTCGATCACGATCGCGATGATCGCAAGACGGGCGGTGACGGGGAACGCCGTCGCGATCACCTCGGTGACGGGCCGTCCGGCGAACGTGGTGCCGAGGTCGCCGTGGAACACGCGGCCCAGGTACAGCGCGTACTGCACGAGGAACGGCTTGTCGAGATTGTATTTCGCGGCGATCGCGGCGCGGGTGGCGGCGTCGAGCGTCTGGTTTTCGCCGGCGAGCGCCGCGACCGGGTCGCCCGGCATGGCGTAGGCCAGCGCGTACAGGAGCAGCGTGGCCACGAAGATGACCACCACCGCCTGTTCGAGTCTGGAGAGAATGTAGCGTGCCAATGCTGCTCCTGTATTCGGTTGCTGACTGATTGCTGGGATTGCTGCGATTGCTGCGTCGCGTGCGTCGCGCCCCGCGCTTATTCCTCGGTGACGAACCGGCGGATGTCGGCCGATTCGCGGATGCGGCTCGCGTCGTCGACGTAGATCATGTGTCCGGAGTCGAATTCGCTGATGCGCACGTTGCCGCGCAGTTCCGGCGGGATCTCGAGCAGCGCGACGTCGCTGACCATGCCCCAGAACGGCGTGCACAGATCGTAGTGGCCGACCTGGTAGAGCACGCGCAGCGTGCGGTTCGTGCGCAGCGCCTTCGATAGTTCGGGCAGCACGTGGAACGGGTTGCGGCGGTGGTTCTGCGGCACGTTCCACGGCTTGACGCGCGTCGTGTCGATCTCGTAGCTCAGGTCGTTCTCGTAGCCGACCTCCTGCCGCAGATACGAGTTGATGCCGGCCGCGAACGCGCCGCGCAGCACCTGGTCGGCCGGGTCTCCGGCCGGGGTCTCCCCCAGTCCGTTGCGGTCCCAGCCGGTGAACCGGCCGTCGTTGCGGCCGACCACGCGACCCTGCGAGCGCAGCAGTTCGGCGCGGAACTGCGACGGCGTGACCTTGAGGTCGGCGCGCTCGACATACGCCTCGTCCAGTCCGGTCAGGCGGGAGTAGGTGGCGATGATCTCGCGGCGCTTGTCGTCCGGCAGCCGGTGGCCCTGATTGAGCGCCCACAGGTAGTCGGTGTCGGCGAACCGTTCGGCTTCGGCGAGCACGTCGTCGAGCGTGCGGTCGGCGTTGAAGCCGTGATAGTGCGCCACGGCCGCGTAGGTCGGCAGGAACGCGTGATGGCCGAGGATCGTGCCCGGCGCGAAGTCCATGCGTCCCAGCGTGATCGGCGAGGAGATGAGGATCAGGCCGGACAGGTAGATGCCGTAGCGGATGGCGAGACGGTCGGTGACGGCGCTGCCGCGCAGCACGCCGTACGATTCGCCGGCGATGTACAGCGGCGAGTTCCAGCGACGGTTGCGCGTGATCCACAGGCGGATGATGTTCGTCATCGCCTCCACGTCGACGTCCGAATCGTGGTACTGGTCGGCGGCCTCGCCGGTGGCGACGCGCGAATAGCCGGTCGAGATCGCGTCGACGACGACCAGGTCGGCGAACGCGAGCGGCGAGTCGGGATTGTCACGCAGCGCGTACGGCGGGCGCTTCGGCGTGACGCCGTCCTCCTTCACCACGTCGACGATGCGCGGGCCGAACAGGCCGAGATGCAGCCATGCGGACGAGCTGCCGGGGCCGCCGTTGAACAGGAAGATGACCGGGCGCGGATCGTCGCCGTTTGCGGTGCGGTTGTTGTCGGCCGCGTCGGCGACGTACTGGGTGAGGAAGACGCGCGCCTTGACCGTGGCGTCCTCGGCGAGCGGGCCGCCGATGTTCTCCTCGGTCAGGTCGAAATAGCCGGCGGTGACGGTGTAGTCGAGGCTGGCTCCGTCACGGGTGACGAGGGTCTTCCTCGCGCTGGCCGGGGTGAGGCGCGCGGTGAGGTTCGGGTCGGCGATCGGGTCGGCGGCCGGCTGCGTGCGGCGGTCGTATGCTTCGTAGTCTGCGTCTGGCATGGGTGGCTCCTTGATGGCGGCATGATGGCGGCGGGCGGGCGCGTGAGCGGACGGACCCGGTGGCAGGTCCGTCCGCAGCGGTTTCTTCGGTTGCGGTGGCGGTTTCGGTGGCCATGATGGCCGTAGGCTTGCGGGCCCGCGCTACTGCTTTTCGACGAGGTACAGCGTGCTGCCGAACACGTTGGTGTGCACGTTGGAGACCTTGGTGGAGTAGACGTTCGGGATCTTCGTGTACCACAGCGGGATGGCGGGCAGGTCCTGGAACAGGATCTCCTGGGCTTCGTTGAACTTCTCGTTCGCGGCGTCCGTGTCCTTCTGCTGCCAGCCTTCCTTCAGCTTGGCCTCGAAGGCGTCGGACTGCCATTCGGAGCCGGAGTTCGCGGAGCCGGACGTGGAGTACACGTTGCGCAGCATGTCGTCGAGGCCCGGGTTGAACGGGATCTCGGAGGCGCGCCACGGGCCGGTGAACTGGTGGTCCGCACGCTTCTGCAGGAAGTCGGAGAACGTGGTGGTGGGCTTCGGAACGGCGTTGATGCCGAGGTTCTTCTTGATCTGGTTGGCCACCGCCTCGACCCACTGCTTGTGCGCGCCGTCGGCGTTGTAGTAGATCGGCAGCTCCTTGGTGTAGCCGCCTGCCTCCTTGAGCAGCGCCTTGGCCTTGGTCACGTTGAACTCAAGCACATCGGAGCCCTTGATGGAGTCGCTCCAGCCGTTGAGGCCCTTGACGGTGAAGTCCTTGGCGGGCACGGCATAGCCGTTGAACACCTTGTCGACGATCTCCTCGCGGTCGATGGCCAGCGAGATCGCCTGACGCACCTTCAGGCCGTTGCTGCTCTTCCAGAAGTCGTCCCACAGCGGGAACGTGATCGTGGTGTTCGGGCCGGTGATGGCCGGCTCGACCAGACGGTCGCCGAAATCGTCCTTCGCGGTCAGCAGGTCGGCGCCGCCGGGCGACGTGATGTCGAGGTTGTCGGCGAGCACGTCCTGGTAGGCGGCCGAGCTGTCGGTGTAGAAGCGCACGTACAGGCCGGTGTTGTGCGGAGTGCGGTTGCCCTTGTAGTACTTGTTGAGGTCGAAGTACGCTCCGGTGGCCTCATCCACGGCCTGACGCAGCTTGTACGGGCCGTTGCCGACCGGGTTCTTGCGCCACGCGTCCGGATCCTTGAAGAACGAATCGGGCAGCGGGTAGAACGTCACGGAGGTCAGCAGGTTCACGAAGCTCGAATACGGGCTGGTCAGCTCGACGGTGAACGTGTGGTCGTCCACCTTCTTGAGGCCCTCGAACTCGGTGGCGGTGGCCTTCGAACCGTCGGACGGGTGCAGCTTGTCGTAGCCCTTGATCACGGCGAGGTCGCCGGAGGCGATCTGCGCGTTGGCGATGTCGGCGCCCCACGTCCATGCCTTGATGAAGTTGTCGGCCTTCACCGCGGTGCCGTCGGAGAACTTGCGGTCCTGGTTGAGCGTGATCGTCCACGTCTGCTGGTCGTCGGAGGTGATCGACTTGGCGACCTCGTTGCGGACCGTGCGCGTGTCGGGATCGACGTCGACCAGACCGTCGAACAGCTGCCAGACCAGCGTCTTCTTGCCGGACTCCTGCGAGTTGGTCGGGATCAGGTCGCCGCCGGGCGCGGTGCCGGAGACGCTGACCGGGTTGTACGCGGCGGTGGACGCCGAGCCGCTGCCTTCGTCGGCGGTGGCCGCGCCGCAGCCGGCGAGCACGCCGGCCAGCAGCGCGCCGGTGGCGAGCGCCGCCAGCGCCTTCTTGATCGTGTTCTTGGTGGTCATAGGAATCTTTCCCCTCTTGTCGTGTGCCCCGAGCGAGGCCGTTTTCACTCTGCACGGCGGTCTCGTTTCGGGGGCATCGCCCCTTGCGATGGGTCACACGCTATCGGAAGTTCGCGGGCCAAAGTACGGCGTGGCTATACGCACTGTTTATGACACGACCATAAATCCCTTGTTTTCCAACGGTTTTGCGGCATATGACGACTACATAACCGTTCCTTATACATCGCCACAACCAATGCCGATAGGCCCGGCGACGTGTTGCCCTCCCGGTTCTGCGAACATGATCCGCACAGGTTTTCATCGGCGTTCGTGCCGCTTCCGGCGCGGCGCATCTTCCGGCGCACCCGATTCAGGAGGAACGCATGGCAACACGCATCGGCAACGATCCCACGCCGGCCGCATCATCGGCCGCCGCGTCACCCGCAGCGTCATCCGCGGCATCCGGACCGTCCGAAAGGCCGACACCCATCCCCCGGCCGCTGCTGCAATGGGATCTGCCCGACGGCTTCACGCTGCGGCTGGCCGAACCGGACGAATACGAGGCGGTGGGCGACGCGCTGTTCGCCGCGTTCCACGACGGCTGCTGGGTCACCGACTTCTACGGCAAAGGACTGCGCCGCATCGCGCAACGCGCCGAAACCGCACACGTGTGGGGCATCTTCGACAGGGCCGGAGCCGTGCAGGCCGCCGTGCTCACTCCCAAACCAGAGGACCACCACGAGGCCAACTACACGTTCAACATCCTCGGCGTGGCGCCATGGGGCCGCGGCCACGGCTTCGGCCGCACGCTGGTGCGCCACAGCCTCGAACTGGCCCGCGCATACGGCTACCGGACGGTCGAGCTGCATTCCAGCCCGCAGATGACCGCCGCGCACCGCCTCTACTACGCGTGCGGCTTCCACCGCCGGCCCGACTGGGAGACGATCATCGTCGACCACGGGCAGCGGCTGCTCACCTTCACGCACACCGACCACGACGTCGCCGGCTGATCAGACCAGTCGAGCCCGTCCCAACCGATCCCGAACCGACCGTCGCGGACCGCACATCGGCCGCGCGCACGGCCACCAATCACCCTTCACCAAAGGAAACCCATCCATGACCAACGCAACCTCCACCGACGTGTCCGTCTCGTTCGAACCGGCGTCCTCCGCACGCAAGCTGCCGCCCGGCGGCATCGGCCGACTCGGCTTCTTCGAGCCGGCCGCGCCCGCGCTGCCGCTCAACCCCGACGACGCGCTCGCCGACATCGCCGCGGAATCCGGCGGCGGCGCGCAGCCGTATCCGCTCGTCCTGTCCGCCAGCCCGCTCGACCCGCGCGCGTGGCCGGCGATCATCGCCGCGCGCGTGGCCGGCGGCAACGCCGATGCGAACGTCGCCGCCGGACGGTCATCGGCATCGTCCATCAACGTCGAAACCGCCGACGTCAACGGCGACGAACTGCCCGACGTGACGCTGTACGCGGCGCGCGCGGACGGATCGACCGCGGCGGTCAGCGACGACTGGACGCGACTGAGCCGGCTCATCGAACGCTTCTCGCCGCGCGCCGGCACGCTGTATCCGTCCGCGCTGGCACGCGACATCGACCGGCTGGACGCGATCATCGACCAGGATCTCATCGGCACGCTGTTCGCCGTGATCGCGTCATCCGAGCATCCGCACGACGAACGGCTCGACCGGCGCGACTTCCTGCACGGCGCGCAGCGGCACGCCGTATTGCGCCGCGTCTTCTACGCGCGGCTCGGCTGGCTTGACGACATCCTCTCGCGCAGCCCGTATCTGCTCGGCTCCCAGCCGACCGACGCGGACGCGCACCTGTTCGGAGTGCTGTTCACGTTCGACATCGGCTATCGCAACGCGTTCCCCGTGCCAGACGCGGCCGTGGTCGACTATCCGCACCTGTGGGAGTATGCGAGGCGGTTGTACGGCACGCCGGGACTGGTCACGGACGACGACCGGCGCGCGATCGGCCTGCTGCCGGGCGCGGACGGCGCGTTCGCACAGCCGTGGGGCGAGCCGGCGTTCACCGAAACCGTGGACGACATCCGAGCCGCGTGGAACGCGTGATCGCACGGCGGGCGATCACGCGTGGCGGTTTTCTCTCACTGAGGCTCGCTCGGTGAGAGAAAACCGCCACGCGGCATCGACACTCGGGGTATGAACACCAACACCATAGGGGGACTCATTATGGGGAACGACAACGTCATTGACCGCGGCGACGCGCACGGCGGCATTCTCGATGCGGCAACCGACCCTGCGCGCGTGATCGAAACGCACGAACGGTACGTGATCACGGTCGGGCGACTGCTGACGGGACGGCCGGGCGAAGTGCTTGCTGACCAGTCGGTTGCGGTGGACGGCAGCCGCATCGCGTGGGTCGGTCCGACCACCGCGCTGCCGGTGGAATACGCGGACTGGACGCGCGCGGATTACTCGGGATATACGCTGCTTCCGGGACTCGTGGAGACGCACGCGCATTTCGGCGCGCGGCCCGGATCCGCACCGGACGTGTCCGATCCGACGCGCCACGTGCAGGGATGGAACGCGCTGCACTCCCTGCACTGGGCGCGGCAGCTCGCCTCGTTGGGCGTCACCTCTGCGCAGTCGCTGGGCTCGAAGTATTTCACCGACGTGGTGCTGCGCGAGGCGATCAACGCCGGTCTGGCCGCGGGGCCGCGCATCGTGGCGGCCGGGGCGATGATCACCACCACTGGCGGGCACGACTGGAAGGACGGCGGCGAAGTCGACTCGTTGGACGACATCCGCCATGCGGTGCGCGACCATCACAAGGCCGGCGTGGACACGATCAAGACGGCGGCCACCGGCGGGTTCTTCACGCCCGGCACCGCGCAGTGGAAGGCGCAGTTCACCGTCGAGGAGCTGCGCACGCTCGTCGACGAGGCGCACCGGCTCGGGCATCCGGTCGCGGTGCACGCGCACGGCACGCAGGGCATCCGCCGGGCCGTCGAGGCGGGCGTCGACTACATCGCCCACGGCACGTTCATCAGCGACGACGGGACCACCCGGTTCGATCCGGCCCTGGCCGATCAAATCGCCGAAGCAGGGATCTACGTGGACGTGGCCGCTCCACCCTCCTACCCGCCGGTGGAGGGCGAGACGATCGCGCCGCGCGCGCTCGACCTGTACCGGCACGGCGTGAAGATCGTCACCGGGCACGACATCGGCGCGGTCATCCCGCCCAACGCATACCTGTACGGACTGCACCAGCTGGAGGCGTCCGGAATCCCGCGCGAGGAGATTCTCGTGGCGGCCACATCGCGCGCTGCCGCGGCGATCGGACTGGCCGGCGTGGCGGGCGTGATCGCGCCCGGATACGACGCCGACCTGCTCATCGTGGACGGCAATCCGCTCGACGAGCTCGCCGCGCTCGAACGGCGCCGGCTCATCGTCACGCGTGGGCGGGTGTTCCACCCCGTGCCGGTCGAGGAGTACCACGGACGGTCGGGGCCGGGCAAAGACGGCAAGGGTCATACCAACACCGTGCTCGAGGAGCGCTTCGCCCGCGTCTCGCGCGCGGCCTCGCAGAACTGGTAACGATTAGACGCGCAACAGTCAACTGCGGGTCAGTTTGCTCCCAGTTTGCTCCCCGCGCAGGGACAGTTTGACGATTGAGAGGCT
>NZ_JAFEJT020000029.1 GCF_018555435.2 Bifidobacterium amazonense
CGCGAGCGAGACGGGGATCTGCTCGCCGTCGCGCGCGGTGATCCACACGCGGCGCTCCATGTAGTCGCGCGGATCGAAGTCGCCGAGCACGGTGGATCGTTTGAGC
Organism: Bifidobacterium amazonense; assembly: GCF_018555435.2. Classification (GTDB taxonomy): domain Bacteria; phylum Actinomycetota; class Actinomycetes; order Actinomycetales; family Bifidobacteriaceae; genus Bifidobacterium; species Bifidobacterium amazonense. Next base: position 107 of record NZ_JAFEJT020000029.1, read on the forward strand.
AGCCGGTCCTCGCCGGTCGCCGGGTCGATCTCATGCAGTTCGCCGGGCCGCGTGTAGCTGGAGAACGCGTAGCGCACGCGCGGCGCGTCATACGACGGATTGCCGGACGTCCCGATCGAGTACAGCCGTCGCGTCTCGCCGGGCAGCAGGTCGTCGGCCGCGCCGTCCCACGTCGTCACCATCGCCGGACCGTCGTGCGACGGATCGCCGGACGACGGCACGTCCGCGCCGTCCTCGCCCGCACCGCGATGCGCATGCGGTCCGGCCGCATCATCGCCGGTCAGCGCGGCCGACGATTCGGCCTCGTCGACGACCGGATCGACGTCCCAGTCGCCGTCCAGCGCGGGCGGCGTCAGCTCACGGAACGACCACGGGCGACCGGCGAGAAAGTCCGCCGCCGCCTGACGTTTGGTCATCACGGCGACGTGCGGCAGCCCGTCGGTGCGGTACGAGAGCGCGACGAAATGACGGTGGATGGCGATGCCCTCGATCGCCAGTCCGTGCGCGCCCTGCAGGATGGCCGGATTCTTCGGATTGGCATACCCCGCGCCGACGGGTCGCGCGCTTGCACCAGCTTCGACGTCGTCGCCGCGCTCGCAGCCGTACGGCGAGCCGACAGCCACCGTCACGCCTTCGCCGAGTCGGTACGGCGGCTTGTGCGACCGCATGTCGATCACGTCGATCTCGAAGTTCGGATTGGTTGCGTTGTGGTAGACGACCGCGAGCGGCACGTCCTCGCCGTGCTCCCCCGCCCCTTCGAAGCAGGCGAAACTCACGTCGTATTCGATGTCGGGCTCGCGCGGGATGAACACGGAGAACTCGCCTTCGGGATCGTCCGCGGACAGCATCCACACTTCGGTCGAGGTTTTGGACCCGGTGCCGATCACGATGCTGCGCTCGTCGAAGCTCATGCCCACGCCGGCCCAGAAACGTTCGTCGTCCTCGCGATACACCTCCGCGTCCGCCGAAACCGGCGTGCCGACCTGGTGACGTCGGATCGCGTACGGTCGCCACGCGTCGTCGAGCAACGTGTAGAACACCCACCTGCCGTCGGGCGTGAAGCACGCGCCGGCGATGCCGTCAAGACGCTCGGGCAGCTCCTCGCCCGTTTCGAGGTCGCGGATGCGGAAGTCGTAGCGCTCGTCGCCGGCGGTGTCCACGCCGTAGAGCATCCACCGGCCGTCGCGGCTCAGATCCATGCCGCCGAGCCGGAAGAAGTCGTGGCCTTCGGCCTCGCGGTTCGCGTCGAAGATGATCTGTTCGCCGGGCATCGAGCCGGGTTCGCTCGCCGGGTCGATCACCGGCGGATCCCAGTCGTCGTCGGAACGCACGGGGATGCGGCACTGGTAGCCGTACTGCTGTCCTTCTACGGTGCGCACGAAGTACCAGTAGCCGTCCATGCGCGTGGGCACGGACATGTCGGTCTGCTGGATGCGCGACTTGAGCTCGTCGAACAGCGTGGCGCGCAGCCCGGCGAGCCCCGCCATGCGCGTCTCGCAGTAGCGGTTCTGCGCGGCCACGTAGTCGCGCACGTCGGCCGATTCCTTGTCGCGCATCCACTCGTACGGGTCGATGAACGTGTCGCCGTGGAACGTGCGCGCGTGCGGCACGCGCCTGGCCTCCGGCGGCACGGCCGGCGTATCCGGCCCCGTTGGAGCGGTCGGAGCGGTGATCTTCTCTTCGTCAGTCATGAGCGCCCATTGTAATGCGCGCCCGTCCCGGCCTTCCGCCGGTCAGCAACGCTCGCGCAGGTACGGCAGCATCGTCTTCATCAGGTTCGACCCGGTGGTGCCCATGAACACGGGGACGTCGGTCACCGGCACCGGCTGCGTGGCCGTCACTCCGGCCACCGACGACAGCGGCGACGATTCGCGCGGGCTGAGCTGCCGGATCGCGATGGCGAGCACGCGGCCCGGATAGCGGCGGGTGATCGTCGCATACGTGGTGGGGTCCTTCTGCCCGTCGTCGCCGATGAGGATGAACTTCATGTCCGGGAAGTCGGCCATGAGCTGTTCGGCGAATTCGAGCTTGTGCTGCGGCCCGGTGGGCACGAAGGTCTTGGGGCGCGGGTCGAGGTCGCGCAGCAGCAGCGGCCCTTCGGGGAAGCCGTGGTCCTCGATGAAGTGACGGATGGAGCTTTCGACGTTCCACGGCGAGGTGGACAGGTAGAAGAACGGCGCGTCGGGGAACAGGTCGGCGAGTTTGGTGAACAGCACGCTCATGCCCGGCACGGAGGCCTTCTTCTTCGGGTTGAGCAGCAGCAGGTTGTACGCGGCCTTCCACAATGTGGGCGCCTGCGTGATCATGATCGTGTCGTCCACGTCGGAGATGATGCCCACGCGCGCGGTCGAGGGCACGGTGAACAGGTTGGCCTGCACGGTTTTGCGCCGGCGCACCTTATAGGAGACGCGGTGCACGCCCGGTTCGAGCCGGTGTTCGGCCACCAGATCAAGGTAGCCGCTCGAGTCGGAGATCGCGTATTCGCTGTCGAGATCGCGGCTGTGGTCGACGCGGTCGTACGTTTCGGATTTGCCGACCTGCACGGTGGTCAGCGGATTGCCGTCGATGGCGATGCGCACCTGCTGGCGGGGCGCCGGCACGGTGAGCATGCCGCGGATGCCGCGCGTGAGCGCGCCGGACTGCGCGTGTTCGGGCGCGTAGACGGTGCGGCAGATCAGTCGGGAGTAGTCCTCGGTGCCGTAGCCGACGTACGGTTCGACGTTCGGATACCAGCCCCATCGCCGAACGACCTGCGTGGAGAAGCGCACCCACAGGCCGAACGTGTTGGTGATGATGCGGCGCGTGGCCTGCACGGGCAGCGGCTTGTTCTCGATGCGCTCGTGCTTCGACGCGGCGTCGAAGGTGGTGACGACCCGTCGTGCCGGAATCGGCACGGTCGCCATCTCGTCCTCGTCCGTCGCGTCGGCGGCGGGCGTCGTGTTCGGTATGCGCTGTTGCCTGCTCATACCCCGAACTATACCGCCCACCGCCGCTAAAGCGGTTACGGCCGGCCGCTGAGCGCTACTTGGTCAGTTTCGCGTACTCGTCCGCGGTGAGCAGGTCCGGCTCGTCGTCGTCGAGTTCGATCTTGAGGATCCAGCCCTCGCCGTACGGATCGTTGGTGATCACGCTCGGATCGTCGGCGGCTTCGCGGTTCACGTATCGCACGGTGCCGGAGACCGGGCAGATCAGCGGCTGGACGGCCTTGGCCGACTCGAGTTCGACGATCTCGTCGCCGGCCTCGACGCGCTCCCCCGGCTCGGGCAGGTCGACGAACACGAGTTCGCCCATCTGGTTGGCCGCGTATTCGGTGATGCCGACGAGCGCGGGCGAGACGGATTCGTCCACCCACGCATGCTCCTCGGAATACGACAGATGGTCGGGAACCTCGAGGTTCAGCGGCTGCTCTTCGTTGTTTTCGCTCATGGTCATCTACCCTACCTTACGAACACCCGGCTCGCGAGCGCGCCCCTACAGCTCGCGCCCATACCATTCCTCGATCATGTACCGCGCGATCGTGGCCTTGCCCGGCGCGACCATGCGGCCGGAGACCAGTTCGGCCGTGTATTCGTCGCGGGTCACCCAGCGGGCGGTCACGGTCTCCTCGCCGTCGACGTGCACGTCGGTGGTGAGCGCGTGCGCCTTGAACGCCATCATCAGCGAGGCGGGGAACGGCCACGGCTGCGAGCCGAGGTAGCGCACTTCGCCGAGCTTCAGGCCGACCTCCTCGAGCGCCTCGCGGCGGGCCGCATGCTCGAGGTTTTCGCCGGCCTCCACGAATCCCGCGGACACCGAGTACAGCCGCGCGTCCTTCCATGCCTTGTTGTGCTGCAGCAGCAGCCGGTCCTCGCCGTCGACGATCGCGGTGATCACGGCCGGCTCGACGCGCGGGAACAGCAGGCGTCGACCGTCCGCCTCGTTCGTGCAGCGCTGCGCCCAGCCGCCCATCGCGGTCTCGACCGGCGCGCCGCAGGTCGGGCAGAACCGCTGCCGGTTGTGCCAGATGCTCAGCGTGATCGCGTTGGTCGCCTGGCCGGCCTCGCGCGCGGAGGCGTGCGGCGCGAACCCGCGCAGGTCGACCCAGTCGAAGCGCCGGACGGCCTGTTCGAGCAGGCTCGGATGCTCCGCGGCCGCCGACCGTGCGGCCGGCTGTTCGTCGAACGCGTCGTCCGCGCCGTTGCCGGCCGAATCCGGCACGTTCGGACGCGCCGTATCCGCCGAGGTCTCGATGCGGGTGATGTCGACGGCGACGACGTGCTCGTCGCGTTCACCGCCGTATCCGCCGAGGAACATGGCGACTGCCTGCGGATGGGCGGCGAGTTCCGCGCCCATGTACGCACCCGGCAGCGTGGCGAGACGCATGTGCACGTTCTCGTAGTCGACGATCGCGCCCTGACCCTTGGGCACGGCGATGCGCCCCTCGCGGGTGAGCACGACCTTGGTGGTCGGCTCGGCGAGCAGCGTGCCGATCAGGTTCGGCTCGCCGCGCCGTTCGGTCTGATAGTCGATGTCGCCTTGCGCGAGCGGCAGGAACGGCAGCGCCTGGGTGAGCGCCAGCGGTGAAAACATGCTGTTGTACTTCCTTCCGATGATTTCCGTCGTTCAGTCGACGCGTCGCATGAGGTCGACGAGCGCCGCCGCGACGGTGGCGGGATGCTCGGTCGCGCTGAAATGGCCGCAGTCGGCGATTTCGGTGTAGGTGACGTCCGTGCCGGTCATCGCGTCCGCGACGGCGCGCATGACGGCCGGCGGGCTGAACGGGTCGCGGTCGCCGCCGACGACCGCGGCCGGGGCCGTGACGAGCGGCAGCTGGTCGTTGAGATCGGGACGTCCGGCGGCCATGCGCTGCCGCCAGGCGACGCCTTCGGGCCGCTGGCCGCGGATCCACCGCGTGAACAGCTCCCTGCCTTCCGTCGAGCGTTTGAAGCTGGAATCCGCGTCGGTCGCGTCGGCGAAATGCATCACCGGATCGACCGTATGGCCGTTTTCGCACGCCGCGGCCACGCGCACGCGGTTCGCACGCTGCGCCGGCGCGTCGGCGTCGCCCTTCGTGTCGCACATCGCGAATCCGGCCACGGCGTCCGGATGGCGTCGCTGGATGTCGAGGATCACGTAGCCGCCCATCGACAGGCCGACCCATACGGCCTTCTCGTATCCGGCTTCGTGCAGCAGCGCGACGTACGCGTCGGCCAGCAGGTCAAGCGCATGCTCGTACGCGCCGTCCGTAGCCGCGCCACCGGCGGCGAGCGCCACGGACGAGGCCGCGTCGGGACCGACCGGCACGCCGGCGGTCTCGTCCAGTCCCGGGATCGGACCGTCTCCGGCGCCGGGCATGTCGGGCGCCCATACGGCGAAGCGCGGCAGTCCGGCCGCGTCGGCCTGCCGGATGATCTCGGCCGCGCAGTCGTCCCACATGCGGTGGTCCACCGGGAATGCGTGGACGAGCACCAGCGGCGCGGACAGGCCGTCGCCGTCACGGTACACGGTGTTGTTCAGTTGAAATGTCATCAATGTCATGCTGCTCTCCGTTTAACGGCCCGCCTCCGGCCCTGCAATCAAGGACTCGCCTTACGGCGAGACTCAACCTGCCTTCGCTCACCTATCGGCTCGCTCAGGCTAGGGCTACAGACAGTCCACTGGACTGTCTGTTTAACGCCCTAGCCATGCCAGCGCCCGTCGGACGATGTCGCCGTGACCGTTGACCATCTGGCCGATGAACGTTTCCATCATGTCGCCGTGCGGGTCGACCCATTCGACGTCGAGCGTCTCGTCCTGCGGCTTGCAGTCGCCGGCGATCGGCACCACGTAGCACAGGGCGATCGCATGCTGGCGTGGATCGTAGTATTCGCTGACTCCCGGGGTCGGGAAGAACTCGGCCACGCAGAACGGCTGCAGGCTCTGCGGCAGCACCGGCAGCGCGATGTCGCCCAAGTCCTTGGCCACGTTGCGGGCGATCGCCTCGCGCAGCGTCTCGTGGAAGAGCACGCGGCCGGTGATCAGCGTGCGTTCGATCGACCCGTCGTCGGAGACGCGCAGCAGCGACCCGACCTGCGCGACGCGGCCGAGGTCGTCGGTGCGCACCGGCACGATCTCGACGTACGCGATCGGCATCTGCCGGCGCGCGCGGTCGATGTCGGCGCGGCCGAGCCATCCGGGCGGGTTCCCGTGGCCGGTGCCGTGGATGAAATCCTCGGGCGTGATGTTGTCGAATTCCCCGCGGCGGCGGCCCGCGTCGAAGTCGCCCTCGTCGGGCACCTCATCATTCAAGACTGGCATGGCTCCCATTATCACCCGCTTTCGTTGCGCGGCGCGCGCTCGCCTCGCACAGCGAAACGCGACACACTGGTTTTTCGGCTTTGGGTGGAAGTTGTTGAGTGGTGCTGACATGCTGGTGTCAAGCTATGCCCATAGGGGTAATGGAGCATATCCCCCAGCATTAAGGAGAAAAGAGTCATGGCAACCGTTGCAGTCACCACGAAGGATTTCGAGCAGACGATCTCGGACAACGAGCTGGTGCTCGTCGACTTCTGGGCCACGTGGTGCGGCCCGTGCCGCGCGTTCGGCCCGGTGTTCGAGAAGGCGAGCGAGGCGAATCCGGACATCGTGTTCGCCAAGGTCGACATCGACGAGAACCAGGAGCTCGCGGCCGCGGCCGGCATCCAGGCCGTGCCGACGCTGATGATCGCCAAGAAGGGCCAGGTCATCTTCAAGCAGGCCGGCGCCCTTCGCGCCTCCGACCTGGACGACCTGATCGCGCAGGCCCGTGGCCTCGATGTGAACGCGCAGGGCGAGTCCGAGCCGGCCGCGCAGGAGCCGGCCGCCGAGTAAGCCCGGCATTCCGCCGGTTTCGACCTTCATCCGACGCGCGGACTACACTGGTCAGCAGTGTGCCAGTCCACCGTCGTACGGCAAGCCGGCAAGCATTATCCGATCGTCCAAGGAGCACTATGGCCAATCACCGCAGACAGACGCCCACGTTGAGGTCGTTGAGCAAACGTCAGTGGATCAAGTTCACGGCGATCCTCGCTGCAGTGGGCATGTTTGCCGGGGCCGGCTTCATCTCCCGCAACTTCTACGTCGCCGAGCATCGCGCCTCGGGCACGTCGCAGGTGTCCTCGTATTCGGCGACCGACTCGGACGCCCTCGAGGTGTCCCGTGGCGTCTCGCGTGAGGCGCTGCGCCACGCCGACAAGAACGCCTCCTACGTCACGGTGAAGGTCAACGGCCAGTCGCGCACGGTGCTCGGCTACCACTTCACCGACGTCAAGTCCGTGCTGGACGCGGGCGACATCACGCTCGAGCCGGACGACAAGGTGAGCCCGTCGCTGACCAGCGAGGTCAGCGAATCCACGGTGATCACCATCGAGCGCGCCGGCACGCAGGTGGAGACCAGCCAGGAGCCGATCGCGTTCAACACGGTCAAGAAGGAGACCGACGACCTGCCCAAGGGCACCGAGAAGGTCGAGACGGAGGGCCAGAAGGGCGTGATGGAGATCACGAGCCTGGTCACCCGCTCCGGCGACACGGTCGTCTCGTCCAACGTGTTCACCTCGTACGTCAAGAAGGCCCCGGTCGACAAGGTGATCCTGGTGGGCACCGGCGTCGACACCACGGCCGAGACCGAATCGAACGCCGCGTCCGACACCGCCTCGGTGATCGGCACCACCACGCCTGTGGGCGACATGCAGCAGTGGGCGCACGACTATCTGCTCGCGAACGGCTATTCGGAATCCGACTTCACGGCCACCGTGTACATCATCAGCCACGAGTCCGGCTGGCGTGTGAACGCCACGAACGCCGCGTCCGGCGCATACGGCCTCGCGCAGGCGCTGCCGGGCAGCAAGATGGCCTCCGCCGGCTCCGACTGGGCCACGAACTACCAGACACAGCTCAAGTGGTTCTGGAGCTACTGCGCCAGCCGCTACGGTTCGATCCAGGGCGCGTACAACTTCTGGGTAGCCAACAACTGGTACTGATCCCGCGTCTTTCCAGATCCCACGATCGTCGCCGAGGGGCCGTCGTCATCCGTCGACGGCCCCTTTTCGTATCCGTTCACATCCGCTCGCGTCCGCTCGCATCCGCCGCCGAAGTGCTACCGTAGGAACTCAATGCCCCCGTACCAGCCTTACCAAGGAGGGCCCCATGACATTCAACCGCTACATCGCCTTCAGGATGGCGCTCGAGATCGTCGGCGCGATCTCCTGCGCCGTGCTCGTGTTCGTCAAGAACGATCTGGCCGGATTCCTGGTCACCGGCGTGATCGCGCTGCTGTGGATCGTCGGCGAGATCGTGGTGATCACGATGTTCAACCGCAGCAATCCGCGCACGGACGAACTGTCGGACCGCCACCAGTACGCGGCGGTGCGTTTCTCGTTCATGACGCTGGTCGGCGCGCTTACGATCATCGGATTCGCCGGCATGATCTCGTCGCTGGCGATGCACGCGCCGTGGAACGTCAGCCCGATGCTGCTGCCGACGCTGGCGATGCTCGCGCTGTCGCTGTCGGACGCGCGCTACCTGTGGCTGGAGTCCGACGGCCTGCACGGGGGCGACGATGAGGACTAGTCTCAAGCTGCACCGCATGGAACGCGGGATGAAGCAGTCCGATCTCGCGGATCTGGTCAACGTGCGCCGCGAGACGATCGGCCGCCTCGAGCAGGGCCAGTACTGTCCGTCGCTCAGGCTCGCGATGGACATCGCCAGGATCTTCGACACCACCGTGGAGGACCTGTTCAGTTTCGACGACGAGACCGACGGCTCCTCCCCCGCCGCCAAATAATCCGTTCATTATGCGGTCATCTCGCCCCGTGATGCGCCTTCTTCGGCGTGTCGCGGGGCATTTTCGTCGAAATTCATCGCGCGTTCACACGGAATCGTTGGAATTCCAACGATTCGTACAAAAACTGCCGCAACATCGCCATGTGCGGACGTTGTCGCATCGCGTGATGCCGTTGTCACCTCGTGTGACGCAGATGTCACATACCCCCGTTCCTGCGGAAACCCAGTGCTTGCAACGGTCGCGGAGATGAGTATAGTGATCCGCAGCACCAAGGAATTGGGGAAACTTAAGGACTTCGTGCTGATGCACACCAGTTTTTGTGGAGGTTCATTATGAAGAAGAAGATCGTGGCCCTGCTGGCCGCCATCGCCACTGTTTTCGGTTTCGGCTTCGCTTCCAGCGTCGCCATGGCTGACGATTACGGCCTGACCGGCACCGTGTCCGGCAACGTCGTCACCCTGTCCGCTCCGGCCGGCACCTTCGCCGCCAACGAGGAGCTGTCCATCACCGTGGACGACACCTACGTCTCCAACGTCACCTTCGCCGCCGACAAGACCTACACCGGCAACGCTCACGCCGATGGCTCCGCCGTCATCAAGCTGACCCTCACCGACGCTGCTCTGGCCAAGGGCTACACCGCGACCTACACCGTCAAGGGCCTGACCTCCGGCAAGACCTACACCGTTTCCGTGACCGCTCCGGCCACCGGTGAGGGCACCGGTTACGGCACCGACGGCGCTCCGACCACCGCCGAGACCGGCGCCGCCATCGCTCCGTACGCCGTCGCCGTCGCCCTGCTGGCCGCCGCTGGCATCGCCGTCTTCGCCGTGCGCAAGACCTCCGTTCGCTGAATTCATCCAGCATCGGCTGATCTGAACTGATTCGAAGACCCCGGGCTTGCTCGGGGTCTTTTTGTATGCCTCCGTTTGCACCCGTCACCCCCCCCCGCCTGTACGCTTCCGGCAAACTTCAGCGATCATTCAGGCGATTCCCGAACGATCCGCCACGACACGAATAGTATGGTGAAACCATGAAAGTACTGTTTGTCTGCACCGGCAACATCTGCCGTTCCCCGATGGGAGAGCTGCTGCTCCCCCGCTATTTCGCAGATCCGTCCATCACCGCCGACAGCGCCGGCACGCGCGGCCTGATCGACCATGAGATCGACCCGTCCAGCGCCAAGCTGCTGGCGGCCGACGGCATCGACTCGAGCGCGTTCCGGTCCAAGCGCATCACGCCGCAGCTCGCGAACGACGCCGATCTCATCCTGTGCTTCGAGCCCCACCAGCGGCAGGACATCGCCACGATCGCGCCGCGTGCGGGCCGCCGCACGTTCCTGCTGACCGACTTCGCGAACATGTGCACGTATTGCGCCCAGCAGGGCTATCTGGAGGGCTCCACGCAGCCCGAACGACTTGAGTCGGTCATCGACAACGCCTCGATGATCCGCCCGATGCTGCCCGCCCCGCTGACCATCGAAGACCCGCACCGCAAGGAGTTCCCCGTCTTCCAGAAGGCCCACGACCAGATCTGCCAGGCCCTCACCATCATCGCCAACACCACCAAGTAACCATCTCGGAATCCGCTACGCGCGATGCCGTGCTGGCGGAGCCTCGGCCCCCTCACTGAGGGGGCTGTCACGCGAAGAGCGTGACTGGGGGAGCTCCGCGACCGCAGGCCGCCAGTAAACAGCATCGCGCGGCAGCGCGATTCCTCAAAGATGCAGGAGGCCCCCTCTCCAATCCCGGAGAGGGGGCCTCCTGCATTTATAGGAAGAATCGCTACTTCTTCTTCGCCGACGCCCGGCGCTTGCCGCTCTTGCGGTGCTGCGTCGTCTCGTCGTCGTCATAGTAGTAGTTGCCGTAGCTGCTGGTCTTCTTGCCTTCCTTGGCGAAGTTGAAGACGAATCCGGTCACCGACACGCCAAGGTTGTCCAGCTGGGAGGCGATGTCGCGCAGCTCGCGCTTGTCGGTCACGTCGCGGCCGGAAACGAGCACGATGCCGCCTCCCATCGCGCCGAACACGGCGGCGTCGTTGGCGACGATCATCGGCGAGGTGTCGATGATCACGTAGTCGTACTGGGTGAGCGCCTGACGGATCAGCTCCTTCATGGTCTTGGAGTTGAGCAGCGCGGACGGGTTCGGCGGCTTCGGGCCGGCGGGCATGATGTGCAGGTTCGGCTTCCAGTAGCGCTGCACGACGTCCTTGACGGACGCCTGTCCGGACAGCACGTGCGCCAGGCCCGCGTTGCCTTCGAGCGACAGCTTGTCGGCCACGGACGGATGGCGCAGGTCGGCGTCGATGAGCAGCACGCTCGCGCCGTTCTCGGCGAGCGTGGCGGCGATGTTCGCCGAGGTGGTGGTCTTGCCTTCGTTCGGGCTGACGGACGAGATGACGATCAGTCGCGCGTTGGTGCCCTCGACCGGCGAGGTGAACGACAGGTTGGTGCGCACGCGGCGGTATTCCTCGGCGATGGAGCTGCTCGGTGCGGACACGATCACCGGCACGGGCTGCTTGAGCGACTCGTCGTCGGGGATGCGGCCCATGATCGGCGCGTCGATGATCTCCTGCAGATCGTGCGCCTCCTGCACCTTGGTGGACAGCAGATCGCGGATGAGCGCGACGAACACGGCGAGGATCGCGCCGACGACCAGGCCGATCGCCATGTTGAGCGCCACCTTCGGCGAGCTCGGCGAGGTCGGTTCGGTGGCCTGCTGCACGATCGAAAGCTTGACCGGAGACTTCTGAGTGGAGTCGTACAGCGAGTTCTGCACGACGCTCTGCAGCGACTTGGCGACTTCGTTCGCGATCGTGGCCGACTGTTGCGGCGAGTCGTCCTCGACGGTGATGTTGACGAACGCCGTGTTGGTCGGGTTGGTGACGGTCAGCTGCTGGCCGAGCTGGGCGACCGTCAGGTTCAGTCCAAGATCGTCGATGACGGGCTGCAGGACCGCTTCGGTGGTGGTCAGCGTCGGGTACGACTTGATCTGGTTGGAGATGTACGAGCTCGCGTTGTTGACGGAGGAGATGTCCTCGCTGTTGGCGACGGTCTGGTTGTAGGTGGCGAACACCTGCGCCGTGGCCGAGTACTTCGGCGGCACGAGCAGCGTGTACGCGCACACGGCCGCGAATACCACAACGAACGTGATGATGGCCGAGATGAGATGCTTGCGGATGATGCGCAGCAGATCCATGAGCGTGACGCCGCCGTCACGTGACTCCACGGCTTCTGCCGGCAGCTGGGCCTGCACCGGTTCGTTTTTTTCTGCGGAAACCACGAGGTTCTCCCTCTTCAGTAACTATGCACACAAAACGTAGCCCATCGTATCAACATGCATGTACCCCCTTACCGTTACATTCCACTTTGTGCACCGCCGGCCATGATCCCGCCGCCACGCAATAATGCCGGCGGAGCCTCGGCTCCCCTTGCCAGGGGAACTGTCAGCGAAGCTGACCGAGGGGTAGTCGCACCCGTCGGCCGTGCATGACGGCTCGGCGGCTCTGCCGGATCTCCCCGGCTTACCTGCCCCTACCTCACATTCGCTTGGTACAGTGGCTCACGGCAATCAACCGGAAGGAACCAACGCATGTCCTCCACTACACCTCAGACGTCCGCCGCGCCGTCCGCCGCGCGCATCGCCGATCTGCCGGCCGGCGCGCTTACGGCCACGGTGTCCCGCATCACCGTCACGCCGTCCGACCTGCTGATGTTCGCGGCCGTGGCGACGCTTCCGTTCGACGGCACCAAGCTCGGCGTACCGCTGCCGTATTGGACGCCGGTCTCGCCGTGGCTGTTCGCCGCGTACGCGATATTGAACGCTCGGTATCTGCGAGACACCGTGCGCCGGTTCCTGCCGCTGTTTCTGATGCCGCTGCTGTTGGTTCTGATGTCGTTCTACGGCTGGCGAACGATCGGCGTGCACCCCTCGGCGCTGGCCAAGTCGCTGCTGTCGGTGCTGTTGTGCCTGTTATGTCTCGCATCGTTGGATATCGGCATTCGATTGAAAAGACTGCCGGTGCGCACGTTGCTGACCACATTGTTCGCCGCGTATGTGCTTGCGTTGGGTACCGGCATATTGCAGTATGTCTCGCTGGCGCGTATGTGGAATTGGCAGCCGGTGCGCTTGTATTTCTGGAATCTGATCTACCGGTATTATTCGTCGGTCAGACCGCAATTCCTGTTCGCCGAACCCAGTTACATCGGCATGCATCTGTTCGGCGTGCTGCTGCCGGTGTACTGGCTGACGCGCGACCGTCGCGTCGGCATACTGGTGCCCACGTTTGCGATCGCCGCGATCGCGATGGGTTCGGGCACGCGCATCGTGCTGGATTCGATCATCGCCGCGTTTCTGTGGATCGTCGGCACCGTGAATTTCCGTTCGCGCAAGGTGACTGCCGGATTCGTCGGCGCGCTATGCCTGATGGCCGCGGGATGCACGAGCGCACTGGTATTCGACGAGCGGTTGAACGCGCTGGCGACGAAGGGGCTGCTGTCCGGAGACGGTTCGATGAGCGCGCGCATTTTCCATATGCTGGCACCCATGTGGGCATGGAAGCATGATGTAACGCATCTGCTGTTCGGCTGGGGCGCGGGCAATATCTCCGACGCGGTGCGCACCGGGTATGCGGGCGCGCGGCGCTGGTATGACGCGCATGGCGGCATGTCCAGCGAGGAGATCGACGGTTTGGCCAATCCTCCTGCGGATACGTTCACGATGAGCGCCTACGCGAGCTTCATCACCGAATTCGGCGTGCTGTGCTTTGCCGCGTTCCTGCTGCTGGTGGTGTTGCATGTGACGCGGCTTCACGCGTGGAATCGCCGGACCATATGCTGGATGGTGCTGGTCGCATATCTGTATGTGCAGTTCGAATCCTATGCGTTTTATGCGATTCCGTTATTTTTGTGGGGCGTGACGACGTCTGGGACGATATCCGGGAATTTGTCCGGAAATGTATCCGGGAATACGTTCGGGAATGCGCCCGGAAATGTTCCGGATCGCAAATCAATATCGTATTCCCGCGAATATGCGGCGAATAATAGCTTAGAATAGAAGAGTTCATTATCAACGCTATTTGATCGCGCATCAGATCGCATATCAAAGGAGTCATTATGGCATCCCTGCTGCAGGGTTTTGAAGAGGTCCAGCTGGTCAAGCCGCTCGGCAAAACCGTTCTGACCGTCACCGATTCCGCCATCCGTTTCAACAAGGCCACCGCCGAGGCGCTCGGCTTCCCGACGTACGCGAAGGTGCTGATCAACGACCGCACCAAGCAGATCGCCGTCACCCCGGCCACCGCCAAGTCCGACAACGCCGTGAAGTTCAGCAAGCCGGACGGCAAGCAGGTCGCGTCGATCAGCGTGAAGGACGCCACCGTCGTGGCCGCCGTCTCCAAGTATTTCACCCTTCAGGAGGCTCCGGAAGGCGAGATCGCCTATGAGTCCATCGTCGGCACCCCCTACCAGAGCGACAAGGTCGTCATCTTCAGCGTCGCCGACGCCACGTCCGGCACCATGAAGCGCCGCGGCCGCAAGAAGGCCGACAAGTCCGAGTCCGTCGAGGAGTAAGCCATCTCTTCATCTCTGTCTGCGTCCGCAGACGCATATGCGGCAAAGAGCGCATACGGAAACGCGCGAGTGGCGAGGCCCTTTCCATGGGGCCTCGCCACTCGCGCGTTTGTGCGATGGTGACGGATCATCCCCGCGTATGCGGAACAGACAAACAGACCGAAGTCGATTTCAACGACAAGTTCGGATCATCCCCGTCACTGTGGAACTATCACTGCGGAGCCAGACCGCTGTCCTCGCCCCAGTCGGTGTTACCGCTGTCGGTGTTGTTGTCGGTGGAGCCGCCATTCTCGCCGGCGTCGGTGCCGCCGTCGCCCGTACCGCCGCCATCGGAGGTGTTGTTGTCGGAGCTGTCTGAGCCGCCGCCGATGGTGCCGTCGCTGGCGGAACCGTTGCCTCCGGAGTTGTTGGAGCCGCCGTTGCCAGTATTGCCGTTGCTGCCGGAGCTACCTCCGTTGGACGTGCCGCCGCCGTTGGAGCCGCCGTTCGACTGGGTCTGGTTCTGCTGCGACTGCGATCCAGTCGTGCCAGACCCGTTGCCCGTGCCCGTCGTACCGGTGCCCGTGCCGTTATCGGCCCCGTCTCCGTTAGTGCCCGTACCGGTGCCGTCCGTGCCGGCCGACGCCGCCTCAACGGACGCGTTCACGTCGTCGCTGGCCGTCTTCAGTCCCGCGAGCGCCTTCTTCATCGCCTCGGTGTCGGGCTTGCTCTGCTTGAGCAGCGCGTTCGCCGTGTCGAGCGCCTTCTGCAGCGCCTGTCGCGTCGTGTCGTCCGCGACGTTGCCTTCGCTGTCGGTCAGCAGTGTCTGCGCGTCGTCGACCGCGCTCTGCAGCTGCTTTTTGGCTGCGGTACGGTCGGCTTCGGTCTTCTTGTCGTAACTGTCGGTCACTGCCTTGGTCGCGTTCGTGATCGTCTGCGCCGCGCTGTTGGCGGTGTCGGCCGCGGTGCGGGCCGCCGCGGTGCGCTGCACGAGTACGCCGGCGCTCAGGTCGGCTTCGCACTGTTTGACTTCGTCCATGTTCTGCGCGTCGGCGACGGCCTGTTTGAGCGTGGTCAGCGTCGTCGCGTCGGCCACTTGGCTGGCCTTGTATGATTGCGCGGTCTTTGCGTCGGCGAGCGCCGTTTCGAGCGTCTTCGCCGCGTCGCTGTAGTCGGAGTATGCGGCCTTGCATGCGGCGAGTCGGTCGGCGTCCGACGTGCCGCCTCGGCGGCTGTTCCATACGATCACGCCGGCGACGAGCGCGATGACGACCGCGGCCGACGCCACTGCGGCGATGACGATCTTGGGATTGAACGGAAGTTCGCGTGTGAGCGAATCGTCCGGTTTCACGTCGCTTTCGGTGGGCGTGACGACGGGCATGTCGTCGGCTCGCGTGAAATCGTCGCCGGAGCCGCCGGGCTGGCCGGCCTCGTCGATGCCGGGCATGATCCGCGTCTCCGCGTCGCCGGCCGTCGCACGGCCGTCCCATGCGGTCGTCTGTCCGTCCGCTCCGACCGTGCCACCCGGGGTCAGCGGCAGTCCGGCGTCGGGGATGACCGTCGTCGACTGGTCGCCGTCGGCCGCACCGTCTCCGGTCCGGCCATCGTCCGTATGCCCGACGGAATACGCTGAGGAGTCGGCCGACGGAACGTTCGGCTTCGTCTCGGACGCATCGTGTGCGGCCGGTATAACTTCCGTCGCCGCGTCGGCGGCCGGGAGCGGCACGGTTGCCGACAGTTTGTCCGGCCCCGTTGCGAGAGCCTGGGTCGGCGCCTCCGATGATGCCGGCGTATGTTCACTCACGACCGGACCCAGCGGCGGGATCGGCGGCAGATCCGGCAGCGCCGGCTTTCTGCGGGCGCCTTCCTGCAGCGTCGGAGGCAGGGTGATGGTCGGGATCTCCACGGACGGAATGTCATCCGACATATCGACCGTCGACGTGTCGAGCAGCGGGGCACCCCATTCCGGCGCCCCATGATTGCCGGAATCCGCCGATTTCGGACCGGCAACCGGCAGATCATCATCCCCGTCGACCGACGGGAAGCTCAGATCGACATCCTTCGCGGGATCCTCCCCGTCCTCGTCGGACGGCCCCTGCCATTCAGCATCCAACACTGCGCACACCCATTCCCATGTCATATCGCGGCTTCGCCGCAACCCTACAACCTCCCGCCATCATACTATCCACCCCCTAACGCATCACTTACCGGCAACGACCCCGCATACGCGGAGCAGACTTGCCGACGGGCCCTTGAACTGGCCCATTTGCGGTTCATCCCCGCGTACGCGGAGCGGACGATGCGTTTTTGCGACCATGCGCATCGGCGTCGCGAACACCCCCCCCCAGCCATATTCGCTGCGGAAGATCGTACCGCTCGACTGCTGTCACGCTTTGTATGAAAACGGGCGAATGGTTCAAGTGTGGCATGATTCGATGTCACACCTTCACGAAAACCAAGACTTTCAGCAAGACATGACACGTAGCATGCGCACAGTTTCGGACCATATGACGGCTGATCGTTGGTATCACTGGGATCCCATGAAACACCGCCTGCCATGCCCGACCCATATCGCCTCTTTCGGACGAAGTATGACACCAACGCTGTCACGCTTCGCCAGCAGGAGTGTTTTCCAACACTGTGTGACAGCAGATCACGGCACACCCCATACGAACAAGCCCGAAGTGGCCAAGCATGACAAACCACTGCCATAACAGCACTGCATCATGCAAAACGTAATACCGAAACCATGCAGACACCGGTCATGGGTGCGCTGAAGGTTTGCCGGATCACGCCCCCTCCGCGTATGCGGAGCGCACAGTGGCGGCAATGCGGTCGCGGAGGCCGACCATGAATCATCCCCGCTGATGCAGAGCGGACGTACCGGTCCTTCCCGGACGGATCATCGCACCCGGATCATCCCCACGTATGCCGAGCGGATCTCTCCCAGTCGAGCACCGGGATCGCCCGGCCCAGATCATCCCCGCGTATGCGGAGCGGACGCCACGGCCGATACGGTGAGCGCCATCGTCTGCGGATCATCCCCGCGTATGCGGAGCGGACTTGGCGGCGGTGGCCGCGTCCGACGTGAGCTGCGGATCATCCCCGCGTATGCGGAGCGAACTCCTCGCGTTCGTCGCCATCTGGGAGACCCAGCGGATCATCCCCGCGTATGCGGAGCGAACATCACCGCGGAACACGACGAATACACCGCCCTCGGATCATCCCCGCGTATGCGGAGCGAACCTGGTAGGGTATCGCGTCGCTCATGGGAGCTCCGGATCATCCCCGCGTATGCGGAGCGAACCAAGCCGTACCTCGGGAAAGCCGAGAACCCGCCGGATCATCCCCGCGTATGCGGAGCGAACCCCAAGAAAACCATGCGCGCAGAAGAACGCATCGGATCATCCCCGCGTATGCGGAGCGAACGACTGGAGCCTGATTCGATCTGTCGTGATTGCCGGATCATCCCCGCGTATGCGGAGCGAACGCCGATGCTGCCGGTGATGCCGTTGATGATGCCGGATCATCCCCGCGTATGCGGAGCGAACTCGTCCGGCACCGTGAACGTGACCACGTACGATGGATCATCCCCGCGTATGCGGAGCGAACAAACGGGTCACGCTGATGCTCTCGTTCGCGACCGGATCATCCCCGCGTATGCGGAGCGAACATGATTCGGACGATTGGACCGACGTTGAGCGTCGGATCATCCCCGCGTATGCGGAGCGAACACCTTGGTGGACGATGAGAGCCTGCGCGCCGACGGATCATCCCCGCGTATGCGGAGCGAACCGAGTAGTCGATCACGCTCGGGTCCACCAACGCGGATCATCCCCGCGTATGCGGAGCGAACTCAGGGAGTCGACGATCTGGGAAAATCGCCGACGGATCATCCCCGCGTATGCGGAGCGAACGTAGTAGGCTTTAAGGCGTTTACACGCCCGGGCGGATCATCCCCGCGTATGCGGAGCGAACCCGCTGACACGCAGCACGCGGCTCGTGCTCGCCGGATCATCCCCGCGTATGCGGAGCGAACGAACGCTACCAGCAGATCATCGACCATTGGCACGGATCATCCCCGCGTATGCGGAGCGAACTGTGTGTGGGCTTGCTGGTGTCAGGTAGTAGGCGGATCATCCCCGCGTATGCGGAGCGAACGACTGCTCGCTGGTGAGCTGCTGCTGGAGCTCCGGATCATCCCCGCGTATGCGGAGCGAACGGTCGGCCCGGCGTTGTCGGTGCCGATCGGCGCGGATCATCCCCGCGTATGCGGAGCGAACAAACGAGATCGTTTCGGCCATGGTGTTCTTTCCGGATCATCCCCGCGTATGCGGAGCGGACGGTTCCGAGGCTTCCGGTTTGGTCGAACATGCCGGATCATCCCCGCGTATGCGGAGCGGACTGGCCTCGGCTGATGCGGCCACGGCCACCGCGCGGATCATCCCCGCGTATGCGGAGCGGACCGGCACCTATCGCGGAAACCGCGCGCGTGTTTCGGATCATCCCCGCGTATGCGGAGCGGACGGATTTGTGCGCTGACCATTATTCGCTCCATCCGGATCATCCCCGCGTATGCGGAGCGGACGATCGTCACCAGATGCACCAGACTGCCGAGCGCGGATCATCCCCGCGTATGCGGAGCGGACACGGCGTGCGGTGGCTATGGCATGGTCGGGCGCGGATCATCCCCGCGTATGCGGAGCGGACATCCGGGGCGGCGGTATTTTCATATCCAAGCACGGATCATCCCCGCGTATGCGGAGCGGACGTCAATTTCAACGATGGTATCCATGATAAAACCGGATCATCCCCGCGTATGCGGAGCGGACGTGGACGCCGCCGTCTGCACGCCCGCCGGGAGCGGATCATCCCCGCGTATGCGGAGCGGACCAGGAGGGAACGATGAAACTCGACCATAAGAACGGATCATCCCCGCGTATGCGGAGCGGACTACAACAAGTCGGTCAACCCTGTGACGCATGACGGATCATCCCCGCGTATGCGGAGCGGACCACTGACCTCATTGACACCACCGCCAACGATGCGGATCATCCCCGCGTATGCGGAGCGGACTTCTTGTCTGTTGTCGAAACGGAGGAAGTGAACGGATCATCCCCGCGTATGCGGAGCGGACAGTCTGATTTTATGCGGAAATGGCGCGCACGGGGAAGCGGAAAAATTGGATTGGCGCAGTGATGCATCGTCGAGTGGCCTGCGGCTGAACTGTTTCAGTACGAATGCCGCTCATCTGCCGTATTTGCGATATCGTGAAGCGTTGCTCCATCCGGTTTTGCTGGCTCCCTTTCGTCGTTGTTCCTGATTGCTGTTCGGCCGCATGATCAGCGTAAGGCCATCGTAATCGACCGGATGCCATTCTTGTCCGTGTACTCGGAATGCCATGCCCTGTTCGTTATCCGATGGATAGACCATGGTTGCCCGACCGATTCCGATGTGCTCCACAATTTGATCCCATAACAAGTCCCGGACCCGGGCGGAAACCTTGCCAACATATACGCCGGGCGAAATCTCGAGCAGCCATCTGGTCAAATGCCCGCGCAATTTCGGCGGAGACACCGTCAGCACCACGACTATCATGTGGCAGCTCCCCGATATTCGTCACGTACGGTCCACGTCGAGGCGTCACCATCTTCATCGATCCATCCGAACTCGTCAACAGGTTCTTCGACGAGTCCTTCCGCAAGAAGGTTCGAGGCATCCGCCGCCATACTCCGATTCGATGCGACCGACCCGCCATCCGGATCCGATGAATGGTTCCGCCCCGCATCCGTATATCCGCTTGCTCCGGACCACAGCTGCGTGGTAACGTCCTGAACCTCCAACGGCTCAGCCGCCAACTCGTCCTCGGTCAGCAGCAATGATCGTATGTCTTTCACGCAACGGCGTAGGAATTTGCCGTCTTTCATACGATCTCGCATACCTCGTCGAGCCGCGGCCGATATATCCGCAATCTGCATCGCCACCAGATCAAACGCCAGCGGTATGGTGATCTCCGCCTTGTACAAATCCGCGATGTCGTACACGAAACTGCGTTCGTTGCGCGCATGGACAAAACCGAGCCCCGGCGAACACCCTAAAGCCACGATCACTGCATGCACTACGCCATACAGTGAGGTGTTCGCCGCGGACAGAGCGCGGTTCACATCGTCGGCATCGTCGAAGTCGTCGACCTTGTAGGATCTGCCGGACCAAGGCACTCCCGTACGCAATGATTCGCGCTCGTACGCCCGACGGACCCGGGTTCCTTCCTTGCCCAATAGCTGCTGCATGGTCAGTCCGTCGGTAGGCTCGTTGGGGAATCGCATCGCGTACATGCGCCGGGCGACTTTCACGCGGGTCCGTTCGGAAGACACGAGTTTCGCCTGTGCTTCAAGCAGTCGCGTGGATTGCGCCAGCGACGCCCCATGGCAGTAGTATCGCACGCCGCGCTCCCCCACCCATATGCAGGTCGCTCGGGATTCTCCCAGCAGGCAGACGGCCGCATAGGTGATGTTGCTGCCGGGTCCCAGCATCAGCACGCTTAGCGCCGCTGCCGGAACATGTACCGTTCCCCGCGAATCGGTGATCGTCACCGCATTGTCGGCGCGACTGACCACGCAGTGCTCCGCATACAGGAACGTCATCCGATCCTGCATGCGCACCAGCGAGGTCAGCGAAGGCGGTCGTATGCCGGCGAAGCCGCTCATCGCGACTCTTTCGGAACCGAATCGCCACGTATGGGCACCAGCGTCAGCAATCCGAACCCATAGCCCTTGGCTCTGCCGATGCCTTGCGTCAGCGCCCGGCGCAGCAGTTCCGGATCGTCTACGGCGAGCACCCCGTCATAAGTCGCGGACGCAAGCGTGACTTCGGAGCCTTGTCTGTCGAACCGTACCTTCCGAGAGTCCCTCACAACGATTTCCGGCAATTCCAAGCGATTGATCGGCATGTGGAACCCGTATTCCCGGGCGCGCGCCCCAAGCCATGCGATCTGCTCTTCGACGGTCACCACGCCGACTCGTTTGCCCCGCACGCCGGGTTTGCCGGAGGGGATGGATTTCGTGGGATTCGCCTTGAGCCGGAATCCCCATTCCTGCCCGATCGCCAGTCGATTGAGGAACGGTTCATAGTCGCATGTCGCGTATCCCGAGGACTCGCGTCCCATGCCGAATTCCTCGCACAGTATGGCCCGATCCGGAGCGGCTTGCGAAACGATATACAGACGACCGGCTTCTCCGTTGCGTCCCGGATCCAGACGCCACAATGCGCGGGTGTCGTCGGAGCGCCCATTCCCGCTTTCCACGGACCTGGCCACGATTGCGTGCAGCCGTTCCAGCGACATCATCGCCCAACGTGCGTGGCGGTTGCGCGGATCCACCGTGATTCTGGTGAATTGCGTCATGACTGTTCCTCCGTTGCGTTCGCGATGGTGTTGAAGATGATGTCATCGCTCGAAGCGATGGGATCCGTCCCCGCCGGTTCGACGCTGCCGGCGCCCTGGTTCGTTGGCGGGACCGGTGACGTTTTGACCGTCGGCGCCGGACGCATGCCTTCGGCCAGTCGTTTCACCCGTCTTGCCTGCCACCGTCGTCCCCGCGGATCGAAACTGACCGGTTCGTCATTGATCGCATCTACGAATCCGGTCCCATCTTTGCCTGTTTCATCAGCCAACGGTTCCACGATGATCTGCGCGAAGCATCGCTCCGGGAACAGCGAGGCATCCCGCAGGGCTTTCCTCTGATACCATTCCGCCGCACACCATGGCATATGACGCAACGCGTCTTCCAGCGGCTCCTGTGATATCCAGGTCCGGATCGGACCGTCCGGCGGGCAGGATCGGCGTCCGAGAAAAAGCTGATAGTGCGGCGCGGCCAACGCGGACCGGTATCGTTCGAGTTCGTCGCCGTCCGGACTTTCCAGCCCGACGAGGAACACGGCATCCTGCAGATAGTACCGGATCGATAGTGGCAGCATCTGCCGTTTGCCGCCCGGTCGCTCGTTTTTCAGGTCTTCGGCCGTGTGGAAGTCGCGCATCACGGTTCCGGGCTGATCGATGCGCACGCCGAACCGGAGTCCGGCGAATCGTTCGAGGGATTCCTCACGTCCGATGCCCAAAGCGGCGGCGATCATCCCGATGACGCCGCTTTTCGTAGGCATCGGTTCGGTTTCCCGTCGTGTAAAGCGGCTGCTGGCGCCCCATGACTGCAATGGTGCCGCCAAACGTATCAAAAGTACCGGCATGGCGTCACTCCACCGAGTCCGATGCCGAATCCGATGCCGAATCCGATACCGAGTTCAGCCGCTGCGTCACGATCGTTTCGAGCCCGTCGAGCAGCTGCCGCATGGTGGAGCGCTGTTCGACCAGTCCGTCGGTCCCTTCCGCGGCTTCCGTCGCATCCCCGACACGCACCACCCACGTATGCACCGGCGTGATGTCGTATGCCTCATCGAACTCCTTCTGCCGCCGCACCAACGCCTCGGTGGCATGCCGCACGTAGTCGGGTTCGACCGGCTTCTCGAACGCGCCGACCAGATTCACCGCCTGCGTGTCACGCACGTTCACCACCACCAGATCGGGCAGGGTGCCCTGCGCGAACGTGTTGATCTTGCCTTTCGGCATGCTGATCAGGAACGCTTTCACGAATGCCGCGACCGCCTTGGCCGTTGCGTTGACGTCGCCCAATGTATCGTTCAACCGGTTGACATCCACGTTCGCGTATCGGTAGTAGGTTGCCGCATTGAATTCGATCTGCCCGACCATGGCCGCGCCGGAATCGCCGGAATCGTCGCTCTCCCGCCTGATGTCGTCGACCGCGGTGAAGAAGTCCGATTCGGAGTCGACCGCGTGCACGCTGACGGCATGCGCCACCTGCACGGCGGCATCCACGTTCAGGTCGGTGTCGTCGGCGACCATGCGACCGAACATCGCCACGTCGACGGACCGGTCGTCCGCGACGATCTGCTTGATGCGCTTCTTCTCGGATTTCACGAACTTGACCGGATCATCCTGCGTCAAGGCCTCCACCGCAACATCAGCGAGATAATCGTACTGGCGGTTGCCAAGAAACAGCAGGTACTTCGACTGCTGCAGCTCGTCGTCGGCCGTGGCGTCTTTTTTGGCGCGCGGCTTGTCCAGTTTGATGCCGGCTCCGTCGCGCAGGATGCTTTCGGCGAGGTTCACGGCAAGTTCCTCATCCGTCTGCGGAGCACGAGCCAGGATGCGGTTGCGCAACAGTTCCACGACACGCTTGGTACGCACGCCCAGATCCTTGGGGTCCAGCAGTTCTTTGAATGCCTCACGCGTGGGCCGTTTCCACGCCTGGCTGGACACGCGGGCGCGGGTAAAGCCGCCGTATTCCTGGGTTTTGGGGCTTCCGGTATCGTCGCGGTTCAGATTGCCCGCGGCGGTGGTTTCCAACACGTGGATCTCGACGATGGTACGGTTCGCCTTGTCAGTGGTCGTCATGATGGTTCCTTTGCTGATGGTAGGTGATGGTAGGTGATGGTGGCTGATGTGATTGGAATGTTTCGTGTCAACGTGGGACCTGTCCGGATCCGGTTCGCCTCATGTCCCGATGGCAACCGCTAGTCGTCGGTTCGTTGGTCTTCGGCTTGCGCTCGCCGGTAGGCGCTTTGAAAATCCCTTCCCCACCGGGTACGCACGGCGTTCGCGCGGGTACGGTCCGCGCGCAGCGACAGCAGATCCTGCGCCAGCAGACCGTAGTTCAACGCGATGCGCTCCCGTTTGAGCAGGCTGATCAGGCTGCGCGCGTGACCGGTCAGTTCTTTCCAGCTGTTTGCGGTCTGCAGCTTGTCGAATCGACGCCTGATGCCGTTTTCGTTGAAGTTGCCGCATGCCATGCGACCGACCGCACGTCCCAGCGACACGTTGCCGTCGGTGTGCATCGAGGTTTCGTGGATCGACTGCTGATGCATCGCGAACAACGTGATCGCCGCGTGGGCCGCGCGCTCCTGCGGCGACGGCTCGTCGGCGTACCGGCCGGGATCCCCGCTGACCGTCGGATCGGCGATGCCGGGCATGGTCCAGTCGAAGATGTCCGGATCGGCACCCACTTCATGCCCGACGGCACGCCTCAATTTGGCTATGGCGGCCGTCGCGGAGGATTCGTTGTTCAGGTAGCCTGTGTGTCCGATTCCCGCCTCGTCACGTCCGCCGGACGCCAGCATCCGCGCTTGTTTTGCGACCCATGTTCCGAATGGTGTCAGATTGGCCCGAGTCACGGCTCTTGCATCGTCATCGGATGATGCCATGTCCTTTTCTCCTTTCTTTACTGTTCATTTTTTCGGTTATGCGTTTGTGCCGTCGTTGTCGCTCTGATTCGCCGAGTCGCGATGATTGGCGCGTTCCGTCGCGGTCTGGTTGAAGATGCCGTTGACTCGACTACGGAACCATATTTCGGCGAGCGCCGCACTGTAGTGTTGGGTGGTGCCGTTCACATTCACATCACGTCCGACGATCGCCTTGGGCGATGCCTGTCCGGCGAGGTGTGAACCGAGACGCTGCAGCAGTTGTCTGGCCTGGCTGTACCAATCTCTGCTGAGCGTTTCCGGATTGTCGTCATGGTCGATGCCGCGCAGCCACTGTCGGAATGCGCCGTCGAATGCGGAGTAGCCCAGTTCCGCCGCTCGCTGCTGCGGCGCTTCGGTCGGTTTGCCTTCGGACAATGCGATATTGGCCGCCAGATTGCGCAGCGCCCGGATGCCCTGATCGGTTTTGTCGACGGCGTCTTGGATCATCTGCCCCATCTGTGGGTTGTCGGTGGTGAGGACGACAAGGCTGATGTCAAGAGTATCGTCGACGGTTGCATCGATGACGGCGTCATTGTTGCCGTATTCGACCCCAAATGCGTGCAGCCGTACGGGAATCGACCGTTCCGGACAGGCTTTGGACAGCCATTTCAACGAGTAGGGACGAATGAAGTCATCGCCGCCGGTCGGGTTCCCTGAGTCATGGGTGGCCAGCAGGAGCGGCAATCCTCGCCAGAGGGCCCGCGACGGATCATGTTTGCGCGGCATGTACACCACGGGTCGTTTCAACGCCTTCTCCTGCGTGGGGCTGCGTCTCCACGCGGTCATGGGTTCATGGTGTTGGGCGTTCTGCGGTTTGAGACGGTCTCCGTTGCATACGAGCACGCCGGTGACGGTTTCGTCGTCATGGACGAGCAGCATACGTCGGCCCTGCCATGTCATCAGTGTGGCCGGTCCATGGAAGAACGAGGTGTCTCCCGTTCGTTCCACAGGCTGGTCGAATCCCTTCGTGGCTTGCTGGGTGAGCGGTTCACGTTCCCACACGGGCTTGTCATCGTCCCATTGCACGGAGGCGGCCTCTCCGGATTCGAACACGTCCTGGCTGACGTAATTGAGCATCAGCGTCTGCCACAGGTTCGTTCCTTCGACCAGGTACCCGCCCAAGTGCCCGGTCCAGGCCACGCCGATCGGGTATCCTTTGCCGCCTTTGACGCGCGGATCCCCCACCGCGCCGGATTTGATGCCCGAAGCGTCGTATGCCTGCACGGTCACCAGCCAGCGCGCGGCTTCGGCGGCGCGTATCGACTGCAGTCCGTCACCCATGCGCGTGGTGAAGAACGGTTCTCCGCTCGGCACGTCCAGGATCAGCCGTTCGAGTCCGGACGTCTCATGCTTGGCCGTGTGCAGTCCCGCAACCTGATAGAACGGGTACCGGTCGTCGAACAGGTCGAACCGGTATCGCCATTCGTCGCAGTATTCGAGGATCGCCTGCATAAGCGACGGGTTCCCGGCCCCATAATCGTACAGGCTTTTCCAATCGTCGACGTCGAGATCATGCCCGAACCGGCCGTACAGCATCGCAACCAGCAAACGGCTTAACGCAAATCGCTGCAACGGCATGTCGCCGTCGATGCTGCGGATGTCGCCGGCCTGTTCGAACGTCTCGATGATGGACAGTTCCCTATGCGATCCGTCCGACAGCATCGTGACGGGAATCCATGGCCGGTCCATAAGGTTGAAGGAAGTTCCGCTACTTGGCATCCGTCGCCCATCCTCTCTCCGTCGAGTATTGGAAGCGTAGTGTTCTCATTCTTCCACCTTTCGCTTTGGAATCATGAATGGTGTATTGGGCGTGTCCTTTGTCGTCAAGTACGACGAGTAGCTGCCCGGCCAAATCGCGGTTTTGCACCATGTAGGTGCGCCATTGCTCCGGCACCGACGCTTCGAGCGTCTCGATGACGGAGTCGATGTCGTTTCCGGCCAATGATGACTGTCCGAGGGAGATCGTGCAGGACAGGATGTCTCTCGTCTGCCGACGGTCGGGCGCCCCTATGCCGGCCGGCAACGGTTCCGCCGATGCGAACGCTCCCCAGGCCGGCAGTTGAAGATTGCCGTCCGCATCCTGCTGCAGCACGACGACTTCGAAGGAATCATCACTTTCCCTCACGCCGGCCGAGACGAGCTGCTGCCGCGACGTTCCGGGCGTATCGGGATCGGGAACGCAGGTGTACAGCCAGCCGTCGAGCGAGAACGGATCCTTTGCGTATTGCGGGTTGAGGATCCGCAGTTGGCCGGCTTCGTTTTCGCTGTTGTCGATGACGGACCGCATGGCCGCGCGCGCCGCCTGCTCGCCGTCAGTGCCGGTTCTCCATTCCTTCGGGCAGATGTCGCCGTCCGCATACACGGTTTGCACCAGACGCGGGATATCGTCCGGAATCGTCACCGTGGCCGGTGATGCCGGCGTCACACGGAGCACCGCCAGCGAGCGCATCAGCAGATACCGCTGGTACACATGTTCCAGTCCTTTGGCGAACGTCGAAGGCTTGGTCGGCGAGTATTCGTCGATGCCGGTGATGACCAGCTGCGCGGATCGTAACGGACGGGGACGCTCGCATTCCCCGTCTCCCCGATGATGGCGGTGCAGTCGGCCGGCTCGCTGCAGGATCAGGTCGATCGGCGCGATGTCGGTGATCATCAGATCGAAGTCGACGTCCAGCGATTGCTCCACGACCTGCGTCGCGACGACGACTCCGTTGCGCTGGCCGTGATTGTCGGCCGAACTGTGCTTGCCGTATCTGCGAATCAGTTCACGGTCCGCGCGTGCTCTGTCGAATGCGAGGAATCTGGAGTGGGATAGGGTCACGTCCGTGCTCAACCGTCGCTTCAGCAGATCGTAGGTTCGCTGCGCGCGTGAGACGGTGTTTCTGATGACGACGGCGCAGCCGCCTTCCTTGAGCCGGTCCCGCAACAGCCGTACCAGCGATTCATCGTCGTCTGAGATCATCGATACGGTGATTTCGGTGGCTCGTCCGGAGGACGCGGGCGATATGTCGGCGATGCCGTTTGCCGTTGATGTTGAGATCAGCGGATATCGCAGGTCCAACTGTCGATGCGCATGATCGTCTGAGTGCCGGTCGACGCACGTGTTACTGGGATTACTGGGATTATCGGCCGTCGTTGCGGAGCTTCGCTGCCCGCCATCGTCCGGGGACGGTTCGTTGGAGCGTGAGGCGATTCGGCGCCGCATCGGTATGCGGCTGAGAACATGAGACAGCGCTTCCTCGCCATCGTGTTCCATCCTCAACGGTTGTGGTCCCGGCGTCATAGAGGCTGGTTTCGGCATCGGTTCCGCGCATGCCGCCGCGTTGGCGCCCTGCCGGTATGCTTCGAGAAACGCCCTGCGTCTGTCCTGCGGCAGGGTGGCGCTAAGCATGATCACCGGCACTCCGTATGTGCCGAGCCATGCGAGCACGGTTTCCATGTATACGTTCATGTATGCGGTGTTCGAGTGGATTTCGTCCAGGATCACCACTTTGCCTGCCAACGCCAGATGCCGCAACACCACGTGTTTGCATCGCAAACCCGCCATCAGCACCTGATCGATGGTGCCGACCACGAAATTCGAAAGAAGTCCTCGTTTGCGGCCGGTCAGCCACGAGTTGACCACGGCCTGCAGCGCAGCCTCGTTCCTGGACCTATCCGCCCGCGAACCAGTCCGCGCTGGATCCGGATCATCATCCACGGATCCGACGGAAGGAAGATCCCGGAACGCGTCGTCCAGACCGTGCCCGTCGTCGAACCATCGTTCACGTAGCGTTTCGTATTCGTCGTTGAGTTCGCGTTTGCCGTGCGCCAGGAACAGGGATGTCATCATGCGGCGGTCTTCGGCCGGCAGATGCCCGATCCAGTCAAGCACGCGCGTGAACATGGCGTTGACGGTCGCTTGCGTGGGCAGCGCATAGTAGATGCCGCCGCAATGGAATTTCGCGGCGATGATTTCGGCCGACAGCAGTGCCGCCTCGGTTTTGCCCTCGCCCATGTTCGCCTCGATGATCATCAGTCCGGGCTCGGTCATGTTCTTGGACATACGTACTGCCTCCTGCTGGACCGGGCGGAGCTTGGCATGGGGGATGTCGAATTGCCGGGAGAACAGTTCGTCTGCCGACATGGTCGGCATGGACGCGCGCCATGGTTCAGGCAATGCGAGCATCCGCCATGCGCGCGCCGCACGTCGTCTCGGATCAAAACGATGTTCATCCGCCGGTGATTCGTTCAGCGAGCACAAGCGGCTGTCACTCGCAATCCAATCGGCGATGATGACCAGCGCGGTCAGCAGAATTTGCGTGCGTCTGCGCAGCGGACGTTCACGCATGCCATGCAGCACCGGCAGAACGCCTGTACGCTCGGCAATCCAGTCGAGCAACTCAAACCGTACTGTCTCCCAATCCTCGTTTCCGGCGAATGTCCCGTACCGATAGCGACGGCGAAGCTCCTGCTTCTCCGCGTTCAACGACGTGCCGTGGTGGCCGGCGACGATGCCGGCCATGCCGTGCGCCAGCGTGCCGTCGCCGATGCGCAGGCCCTGCCGTTCCAACCATGATTCGACCGTCCAACTTCCCACGAGTTCGTGCCGGTATCGTGATCGCAGCTCATCTCCGGCGACGGACGGATCAATGCGCAGGCCGGTCGCACGTACTGCATCAGCGAATCGTGGGACTTGCGCGACGAAGGCCGGAGAGGCCTTGCCCACATCGTGGATCGCGGCGACGAACCGATATAGCATTCCGGCAGAGTCTTTATCGCCAATGTCTTGGGCGATCAGATCCGCAACATCGTCGGCCACGAATTCGTCCCATACGTACGACGCGATTTCGCCGGTGTCTTCCAGGTGCTGCCAAAGCTGAAGGTACCGTTCGTCTCGAGGGTCCCGGTATACGCTTTTCGCCCAGATCGACAGCGCTCGCTCCGACAACGGCGGTCGGCCTTTCGGGAAATAGGGATTTCTTTCCACTGTCCTTTATCTTCTTCTGAGCTGCGCGGCGTAATCGTCCAGCACCTGCAGGATGCCTTGATGCGCCCACACGGCGTTTCTGCGTCCGCCCATGATTTCGGTCAACACTCCGTACTTGGTCAGCGTGTCGATGGCCCGGTCCGCCGTTTTCTGTGTCAGCCCCAATTTGACGGTCAGATATTCACGATTGATGATCGGCTGTTCGATAAGCAGCGGAAGCACGTTCCATGCGGTGGCACCCGCACGCACTCCGCGCAGTGCCTCTCGGGATTCATCCAGCTGGTGTTCCAATGCATCGATCAGGCGTATGCCCGTCACCGACGCGTAGCGACAGGCAGACGTGAAGCACATCGCGATCGGCCGTGCATCGCCGTCACGGTATTGCTGCAGTGCATGGAAATATCGACTTGTATCCGTCAACAAACCGGCGGATACCGGCGGCGTCACGTTGCGGACCAGTCCCTTGTTGCGCAGCACGGCATGGACCAGCGCCCGGCCTACTCTGCCGTTGCCGTCCGCGAACGGATGGATCGTTTCGAACTGGGCGTGTGCGATGGCGCACTGCACGATTACCGGCAAATCGTCACGCTGCAGGAACTTGAGCATATCGAGAATCGCCGGTTCCACCAATTCCGGCTGCGGTCCGACATGACTGGCATGAACCGGACCGTGGCTGCTGCCTCCGATCCACACCAATTCATTGCGGAAGCGCCCGGCATAGGCCTCCCATCCGAACTGCGCGGACAGCAATGCCTTGTGCATGGCAAGCAGCCCCTGCTCGTCAAGATGTTCGGACCATGCCAGAGCAGCCTCCATGGCCCTGACATTGCCCACCACGACTGCGGCATTATTGCTCTTTCCCTCACCGATCTCCTGCAACGCCAGATTTTTGGCCCCCACCGTAAGATTCTCAATCTGTGAGGACGACGTCGATTCCGTACGCAACAAGATGGATGACATGGGGCCCAGCACCCGGTCCTTGACGCCAAGCTTGGTCGCGGCGTACGCATCCAACTCCCCCAACATTCTCGCGGACTCCTCCAAATCCGCTACCAGATCATGGGGGATGGCCAATTGCAGCCCGGCAATGGCAGGAGGAACGGCCGACTCGTATGGGCCTGTTCCCCGTTTGCGCTCCGTTCTGGACATGTAGGCGTCATCATCGGGCAGCCAGTAATGCGATGCTCGGCCCATTGGAGGGACTACGAGCGGCAATTCATGTGCATCTGTCATAATCACTCCTTTGTTGAGACAGATATGTACATAAGTGTCCAAAACTTGCATACAACCCTATCGTTTTATCTTTAGTTTCTAGATCATAGACCTTCACCGGCCACCAAGTCAATCCCCGCGAGTGCAAGGCAGTCGCGCAACCAAAGCGCTTTATCGGATCACGCCCGCGAGATGCAGGCCTTTCTCATCGTCCGCAAGTCTCTCGACAAACGACGGAATGTAGAACTGTACCGTATGTCCTATATACGTTGGCACGGAGACGAACGGGGGGAGCATCCGCGTTGATGCCACATTGCTCTTTTTTTATTATCAATGATAGGATTATTCCTATCATTGATAGGAATAATGGAAGGATTGGGATCAATGAACGACGTTTCGCCGGTTCCTTCTCGAGAGTCGCTCCGTGTAGAGTTCAAGAGCGAGCGTTCTGGACCGGTCGATGACTCGGTGATCATCGCCAATGTGGTGGCGTTCGCCAACACCAACGGCGGTACGTTGTATCTCGGCGTCGAGGATGATGGCACGCCGACCGGCGTCAGCCGTGAGCATGGGAACATCACCCAGTTGGCGGCGTACGTCTTCAACAACACGGTTCCCCCGGTACAGGTGCGCCCCGCCGTGCTCAATGTTGACGGTCTTCGTGTGGTCGCTATTGATGTGGACGAGTCCTCGCAGCTGACTTGCATGAGGAGCGGCAGGGTCGTTCATCGGGTGCTCAAGGCGGACGGGGAGCCCGAGGTCGTCACCATGTATCCGTACGAGTTCGTTTCCCGTCTGTCGTCCATTGGCAGCTACGATTACAGCGCGCAGCCGGCGCCCGAAGGGGATCTGTCGGATCTTGATCCGCGGGCCCGCGACATGTTGCGGGAGGGGATCGCGAGAACGCATGCGGACGATGAGATGCTGTCGTTGTCCGACGCCGATTTCGATGGCGCACTGGGATTGACGACCCGGCAGACGCGGGATGGCAGCGTTGTGCCGACGATCGCCGGAATCGTGATGATCGGCACGAAACAGGCGCTCGTGCGTCGCGTGCCGACCGCGACGGCGACGTTCCAGGTCATGCGGGACGGGTCCCCGGTCGTGGACGAACGGCTGCGCATGCCGTTGGTCCATATGTTCAAACGGATCGAGGAGCTCCTCACCCCGTGGAATCCGAAGACGGAGATCATGCTCGGATCGCAGCACGCCAACTTCTCCGCCTATGACGGCAGCGCGTTCCGTGAAATCATGGCCAACGCGTTCTGCCACCGCGACTATACCATCATGATGCCGGTACGGTTCCAACTGGACGAAACCGGTCTGACCGTGGCCAATCCCGGCGGGTTCATGCGCGGCGTCAACCTCGGCAACCTGCTCACGGTCTCACCGACCCCGAGGAATCCCCGATTGGCGGATGTCATGAAACGATGCGGATACGTGGAACGGACGGGACGCGGCATCGATCGGATCTTCGCGAGAACGGCCGCCTCCAGCCGCCCGCTGCCTGACTATTCGCAATCCACCTCCGAAGAAGTCGTGCTGTTCCTGCGGAACGCCGCAGTAGATGAATCATTCGTACGTCTGGTCGACGACGCGACCGCCAGGCGAGGGTCCGCATTGCCGGTCGAATCGTTGATCACGTTCGCGACCCTACACCAGTACGGGGCATTGAACGCAACCGAGATCGGACGACGGACCAGTCTTGACCGGGAGCGCGTGGCCCTGGCGTTGCGTGACCTGTCGACGTTGAAAATGGTGTCATCCCACGGCGACGGCACATACGGATTAGCCGACAGTGGTAAGCGGGAAACCAACGGGACCACGTCATCGTCGAAATCCGATCGCATCATCCAAATCATCCGATCCTTGGGTGGTGCGGCATCGGGACCGCAGATCGCCGAACACTACGGCAAAAGCTACACCACCACCCTACGACTGCTGAAACGCATGGAAGCGGAAGGCCTCGTCCACCATCGAGGCAGCACCAAAGCATCCGAATACTACATATGAGAAGCCATCATGTTTTGTGGGAAACATGGTTTCGCCGTCGAATCATCATAGCAACCATCCGCAATGTTAGGATTAGATAACATTTATTGGAATGTTAGATATTCCTAACGTTAGGACTGATATGAGGGCCACGAGCGACATTCGATCAGTACGACAGTTGGCCGTCAGCCTGCGCGATGCGCGTGTAGTCCAAGGGATGACGCGATGGGCGCGGCGCGCGGCTCAGTTCCGGGACCGATGAGTCTTGATTTCCGGAGCGGATCACGCCCGCGAGATGCGGGCCTTTCTCATCGTCCGCAGCGCTCTCGACAAACAGCGAAACACTGAATCGTGCAGCACATACCCACTGGATACGTTGGCATCTCAAGAACCCCACTCATCCAACAACGCGACTCACCAAATTGACAACATTTGCAGGCTGCCTTACCATACGAAGGTAAGAGATAAGCAAAGATGCTGCGAAGAGCACGACTTCGCTCCACCCGGAATGAGCCGGAACCAGAAGTTCAGGGCTTAGGTCGAGCTTTGCCCTCAGAAAAGTGAATCCCCTAGATGCCAACGTATCCACCACGTAGGTGCCCTTTCTGCGCCTTCGCAATGATAACGCTGGCATCGCCGGCAACCCACAACAAGCAAAGGAGCATTCATGCATACCGGGTATCCATCGGATTCGGAGGAGGACGCCGTGCATTCCGGCACCAGCGGCCCCCGGCACGCGCAGCCGAAGAAGCTGCCGCACCGCCGCTCCCCTCTCACCATCACTGCCAAATTCAGCAAGAAGGCCGTGGCATGGATCGCCGCCGCAGCCACGCTGTTCGGCGGCATGTCCGTGGCCACCATGTCGGCCAGCGCCGACACGGGCGTCACCGACAGCTACGCCAACACGCGCGGCAACGCCACCTTCGAGGCGGCCCGCGAAAAGTACGGCCTGACCGAATCCATGGATTCCGGCGCCATCCTGCACGCGTGGATGTGGTCGTTCGACACCATACGCAAGAACATGGCCGCCATCGCCGAGGCCGGCTACACCTCCGTGCAGACCGAACCGATGAGCCATATCAAGGTCAACAGCGCGAACGGCAAGAAGTTCACCGAGAACTGGTACTACGTCTACCAGCCCACGAACACGAAGATCGGCAACTTCGTCGTCGGCACCGAGGACGATCTCAAAGCCCTGACCGCCGAGGCGCACAAGTACGGCGTGCGCATCATCGTCGACGTGGTCGCCAACCACTTCACCTCCGACTGGAACGCCATCGACTCCGACTGGAAGGACACGAGCCTGTTCCACTCGCGTTCCAACTGCTCCGGCGCGAACGGCGACAACATCAACTATTCCAACCGCTGGCAGGTGACCCAGTGCCATCTGCTCGGCCTGTGGGACATCAACACGCAGAACCAGACCGCCGCGAACAAGATGAAGGAATTCCTCGTCCAGGCCGTCGCGGACGGCGTGGACGGCTTCCGCTTCGACGCGGCCAAGCACGTCGAGCTGCCGGACGAGCTCGGCACGCATTCGGTCTATTGGGAGACGATCCTGCAGAACGGCGCCCAATACCAGTACGGCGAGGTGCTGCAGGGCGACTCCAGCCTGAACTACAAGGGCTACGCCGCCATGTTCACCAAGTACTCGTCGGACGGCGGCGGCAACACAGCGTCCAGCTACGGCCAGACCGTGCGCGCCGCGATCAAGAACGGCAACCTGAGCGCCGGCACGCTGAGCAACCTGTCGAACGGTGGCGCAAAGAACGACCAGCTGGTCACGTGGGTCGAATCGCACGACAACTATGCGAACGGCGACAAGGAGTCCACGTATCTGAACGACTACCAGCTCAAGATGGGCTGGGCGCTCGTCGCCTCCCGTCAGGCCGGCGCGCCGCTGTACTTCAACCGTCCGGTCGGCTCCGGCGGCTCGAACCCGCAGTTCGCGGAGAAGAGCCAGCTGGGCGACGCCGGCGACGACATGTGGAAGGACAAGTCCGTCGTGGCGGTCAACCACTTCCGCAACGCGATGGACGGCGAGGCCGAGTATCTGCGCAACTGCAACGGCCAGAACTCCTGCCTGATGGTCGAGCGTTACGTCGCCGACGGCAACAACGCGAACGACGGCGTGGTGATCGCCAACATGGGCGGCGACCAGAGCCTCGTCGGCTCGGCGACCACGCTGGACGACGGCACATACAAGGATCAGGTCAACGGCGGCACGATCACCGTCTCCGGCGGCAAGATCACGGCCGGCACCGCGAAGGGCAATGCCGTGAGCGTCTACTACGATGCTTCCGGCTCCACCACCAAGGTCGCGTCCGTCTCCGCCACCGCATCCAAGTCGTTCAGCACCGACACGACCACCGTCACGCTGTACGCGAAGAACGTGAAGAACGCCAAGTACACCACGTCCGAAGGCGACTCCGGCACGTTCAAGGACGGCGACACGATCGAGGTCGGCTCCTCCGTCAAGGTCGGCGGCAAGATGACCGTCACCGTCACCGCGACCAACGCGGAGACCGGCGAGACGCTGAAGAACACGTATACGTACACGAAGACGGAGGTCGAGGCGCAGAACCTCGCCAGCCAGTACCAGACGAAGACGAACGCCACGAAGAAGACCATCACGGTCGACGGCAAGACGAACGACTGGGACAGCTCGATGATCATCGCGCAGGGCGCCGCGAACGACGATCCGCGCGTGTACCGCCCGAACTCGATGTACGAGGTCCCGATCGACCTGTACACGCTGTACGGCACGTACGACGACGACAACCTGTACCTGATGTGGGAGATGACGAACGTCCAGGACGTGGTCGCCCCGAACGACAACTATCCGCTCACGCAGGGCACGCTGTTCAACAACATGAACGTCCCGTTCTTCTTCGCGTTCGATACCGGCGACAGCTCGACGCGCATCGGCAAGAGCGCGCAGCTGAACACCGGCGGCACGCTGTGGGACAGCGGCATCACCTGGCAGAACAAGCTCAACAAGGTGCTCGCGATCTCCACGAACGGCGCGAACGGCCCGTGGATCTATGGCGGCGACAGCGACGGCCTGAATGCGAACGCGCAGTACGGCCCGGCGGCGAACGCCAAGACCGAGACCGAGAAGTCCGGCATCGTGTTCAAGTACGGCCAGGGCATCCTCAGCTCCGAGGTCAACGGCATCGACGGCGCGTACGGCGAGAACAACGGCCGCGTGGTCGGCGACATGAAGGCCGGGTCCGGCGCGAAGTGGGTCAACTTCAACGAGAAGGGCCACAATTCGAGCACGATGGACTTCCACTATGAGATGTCCATTCCGCTGAGCGAGCTCGGCACCGATGCGGCGAAGATCGCGAAGAGCGGCATCGGCGTGCAGCTGGTCGCCACGATGGGCAAGTCCGGCATGGACTCGCTGCCGTACGATCTTGCGGTGAACGACAACGCCGATCTGGACGATTCGGCCGGCTCGCAGGAGAACAACAGCTTCGAGAAGTCCGATGCGGACAACTTCACTGTGAACTTCGCGCGCATCGGCGGCTCGGATGATTCCGGCTCCGGCGAGGGCACGACCGTGAAGGTCACGTCCGTGGCGATCTCCGGCGATGGCGTGTCGAATGGCAAGCTGACCGGCGACCTGACGAACGGCGACACGACCGCGCAGCTGACCGCGACCGTCAAGCCGGACGACGCGACCAGCAAGAAGGTCACGTGGAAGTCGTCGAACACGGCCGTCGCGACCGTGGACAAGAACGGTCTCGTGACGTTCGTGAAGGCCGGTACGGCGACGGTCACCGCGACCGCGGGCGGCAAGAGCGCGACCGTGACCGTTACGGTGACCGGCGAGAAGCCGATCTCGAAGATCACGACGATCTACTATCCGAGCAAGGTGTACGGTGCGGACTCCACGTACCTGCACTACCGTGTGGCCGACGGCAAGTGGACCACCGCTCCGGGCGTGAAGATGACCGAGGCGTGCGACGGCTGGGTCTCCTACACGATCAGCGACGTGAACGAGCAGCAGGTCGAGTTCGATCTCAACAACGGCTCCGGCACGTGGGATAACAACGGCGGCCAGAACTACAAGGCGTCCGGCGCGACCATCGTGCTGCAGGACGGCAAGCTCGGCTCCGTGAGCCCCTGCGTGGCGAAGGTCGACTCCATCGCGATCTCGGGTGATGGGGTGTCCGGCGGCAAGCTGTCGCTGAAGGTTGGTGAGTCCGCGACGCTGAAGGCTACGGTTTCGCCGGCTGCTTCGCAGTCCACGGCTCGGGTTTTGTGGTCTTCTTCTGATTCGTCTGTTGCTTCGGTGATGGGTACTGGTGTGGTGTCTGCGAAGGCTACCGGTACCGTGACGATCACGGCTGAGTCGGGTGGCGTGAAGGCATCGGTCACGTTGACGGTGA
>NZ_JAFEJT020000030.1 GCF_018555435.2 Bifidobacterium amazonense
CGTACGGCGATGCGAACGTATGAAAACCCATGATGATCCCTTTGGTTGGCTGGATTGGCGCGATGATATGAGAAAGGCCGCCGCGCGCGGCGACGGCCTTCTCAGACTCGGCGAGCCGAATCGGCTCGGCTCATGCGAATGCGGGAAACGCGGACCGGCCCAAGCCGGCGCGTCTCACTGGTTCTGCGGCGGGAGCGCGGCGACCTGCGCCGGATCCTTGCCGATCGGACCGTGCGCGGAGGCGCCGCCGAAATCGCCGACCTCGGCGAAGAAGTCGATGGCGGCGTCCTTGTACCACGCCCACTCGTCGGGCAGGTCATCCTCGTAGAAGATGGCTTCGGTCGGGCACACGGGCTCGCACGCGCCGCAGTCCACGCACTCGTTCGGATTGATGTACAGCGAGCGGGAGCCCTCGTAGATGCAGTCGACCGGGCACTCGTCCACGCAGGCCTTGTCCTTGACGTCCACGCAAGGCTGAGCGACAACGTATGGCATGGTGTTCTCCTTAGTTCAAGCTCATACCAGCGTAGTCCACAGTTCGGACGCGCTCGGGCGATTCCCCGAAGCGCGCGTCACGCCTTGATGGCGCCGCCCGCCTTGGCGAGCTCGTCGTCCAGCTCCTTGTCGAGTTCGCCGGTGCCGAGCCGCGCGTGGCGGTAGCTGTAGCCGAAGTACACGCAGAAGCCGACGACCAGCCACACCAGGAACCGCACCCAGGTGAGCACCGACAGGTTGAGCATGAGCCACAGGTTGGCGAGCGCGATGAGGATCGGCACCCACGGGTTGCCGGGCATCTTGAACGCGCGCGGCAGCTCCGGGCGCTTCCTGCGCATGATCGGCACAGACAACGCGACCAGCGTGAACGCGGACAGCGTGCCGATGTTCACCATGTCGCTCAGTACGCCGATGTCGAAGAACGCGGCGACGAGCGCGACGACGACGCCCACGCAGATCTGCAGTGCGGCCGGCGTGCCGTGCTTGCCGGTCTTGCTCAGCCCGCGCGGCAGCAGGCCGTCGCGGCTCATCGCGAACACGACGCGCGTCAGGCCGAGCAGCAGCACCATCACCACGGTCGCGAGTCCCAGCACGATGCCGAAGCTGATGATCTTCGCGGCCCAGTTCGCGCCGACCAGCTCGAACGCGGTGGCCAGCGACGGGCTGTCCTGCGCGGCGAGGTCCTTGTACGAGACCATGCCGGTGGTCACGATCGCGACGAGCATGTACATGACGATGATGAGCGCCATGCCGACTCCGATGCCGAGCGGCACGTTCTTCTTCGGGTTGATGGTCTCCTCGGACGCGGTGGCGACCACGTCGAAGCCGATGAACGCGAAGAACACGAGCGCCGCGCCCGACAGGATGCCCGGCACGCCGTAGACGGACGGGGTCATGCCGGTGACGAACTGCCACAGCGGCTGGGTCAGCTCGTTGGTGATCGTCGAGCCGGAGACGGCGGACGCCGGTTCGCTCGGCGGGATGAACGGCGTGAAGTTGGACGCCTTGACGTAGAAGAAGCCGACGATGACGACGAAGAAGACGATGGCGATCTTGAGCACGGTCATCGCGCCGTCGACGCGGGCGCCGATCTTGGTGCCGAAGACGAGCAGCGTGGTGAAGAACGCGACGATGATGATCGGCGCGATGTCGATGTGGAACGAGCCGAACGTGAGGTTCGTGTTCAGGCCCCAGCCCATGAGGCGCATGAAGTCGTTGAGGTACACGCCCCAGTATTTGGAGATGACCGAGCCGGCCATGAGCATTTCGAGGATGAGGTCCCAGCCGATCACCCACGCCATGATCTCGCCGACCGTGGTGTAGGTGAACGTGTACGCGGAGCCGGCCACCGGGATCATCGACGCGAATTCGGCGTAGCACATGACGGCCGCGCCGCACACGACGCCGGCGATCAGGAAGCTGATGATGACGGCCGGGCCGGCGTGGAACGCGGCGGCCTGCGCGCCGACCGAGAAGATGCCGGCGCCGACCGCGACGGCCACGCCCATGATGGACAGATCCCACCATGTGAGATTGCGTTTGAGCGAGCGGCCCTCTTCGCCGGTTTCGGCGATGGTCTGCTCGACTGATTTCGTTCTGAAGATGTGCATGGCCATAGGTTTCGTCTCTTCTCCGTCGATTCGATCCGGCTGGATAAACCGGTTTGTCCGGCTGATTGTCAACAGTCGAGCATAGGCGAAGTCCGTTACATGGCGCAATAGGCGGTTTCGGCGGGCCAGTTCGACGATCGAGAGGCGGATTCGCCGGTTTGTCGAGGTCGGTTTGACGATCGAGAGGCTGTGCGCGAGTGTTCGAGGTCCGGCAGACCGCATTATTCCGGTGTGTTCAGCCGCATACAACGCTTGTTTGCGGCATAATTAGCCTCTCGATCGGCAAACTGACCTCAGCAACAGGCAAAAACAGCCTCTCAATCGGCAAACCGCATCCCGACACGACAACATCCTCTCACGACAAGAGGGAGATCACCGCAGATCAAGGCCGACGACGACCGGCTCGGGGACGAGCCGGACGCCGAACGCCGCTTCGACGCCGTCCTGCACGGTTTTCGCGAGGGCCGCGATGTCGGCAGCTGTCGCGTTGCCGCGGTTGGTCAGGGCGAGCGTGTGCAGCGTGGACAGGCTGGCGCGCGCAGGCTCCCCCGCACCGTCCTCGACGGCGTACCCCTTGTGGAAGCCGGCATGGTCGATGAGCCATGCGGCGGAGGTCTTGACGCCGGGCGTGCCGTCCGGCAGCGTCGCGGCGAATCGCGGCGCATCCTCGGGAAGCCTGGCGGCCGCTTCGGCGGTCAGGATCGGATTCATGAAGAAGCTGCCGCAGCTGTGGCGGTCATAGTCGGGGGCCGGCGACACGGTCCCGTCATCCGCACGATCATTGGATGTGGAAGATCCGGTTGTCACGGCATCGCCGGCGGACCGTGCGGCCTTGCATTGCGCCGCAATGGCGATCGCCACCTGATCCTCGCGCTTGGTGCCGGCCATCGCCGGATTCGCGTACCGACCGGCGTCCTCGAGCATGCCCTTGGCCGCGCGGATCCTGAGCACTTCGCCACGGATCGACTTGGTCTCCATACGGTCGCCGACCTCGACGCCGAGCGCCTTCGCGAGCTGCCCGTAGCCGACGGTGCCGGTCGGACTGTGCCGCAGCGCGAACGTGACCGACAGCACGATGTAGCGCGGGGACGGGAAGAACTCGGCCGCCGGAGTCGCCGGAGCCGCATACATGCTGGCCTTGAGACGGCTCATGCGATAGCCGAAGCCCATGTCCGCTGCGGGAATGTCGAGCGTCTTCTTGTCGCGACGATCCCAGACCTCCACGGATTCGACGGTCGTGGCGACCTCCTGGCCGTACGCGCCGATGTTCTGCACGACCGACGCGCCGACCGTGCCGGGAATGCCGGACAGTCCCTCGACGCCCTCGAGTCCGAGCTCGACGGTGAACGCGACGAAGTCGTCCCAGTTGCAGCCGGCCTCCGCGTTGACGTGCACGATCCGTTCGCCGTTTTCGACCGGGGCGGCCTCGTCGGGCACGGTGATGCGGCGGCGCGCGTCGCGTACGACCACGCCGTTGAACGGCGCGTCAGCCACCAGCATATTGGAGCCGCCGCCGATCACGCACAGCGGCAGGCCGCGTGAATCCGCGTCCTCGACGGCCTCGATGACGCCGACACGCGAAGTGGGTTCGATGAATCGGGCGATTTCGCCGCCCACACCAATCGTGGTGATATCCGCAAAAGAAGTCATGCGACTATCGTACTGCCCCGCCGCCACGCTGCGCAGCACCGGAAATACAAAAAACCCGACCGGGTAGGTCGGGTTTGAAAGCTTGATGAACCGGGCTCAGCGGGTCTCGCGGTGCACGGTCTGCTTGCCGCAACGCGGGCAGAACTTCTTCAGCTCAAGACGATCCGGCGTGTTACGACGGTTCTTGGTCGTGATGTAGTTACGCTCCTTGCACTCGGTGCATGCCAGCGTGATGCCCGGACGGATGTCGGCGCTCTTGCTTGCCATTTGGTTCACCTCTTGTGTTCGTTGTCCATCGGTGTTCTACCGATATTTGTAGCGAGAAAGAGACTCGAACTCTTGACCTTACGATTATGAGTCGTACGCTCTAGCCAGCTGAGCTATCCCGCCAGAGAGCCCCGAGTGAGAATTGGACTCACGACCTCTTCCTTACCAAGGAAGTGCTCTACCACTGAGCTATCGGGGCGTGGCGGATAGTGGATTCGAACCACTGAAGCACGAGGCGACTGATTTACAGTCAGTTCCCTTTGACCGCTTGGGAAATCCGCCATGTCATCTCTGCGACCTAGGTCGTTTTTGACAACTCGACTAATATGCCATAGGTGGCGGACATGCGCAAATCGGAGGCGCTCACGGCGTGTTGCGTTGGAATTCCAACGTTTTCTCACCTACCAAACACCAGGGTCGCTGAAAATACATCCGCGGGATTTTCCGTCTTCGGCTCCCCGGATCGGAGGATCGGAGGAGCCGAAGACGCGAACGACGCCCTTGCGAGGCCCATCACCGCGCACCGGCAATCACCGGCGGCGCAACAGGGACGAGGGCAGCAGGAAGCGGCGCACGCGTCGAAGCCACGTCTGCCCGCGCCCCGTCTCGCGGATGGCCGCAAGCCCGGTCCGCACGGCATCGGATGGCTCTCCCGACCCGCCGGCGGCACCGTCCGCCGCGTCACCGGCAAAGAGCAGCGTCTCGACGCGCCGGGCGTACCCTTCGGCGTCCCCTCCGGCGAACGTGCCGTCGATCAGCCCGCCGATCGTGCGGTCGGTGGCACTGCCGTCCCAGCGCAGCCCGGCGTCCCACGCGCTGTCGCACAGCTCGGCCCAGCCGTTCATCCAGCCACGCCGTCCGCCGCGCCGCACGAGCGCGAGTCGCCGCACGCGACGCAATCGTCTGGCCGCGGCCGGCGTCAGCGACACTATCGCAAGCACGCACAGCACGATCGCCGTCCAGATCGCGGCCGCTAGCCATGGCGAGGCGTCCTCCGGCACGATGCGGCGCGTCGTACCGGAAGTCGCGGCATCGGCCGTCGTCTCGTCGGTCTGATCCTGCGTGGATGTCCCGTCGTCCGTCGTGGCGTCGTCGGTGGTGTCGGACGTGCCGTCGGACGTGGTGCCGCGGTCGATCGTCGGAGTGTCGCCGCTCGACGTGCCGTCGGACGTGGATGTATCGGTC
This sequence comes from Bifidobacterium amazonense, assembly GCF_018555435.2. Taxonomy (GTDB): domain Bacteria; phylum Actinomycetota; class Actinomycetes; order Actinomycetales; family Bifidobacteriaceae; genus Bifidobacterium; species Bifidobacterium amazonense. The sequence goes on from NZ_JAFEJT020000030.1 coordinate 5,208, forward strand.
GTGTCGGTCGCATCGGACGCGCTGCCGTTCTCGGTGGTGGCCGGCGTCACGTCGAACGGCACCCACCCGATGTTCTCGATATACGCCTCGGTCCACGCGTGCAGCTGCTTGGCCGCGACCGTGTACGAGCCGCCGACCGAGGGGCCGGCGCCGCGGTTGTAGCCGAGCACGACGCGCGTGGGCACGCCCATCGCGCGTCCGAGCACGGCGAGCGTGGTCGCGTAGTGCGTGCAGTAGCCGGAACGCGTGTCGAGGAAGTCGTTGATGACGTCGAGGTTGGATCGTCCGTCGCCGTCGGGCGCGTTGAGCGAGTACGTGAAGCCGTTCGCCGAATCGGTGAAGTAGTCGACGAGCCACTGCATCGCGGCGACCTGGTGGTCGTAGCCGTCGCCGTCGGTCGCGACGCCGTCGGCCTTGGCCTGTTTGACGAGCGCGGTGACGTTGTCGGGCAGGTCCTCCGGCAGCGAACGGTAGTTCGACCTGGCCCGCACGTTCAGCGCGTCGATCTGGTCGAACGACGACTGCATGTTCGCCGCAAGCTCCTGATCGCTGGCGTTCACGCCGCCGTGGGCCCATCGCAGACTGTATCCGCGCCGGTTCAGCTTGCTTTCGATCTCGTCGTATGCGGCGGCGGACGCGAACGACTCGTTGTCGTATCCGTATTCGTCGCTGGACGTCCGTCCCGTGCCGTCATCGCCCGCCGCGAGTTCGTTCAGATTGCCCTCGTGCACGGCGAGCATGGCCTTCGTCGGATCCTCGGAGGAGATGCCCATGACGATGGTGGTCGAATTCCCGTAGCCGATGCGTTTGCGGAAGTCGACGCTCATCTGCAGTCCCGCGGCGATGTCCGGCTCGGTGCCGGCGCCGTAGGACAGGGAGTTCGAGGACGATGCGGTGCCGATCACGCTGCCGGCCGAATCGTAGACGCTGCCGTCGTCGCCGACGGTCAGCGGCAGGAGCAGCCATTCGCCGTCCCGTTCCGCCACGCCGTCGGACACCAGCTGGTCCCATTGGCCGTCGACGGCATCGTCCTGCGCGGACAGCGTCTCCATGGTGCGCTGCAGGCCTTCCCTGAGCGAGTTGACGGTGCTGATCTGGCGGAATCCGGACGACGAGGAGATCGGTTCGAGCCCGATGCCCTGCGCGCTGTACGTCATGCCGTTGTCGGTGGACGAGTCGCGGCTGTATACGGTCGATCCCGAACGCATCCAGCCGGACACGCCGGTCACGAAGCTGGTCGCGCGCGGCAGCGGCAGGAAACGCGAGCGCAGCGTGGTGATCGTCACGTCGACGTCGGCGTAGAACTGCGACAGGCTGCGGGCCGTGCGCAACGTCTCCGAATCGGCCGTGGTGCCGGTCCGCGCGTCCGTCGAGCCGCCGTACCATGACGACGATGCGGAGCCGATCATCTGCGAGTACAGGAACAGCGGATCGTCGTATTGGAAGAAGAAGCTGTTGCCGTAGTCCTCGTCGGCGTTGTGGCCGAGCTGGATGCCCGCGCCGTACAGTTCGGCGGATTTGGCGAGCGATTCGTCGTAGCTCCACATGTCGCCGTTGAAGTCGTCGAGCGTGGCCATGCGCAGATAGGTGCGGTCGTCGGCCTTGTAGGTGAGCACGGCAGCCGCCGAACCGCTGGTCAGCGACCGTTTGAGATCGACCATCGGGTTGATCGTGTTCGCGGTGAGCAGGCCGGTGGAGTTGCCAATGGCGATCGGCACGGCGTAGGCGAGGTCCATCGCGGACGGCGTGAGCGAGAACACGAGCGCGGCGACGACGGCCGACGCGGTGACCGGCAGGGCCGGCAGCGCGCGTTCGGGTTTGACGGCCCATAGCGTGAGCAGGAACAGCAACGCGACCGCCACGATGCGCCACAGGTCGGTTTCGCGGCCCATGAACGCGTAATCGGCGGCGAACGCGACGGTCGGCACCAGCGCGAAGGCGGGCGCGCACCGGCGTGCGACGAGCAGCAGCCTCACGACGATCACGATCGCCGCGGCCACGGCGAGGAGCACGACGTCGCCGTCCGCGTCGACGCTGACCGGCGGCAGCTGCACGTTGAGTTTGTTGAATCCGGTGACGAAGATGCCGCCGAGGAAGCTCCACGGCGTCACGGATTGCGTGTTCGCGGCGATCTCCTGCGCGGAGGACGCCACCGCGGACGCCGCGGTGGACGCGGTCTGTTCGGCGGATCGCCGCAGCGCCGCGACGTCGAACGCCCACAGCCCGGTGTCCGCATGGACGCGCAGCACGATGAGCACGATCGCCGCGAGCGCGGCCAGCGCGCATGTCGCGAACGTCCGCGCCGCATAGCGCGGTTTCGAGCGGATCGGCAGGTTCGCCTCGGCCGAAGCCAGCGCGAGCGCCACGCCCAGGAACCACGACCACCAGCCGCCGGCGATGATGCTGGTGAGCGAGAGCACGGCGAAGGTGAAGAACGCGATCAGGGCCAGCGCGGTGAACGTGCGGCTGGCGATCGCCGTCCGGCGTCCGACGGCGCGTCGCGCCGGTTCGGCCGCTCCCTGTCTGCGCCCGGCGGGCGCGGCCGTTTCGCCGGCCTTGCCGGCCTTGGCCTCGACAGTATCCGGAGCCTGTACGACCTCCTCGACGTGCAGCTGGTCCTGTCCGACGGTGCGCCGCAGCGCCGCGGCGAGCGAACCTTGCGGATACGGGGTGAGCAGGCGCACGCTGACCACGCCCTGCTGGCGCGCGACGACCTCGCGCACGCGCGCCGCATACGCATGTTCGTCGGCGTCGTCGTCGACGACCGGTATCACGGCGGCCAGCAGCCGGGCCGTGCGGCTCGGCTCGTCGGCCACGCGCACGCCGTCGGTGACGACGAGCCTGCGATGCGCGGACGCGGCCTTCAGCAGCGGCAGCACGCGTTCGACCTGCGCGTCGACCTGCGCGGCCGTGACCGCAACCGCCCCGTCGGGGTCCGGCGACGCGCCGCGCGCGTCAAGCACGACCACGGTGACGGCCTGCACGTCGCGCCCGGTTTCACGGGTCATCAGTTCACCGCGATGCGCGGTGGCCTTCCAGGAAATGAGTTTCGGCGGGTCTCCGGGCGCGTAGTCGCGTACGCCGCCCGTCTCGTCGCTGTGCGACTGGCCCTGCAGCCGCTGGTCGGCGGCCTGCCGGCCGCTGCCGGCCGTCCCGTCGTCATCCGGCAGCACGACGAGCTCGTCACGCTGCGGCATCACACGGGACGCGCCGAACAGGCCGAACGGATCATGCCACCACGTGAACAGCGACACGCACCGGTACAGTCCTCGTTCGGCCGGTCTGTCGCCGACGTACCTCGCAACGACGCGGCCGTCCTGGTCGAGCTTTTCGTACTGCCGACGGGTGCGCACCGATCGCGGCGTGATCAGCGACGCCGAGCCGCGGCCGACAGCCAGCCATTGCGCGACGGCCGTCATCAGCGAGCAGACCCAGACGATCGCCAGCAGCAGCGCGCCCACGACCAGCACACGGTCGTCGAGCATCAACGCCATGAACCAGAACGTGGCGTCGCCCGCCAGCACGACCAGACCGGCCACGCTGGGACGGATCAGCCCATGTCGCCGCCACCGGGCCGAACCGGCGCTGGATGTGCGCGCCGCGCTGCGCCTTCCGCTACGCGACGCTTCCCGAGAGCGGCTCCGGTGCGCCTTGCCCATCATTCCAACCCCCAAATCCCGCCGATCCGGCGTGTCCCAACCATCTGCACGGCACGTGCGCCATGCGCACGCGCGCTACGCGTGCCGCCCGGCGCGCGGTGCCGGCACGGCGTCGACGATCTCGCGGATCACCCGACGCGCGCTGTCCATCGTCGTGGTGCCGTAGCCGACGCCGTCGAGCACCAGTCGATGCGCCAGCACCGGCACGGCGAGCGCCTGCACGTCGTCGGGCACGACGAACATGCGCCCGGCCGCGAGCGCGCGGGCGCGGGCCATGATCGCCAGATGCAGGCTGCCGCGCGGGGAGACGCCGTACCGCACGCCTTCGCGGTCGCGCGTCGCGTCGACCAGCGCGACGATGTAGTCGGCGATCTGCGGCGCGAGCGCGACGTCCGCGACCGATCCGCGCAACGCGCGCATGTCGTCGAGCGAGCAGACCTCGTGCAGCCCCTCAAGTGGCTGCATGACGTGCTCTCCGGTGAGCATCGCGGATTCGACCTCGGCGTTCGGATAGCCGAAGCTCGTGCATGCCATGAAACGGTCCAGCTGTGCCTCGGGCAGCGGGTACGTGCCCTCCAGTTCGATCGGGTTCTGCGTGGCCACCACGAAATACGGGTCCGGCAGCGCGTACGTGGTGCCGTCCACGGTGATCTGCCGTTCGCCCATCGCCTCGAGCATGGCCGACTGGGCCTTCGGGTTCGCGCGGTTCACCTCGTCGGCGATGACGATGTTCGTGAACAGCGGGCCGGGATGGAAGTCGAATCGGCCGGAGCCCTGCGAGTAGATGCTCACGCCGGTCAGGTCGGACGGCAGCAGGTCCGGAGTGAACTGGATGCGGCGCGATTCGCCGCCCATCGCACGGGCCAGCGCGCGCGCCAGCGTCGTCTTGCCCACGCCGGGCACGTCCTCGAGCAGCAGATGGCCGCCCGCCGCGAACGTGCATACGGCGAGTTCGATGACCTCGCGCGGGCATGAGAGCACGTCGTCGAGCGCATCGACCACGTTGGCGATGATGGTCGCGGATGATGTCGTCATTGAATCGTCCTGCATGGCTTCCCCCAGTCGGAATGGTGCATACATCTGTTCTAAGGATATCGTCTCCGACCGGACGGGCGCGCTGAGGGTGAAATCGGACACAAAAAATCCCGCCCGGCGGGTTGCCGGACGGGATTCCCAAGCCAGTGCGCCATGCGCAGGTCTGAGCGGGAGCTCAGCCGAGGATGGCGAGGATGTCGCGGGCGGAGACGATCAGGTAGTCCTCGCCCTCGTAGTGCACCTCGGTGCCGCCGTACTTGGAGTACAGCACCTTGTCGCCGACCTTGACGTCCATCGGGATGCGCTCGCCCTTGTCGTCACGACGGCCCGGGCCGACGGCCAGGACTTCGCCCTGCTGCGGCTTCTCCTTGGCGTTATCCGGGATGTACAGACCGGAAGCGGTCTGGGTCTCGGCCTCGGCCTGCTTGACGATGATCTTGTCCTCCAACGGTGTGAGCTTGATCGACACTGTAGGTCACCTCGTATCTAGAAAATCCAGTATGTCCGCGCCAGAAGTCCGCCGAAGAGGCTGACGATCACTTCGCGTCGTTCCTTCGCGCTGGTACACATCGTAGCGCGCTTTTTAGCACTCTGCCAACTCGAGTGCTAACGCTGAGAGTGAAACGGCGCGACACGGCACGCTCCGGCGGAGTTCCGCGGAGTCCGATGATACGAAAAACCGGGCCCTTCCCTTGGGAAAGACCCGGTTGGACGGTCTTGTGTGGTCCGGCCCGTCGCACCCGGTCAGGCGGAGCGGCGGGACAGGATCGCGTCCAGTCCGACGCTGAGCGACTCGGCGGTCGCCTCGGGTGCGTCGACGTCGCGGTTGATCTCCGCGGCGTGGAACGCGGCGGTGTCGCTGAGCGGAGCGGTCTGCGCGTCGGACGCCGGCCGGGATTCCGCGGCGTCGGCCTGCGGCTCCTGTTCGGGCTGCGCGGCGTCGGCCTGCGTACCCGGTTCCGCGGCCGCGTCAACAGCCGCATCGGCGGAGGCGTCGGCCTGCGACTGATCCTCCTGCTCCACCGGGACGGCCTTGGCGACCTGCTTGGTCGACTTGATCTCGAGGCTTTCCGGCGTCTGCGACTTCAGTTCGATGCCGTTGCGCGGCGCGCCGAGCGAGAACGAGATCAGGTCCGGCGACGAGGCCATGTCGACCGCGTCCAATGCGCGCGACGGACGCACGCTGCTCAGCTCGTTGGTCTCGTCGGACGCCTCCACGCCGGAAACGGCCTCTGCAACCGTTTGCGGACGCATCTCGTCGACCGGGCGGACCGGCTGGGCCGCGGCCGCAGCCTGCTGGGCCTCGGCCAGCGCACGTGCCTGCTCGCGGGCCGCCTCCTCGGCCGCCTGACGCTCGGCCTCCTGGCGACGGGCCGCACGCCGGGCCTCACGGGCCGCGAGCGCACGCGCCTGCTCCTCCTGCGCCTCGCGCAGGGCACGGCGGATCTCACGCTGTTCCATCACGTCGGTGGCGGGCTCCCCCGTCTGCGCGCCTTCGGGAACCGGTTCCTTGGACCGGCCCGCACCGACCTGCGCCGCATTGGCGGCTCGCCCGACCGCACGGGCCTCCTGCATGGCCTTGTCGTGCGCGGCCTTGCGCTGCCTGCGCCGTTCGGCCGCCACCTTGCGCTCCCATTCGCGCGCCTGCGCCGAGGCATGCACGCCGAGCGCCAGCACCGTGGCCAGGGCCGCGGCGGGGATCAGGGCGAACAGCGGGCTGAAATGCAGCGGGAAGGAGATCGCGAGCACCACGACGGCGATCGTTAGCAGAGACACGACGACAATACGGCGGCGGCGGATCGCGGCACGGCGCAACTGACGCACATGAGCGACGTGCTCCGGCGTGTACTTCGCGTTCCGCGTCTGGTCTGCCATAATAATCCCTTTCGCCTGCGGCGTATGTTCATCGGAAAACCTCGTACCGTCGTCCATCTCGACCAGATGAAGCGACGACGAATACCTGTCCTCGCGGTGCTCCGCCACTTTTCTCATGCCCTTCGCCGTCCGCACAGGCAGCCAGCCGACCATGATGATGATCACGATCACCAGTACGACGATCGTACTCAGCGATTCGTAACTCATGCACCCAAGAATAGGAGAACGGGCGCACAAATCGTCATATTGCCCCCGGGCGTGTCGAATCGGCGGCATACCGCCGCAGCAGACGCGCCGCGAACCCGGCGCCGTCGGCGTCCTCGGCGAGCAGGCTGTACGTTTCATGGTCCCGCCAACGGCCGTTGATGTACATGTATCCCGGCCGCACGCCCTCGTAATGCGCGTCCAGCTTCTCGGCCACGCGTTTCGACCGCGCGTTCTCGGGCAGGATCGCGATCTCCAGCCGGTGCAGGCGGGGTCCGGACGGGTCGTAGAACGCCCAGTCGGCGAGCATGGCCACGGCGAGCGGCGCGTACCCGTGCCCGGCCTGCCGCTGGTCGACCCAGTAGCCGACCACGCCGGTGCGCATCGCGCCGTAGCTGATCGCGCCGAGCGAGATCTGCCCGACGATGCGCATGTTGCGTTCGATCGCGAACAGCGCGCCGGTGCCGTTCGCCTCGCTCTGCCGCTGACGCTGGATCCACATCGCGAACGTGAGCGGCGAGCCGTGCATCGGGTCGCCGGAATCCCATGGGGCGAGCCAGTCGCGGTTGCACCAGCGCACGGTGTTCCACTCGTCCTCGTCGTCCATGGTCATCGGGCGCAGACGGATCGGCGGCTGCGGGCCGGATGCGGGGGCCGGCAGCCCGGCCGGCATGTGGATGGCTGGCGCGGCCGGATGGAACGCGCCGAACAGGGACTGGAACACTGACACGTCCCCTATTGTGCCACGCCGCGGCCTGCGTCGTGCGTTTCCGCGTCGCGCGCCACGCATCGCCCACGGATCCGCGGCACGCGCCCGCATCGGACGCACGCGCATCCCGACCGTTACGGAACGTACGGTCCCGCCGATACCAAGGAGTGATAGAACTGCCCTATGGATTCGATGGATATGGACAAGAAGTCGCTGCGCCACACGACGATCGCCCGGCGCAAGCAGGTGCCGGCCGACGAGCGCACGCTGGCCGGCGACCGGCTGGCCGTCGCGGCCGAGCCGCTGCTCGCCGGATTGCGCCCCGGCACGACCGTCGCCGCATACGTGTCGATGGGCAGCGAGATTCCGATGACCCCGCTGCTGCGACGGCTGCTGGCGACCGGCTGCCGCGTGCTCGTGCCGCGTCTGGGCCGCGGTCTGGACGTCGGCTGGGGCGAGCTGCCGTCGCTGGACGAACTGCATGACATGACCGGCGACGTCGCGAATGGACGATCCTCCCGTCCGCAGGAGCCGGACGGCGAGACGCTCGGCATGGACGCGCTGGCCGAGGCGTCGCTGGTGATCCTGCCCGCGCTGCTGGCCGATGCGACCGGCACCAGGCTCGGCCGCGGCGGCGGCTGGTACGACCGTGCGCTGGAGCATCGTGCCCCGGACGCGACCGTGGCCGCGGTCTGCTGGCAGTGGGAGGTCGTGGACCGGCCGCTGCCCCGCGAGGCGCATGACGTGCCGGTCAACGCGATCCTCACCCCGGAGGGGCTGCGCCGACTCGGCTGACATGCCAGCGTCCGGTCGCGTACCGGAGCACCGGAGCCCATTCGCCCTGCGAGATGGACGGGCCGCCCGCATCTTTCCTGTCGGCGCGGCGATTAGGATATGAAACCGTTGAATACCGTGCGCCCGCGGGCGCATTCGAATGCATTCCAGACGCTTGTTGGAGGAACAATCATGCCTACGTACCATTACCGTTGCAAGAACTGCAACTACGATTTCACCGAGCAGCAGTCGTTCACCGACGACCCGATCACCGTCTGCCCGAAGTGCGGCGAGGAGCAGGTCCGCAAGGTCTACTCCGCCGTGCCGATCGAGTTCAAGGGCAGCGGATTCTACCGCACCGACGGCGCCTCCCACTCCAAGTAAGGCGCCCGGGCCATCCGGTCGGCCGGCCGAATGTGGACGATTGTGGACGGCCGGTTGTGGATAACCTCCGACCATTCGACCACAGACCCCGGTTCCGCTTGCGCGGAACGTGCCAATCCGTCATCATGCCAGTCATGATGACGGATTTTTTCGTTCGGGGGCGCAGCGGCTCCCGCTCATCCCGCGCCAACGCGGCACGCGGCGGCCCGCGTCGGCGCCGGACCATGCGGCTCATGCGCCGGTGGCTGTCCGCGCTGTGCGCCGGACTGGCCGTGTTCGCCGCGCTGTCGTGCGTGCTGGAGACGGCCGAGACCCGGCGGATCCTCGTCGCCGCATCCGATATCGCACGCGGTTCGTCGGTCGACGGCACGCGACTGCGCATGATCGAAGTGCCCGCGCACGCCGTCTTCGACGCCGTGGTCGATTCGACCGCGGAACTGGACGGGGACGCCGTCGCGCAGGTGGACATCGCCGCGGGCCAGCCGCTGTTCCGGTCGATGATCGGCACGCGTCCCGCCGTTCCGGACGGTCACGCCGTGGTCGAGGTCCGTCTGTCCAGCGCACCCGACGCGCTGACGGCCGGCGAGACGATCGCGCTCGCCTCGGCCCACGGCTGCGCGCACGCCGACGACGCAGACGGCGACGCGGCCGACGGCACGGCCGATCGCGACGGTTCCGGGCAGCTCGAACCGGACGCCGTCGCGTCATGCACGCTGACGTCACAGGCCATCGTCGTGGCCCTGCCCGCCGGATCGTCCGTCGACGATCCGTCACGCACCGGCTCGGCGAACCTCGTCTCCCTCGCCATGCCCGCCGACGACGCCATGCGCGTCCTGACCGCGCAGGAATCCGGCCCGGTCATCGCCGTTCGTTGAACACGACCCAATGAGCTGAGCCGTTAAACGGAAAGCCCAGTGGGCTTTCCGTAGGCGAAGTGAGCGACTGCGCACAGGCAGTCGCGAAGGCCGCCTCATTGGGCTGTGTTCAACGTCTTTCATTGAACACAGCCCAATGAGGCGGCAGTTCGCCGAGGATGCGCCTGTCGTCGTCGGCCTCGCGCTGACGTTCGGTGACCATGTCGCCGGGCTCGAGCTTGACGCCGTCGGCGTCGAAGCGCTCGGTGCCGTGGAAGACGACCCGACGGTGCTTGCGCGGCGTGCGACGGCTCGCGTCGTAGGAGGGCGCGGCCTCCCCCGCGCGTCCGGCCCCGTCCGTTCCCGCCATCACCGGTTCTCCTGGTAGATCTCGCTGATGCGCGAGACGATGTGGTCCACTTCCTTGTCCGGGTTGACGAACGCGGCCACGCTCCACACGCTCATCACGGCCCAGCCGAGCGAGGCCATGTCCTGCATCATCAGACGGTGGCGTTCGCGCGTGGACTGCGTGCTCATGAACTGCACGTCGTCGGTGAGCACGGCGAGCGCGAACGGCTTGTCCTTGACGCCCACGACCATCGGGATGCGCAGCCCGCGCTCGTAGCCGTAGTTGACGGCCACGTTGAGCCCGCGTGCGCGAAGACGTTCGGCAAGGTCGTCGAACAGCACGTTGCCGGTGGTCGTCTCCCCCGTGCCCGGCGCGGCGGCGGAGCCGTCGAGCCCGTCGGCCCAGGCGAGCAGCGTCTTGAGCAGCCTCGGTCCGGGCTGGTGGATGCGTTCGTCGTCGAGGTCGTCGGCGAGGAACGTGGACGTGATGTCCACGTTGCGGTCGGCCAGCGCGAGCGCATCGAGCAGCAGGCGCTGCCCGCAGTCGCCCTCGAGCGGACCGAACTGCTGCAGCAGCCGGCCGTGCGTGGTCTTCGCGTAGCACAGCGCGAGAATCACGTCGGTGGCGTGCGCCCCCGCGACCTCGTTGACGTTCACGATGCGCACGTGCCGCAGGAAGCGGCCCATGTCCTTGTCGCGCGCGGCGAGCGACTTCAGCTCGGCGCCGAGCCGCACACGGAACGTCTCGGTCAGGCTGACGACGGTGAGCACGTAGCTGGCCGGCACGATCGTGAACGTGGCCGCGCGGTTGACGATGAGCTGGACGACCTGTTCGATCTCCTGCTGGCTGGATTCGACCAGCCCGCTCGACATGACCGGCACGCCGGAGCCCTCGACGTGATGGAAGCGCACCGATCCCTGCTTGATGGCCACGTCGTGGCGCACGTTGCCGTACCCGTGCGTTTCGAGGAACGCGGTAAGCCTGGGCGAGCGACGCACCGGATGCGACGGCGCCTCGACGCTCGGCAGCAGCGAGATCAGCCTGGCGAGCGACGCCGAGGTGACGGTGTTGCGGTGCGCGAGCACGACGACGTGGCGCGTGCGCGCGACGATCGTGAGCAGTTCGACGGCCGGCATGTGCGCGCCCGCGTCAATGATCGCGACGTCGGCGATCGGCTCGGTGCCGGTGAGCGCGGCCAGCGTGGCCGGCGTGGCGATCAGGATCGGCTTGGCGGCGGCGATGATCTGCGGGCAGTCGCGACGCACGCGGCTGAACGAGACGCGCGAGCCGCCGGCCAGCGTCGTATGCAGCTGGTTGGCCTCCTGCGTACGCGAGAACAGCAGGTCCGAAAGCCGGCGCATGGATTCCTGCGCGACCATCGGGCCGATCGAGCGCACGTGTTCGATGTCGACCTGCGCGAACCGGTCGGCCGCGGCCTGCATGGCCGAACCGTCCTGGTTCGAGATGATCGCGGACGCGTGCACGATGTCCTCGAACACGGTCGTCCACCATGCCAGCTGGAGTTCCCCGGCGACCGCGTCGAGCGCGACGCGACGGTTGCGCAGGTCGTCGACGAGTTCGGTCAGGCCGGCGGTGCGGAACTCCTGCTCGAGGCAGTAGCGTTCGGGCAACGTGTCGAGCGCGCGGCGGTCCTCGTACAGGGCCTTGAGCCGCTCCTCCACGTCGTTGAAGTCGGCCGTTTCGAGGCTGCCGCCGCCGGGCGTGGTGGCGAGCACCGTGTTGAGCGCGGTGATGCCGGAGGCGAGCGCGTCCTGCGTGTCGATGATGTCGTCGAGACGCCCCGGAAGCACGGGCCAGCCGCCGCGGGGCACGAACATGTGCCACTGGTCGGCCTGCTTGGCCACGACCTTGAGCGCCTCGTGCAGGTTCTCGACCTGCGCGCCGACGCGCAGCAGGCTCTTCGCCTCCTTGATGTGGCGGCGGCGCTCCCAGAAGCCCATGCCGGAGCCTTCGGCCTTGCGGTCGGCCTTGGGCTTGGTCGCCTCGATCATCGAGGCGATGTCGCGTTCGAAGATCTCCGGCTGGAACACGTCGAGCACGCGGCGCAGGTTCTTGAGCACGGTGACCTGGCGGCCCCATTCGCGCGCGGTGGTCGGCACGGGGAACCCGCAGGTCTGCACGGTGGTGGTCACCTGTTCGCGCGTGGCCGGCAGCAGCTTGTTGAGCAGGTCGACGACGTGCTGGTAGGCGTCCACGGCCTCCTGCTCGCTGTTGAGCGAGGCGCCGAACCAGACGGTGTCGTCGGGGCCGATCGTGTATTCGCCGAGTTCGCCGGCGCGCTGCAGCTTGGCGGCCCACTCGTCGAGATGGCCGCCGAGCGACTGCGCGGTGGCGCGGCTCAGTCGCACGCGCGTGGCCGGATGCGTCGGCTTGGCGGCGATGTTGGCGAGGTTCTGGATGGTCTGGTAGGCGCTCACGCCCCAGCGTTCGCTCACGCCGTGCAGGTCGCCGAGGTAGCGGGTCAGGCGCGAGCGCACGCCGACGAGCTCGTCGGCCAGCTGGTCGAAGCGCGACGAGGCGACGCCCGGCTGGAAGCCGACGGCGGCGATGAGCTGGCGGTCGATGCTGGCGGCGGCGCGTTCGTCGGCGATGTCGAGCAGCTGCCCGCCCATCTCGTTGGCGCTGACGGCCTGCACGAACCGGCGCTTCTGTTCGGCCACGCACGGCACGTAGAGCACGGTGTGGCCGTTCATCACGCAGCGCGACGCGACGGCCGCGGCCTGGTCGGCGGTGTCCTTGCCGACCTCGCCGTCGATGAACAGGCTGTGTCCGGCGGCGGCCATGTTGGCCGCGTACCGCACGGTGTTGTCGACGTCGCCGATCTCGTATTCGGTGTGCGGATCGGCGTCGAACGGGCTGTATTCGGGCATGGTCGCGTGCGTGAGCGCGTCGGCCGCGTCCGGATATCCGGCGAGCGCGTCGAGCAGCCCGTTGCCGCTGGGGGCTTCGGCGAGCTGGTCGATGATGCGCTGGCTTTCGGCGAGGATCATCGACGACGGGTCGACGAAGCAGCCGAGGATGATGTGCCGTTCGACGGAGAAGTCGGGGAACGCCTCGGACACGCGGTCGGTGATGAGCGCGAACACGGCGGACGTGTCGGGCACGCCGTTGGCGTAGTTGGAGGCGTCGAACAGGTCTTCGGCGGTGAGCGTGATGTGCTGCTCGCGCATCACCGACGTGAACGCGGTGTTGAGCTCCACGCGTCCGGTGAAGCGGATGGTGAACTGGGGCTCGTTTTTGCCGTCCACGCGCGTCACGTCGACCGGGTAGAGCAGCACGGGCATCTGGTTGCCGCCCCAGCTGGCCACGCCTACGGCCAGGGAGAGTTCGGCGACGCCGCTGAAGCGCATCTTCGCGGTTTTGTCGTCGAGCACGCGTTCGATGCGCCGGCCGGCGGCGCGCAGCATGCCGCTGTCGCGGAACAGCGCCTCGAGCGGCGCGTGCCCGCTGGCGAACAGCTGGGCGATGCCGGAGGGGTGCGCATGGGTCAGGTCGAGCTGCGCGCTCAGCTGGTTGATGTCCTCGAGCGGCGACGGCGCGAGTCCGGCGCGGTACTGTTCGCGCCACGAACGCAGGTCGGCGAGGGTGCGCGCGGCCGGCGCGACGGTCGTGTCGATCACGATCGGCTCGGCGTTCTCGGCCGCGCCGTTGGGGGTGTTGGCGTTGCTTTCGCTCATCTCAACTCACTTCCCTGCCGCTTTGCGGTAGTCCTGGTATCCCGGATTGTCGGCCAGCGCGGCGTCCACGTCGGCGTTGCCCTGTGCCACGAGCCATGCGTACAGGTCGTCGTACAACGACGGGTTCATGGCGAGGAACGGCAGCAGCTGCGGATAGCGGGCCATCGCGAACTGGGTGCTGAAGTCGGTGGTGCGCTTCGCGTCGTCGGACGTGAACCCGTTGACCTCGATCGCCGGCTCCGGCTTGCGGAATTCGCCTCTCGACACGCGGTCGAACACGGATCCGGGCTCGAACGCGGGCGTATAGGCCTGCGCCGTCATGCTCGTCTGCGTTGTCGCGCTCGTCTGAGCCGGGACGTTCTCGGTCGTGGCCGTCTGCGTCGCGGCCGGTTCCGTCGCGGTGCCGGCCGGCTCGTCGGCGGTCGTCTGCGCAACGGACGCGGCGTCTCCCGCCGGTTCCGTCTCCTGCGTCGCGGACACGGCCGGCTCGTCGGTCCGGGCATCCGTCGGCGCGTCATGCAGCGCGTACTGCGCGACGAAATCGGCCGCATACGCGGCAGTGCGTTCCGCCGGCGTCTCGCGTACGACCGGCTGCTCGCCGGTCATCGCGACGTGCTGGTCGATGGACGGCTGCGCGGCCGGCAGGTCCGTCGGCTGCGTCTCGGCCGGCTCGCGGTGCGGACGCTGCGCAATCACCGAGATCGGCATCAGCCGGTCGGCCGGCGACCCGTTGTCCGTCTTCAGCACGGACGATTCGGCCGGAGGCACGACGGGTTCGACCGCGAACGGCTGCGCGTCGGGAATGTCCGCCGAATCGGCCATCGCGTCGACGAACAGGTCGCGCGGCTCGCGCGACGGCGTGGGCATGACGTTCAGCGGCACGGTTTCGGGCATGCCTTCGGGTTCGTCGTGGATCGGACGCATCGGCGTGAAGCTGCGCAGCGACGCGGCCTTGAGTTCGCTGGCGCGACGCGAGACGCTGCCCGCGTCGAACATGCTGGTCGGCTCGCCGGCGCGCAGGTCGAGAATATCGTCGACGGACAGTCCGGACGCGTCCGGTTCCGGCTTGGCGTCGCCGACCGCGTATTCGAACAGGTCGGCGACCGGCTGTTCCGGCTCGGGTTCGGCCGGCTCGTCGACCATGACGAAATCGACCGGAACGTCGCCGAACTGCATGCGCACGGCGGTCGACGGCAGCGGGAACTCGGCGTCGGCGGGCAGCCGGATCAACTGGCCGTCGTCGCGCACCATGTACGTGCCGTTCGTCGAATGCATGTCGCGCAGCGTGGCCGAGCCGTTGAGCGCGACGGAGAAGACCGCGTGACGCTTCGACATCGAACGCGTCTCGTCTGGCACCTCGAAGCGCGGGGTGCCGTCGTCGGCAAGCGGACGGATCGGCCGGCGACCGATCTCCAGGCTCTCCGACGGCGCGACGCTTACCTGATCACAGCCCTTGACTCTCACCAACCACTTGCGAGACCGCTGTTCCTCACTCACCGCGCCAGCCTTCCTTTCATTCACGTACAGGGCACGCCGCGCCCCTTGCTATGTGCCATTGTGTCATGTTTCACGGCGATTCGCGTGTCATTGCGGCACGGGCGACACGAAAAAGACGACGTTGCCCACCATCATCGCACGACCCTTGGCCGCGCCGCACTGTGACCCGACCGGGCCGTCTTGGATGCCGGCCGCGGATGCCTGCCACGGATAACGGAAAACCCCGCCGCACCGGCGAACCGGGCAACGGGGTTTTCACACAAGCTGTACAAGCCGTGTAATGTGCGGGATTCCCTCCCGCGGTCATTACTTGAGCTCGACGGTGGCGCCAGCCTCTTCCAGCTGAGCCTTGGCCTTCTCGGCGTCTTCCTTCTTGGCCTTCTCGAGGATGGCCTTCGGAGCGCCGTCCACCATGGCCTTGGCCTCGGCGAGGCCGGCGTTGGTGATGGCCTTGACGGCCTTGATGACCTGGATCTTCTTGTCGCCGACAGCGGTCAGGACGACGTCGAACTCGGTCTTCTCTTCCTCTTCGGCGGCAGCGCCCGGAGCGGCGACGGCGGCGACGGCGGCGACCGGAGCGGCAGCCTCGACGTCGAACTTCTCCTCGAAGGCCTTGACGAACTCGGAGAGCTCGACGAGGGTCATTTCACCGAAAGCTTCCAGCAGCTCTTCGTTGGTGTACTTAGCCATGATGGCTTCCTTTCATTCTGGCGGCGGTCTGCGCTCTCGTGTGTGCGCCGGCGCGTCGTCTCAATGTTTTGTTTGTTTTCCGAATGGTTCATGCGGCGAGCCGCATGGGGATCAAGCTGCCTTTTCCTGCTTCTCGCGCAGGGCGTCGATCGTACGCACGGCCTTGGTCGGCAGAGCGACGAACAGGTACGCGGCCTTGGAGGTCGTGGCCTTGAGGTCGCCGGCGAACTTGGACAGCAGCTGCGGGCGAGACATCATGTCCGCCAGCTTGGCGGCAGACTCGCCATCGTAGACGGTGCCATCGGCATAGCCGCCCGAGATAACGAGAGCCTTGTTGGTCTTGGCAAAGTCACGCAGGACCTTCGCAGCCTCAATGAAGTCGCCCTTCACGAAGGTGATGGCGGTCGGGCCCTTGAGCAGGTCGTCGAGACCCTCAATGCCCGCTTCCTTGGCGGCGATACGCGCCAGCGTGTTCTTAGCCACAGTGTAGGAAGTATCGCGGCCTAGCTTTTCGCGCAGTTCGGAAACCTGCGGAACGGTAAGCCCGCGGTACTCGGTCAGGTAGACGGCATCGGCGTTACGGAACTGCTCCGTAAGCTGAGCGACCACCGCTTCCTTTTCGGGCCTCTTCATGGCGTTCCTTCCTAGATCGGCCGTTGATCCTCGCCATTCGGAACGTCTCGTCAATCGTCGGGCAATAAAAAAGCCCTGCGCACAGGCAGAGCAACATTCGACCGCGTCTTGCGACGTGCGGCAACCCGCGAACGGGCGACCATCTCTCAACCTGCGCTGGCTTGGCGAACCAAACTTCGTGGAGCTCACGCTCCAAACCAACGGTCTGTGGTTTACGAGTGAATAAAATACGCCCGGGTTCCGACTTTCGTCAAACCCGGGCGTGTCGCTTCCTTCCCTTGTCAGGAGAGCCGACGTCGCAAAACGCAACAGACGTACCAAACGAGCGTGGGGTTGGGATATACGATGTTCGACCGTATGACTTGGCCGAGCGGCCCGGAGCGTGTCGAATATCGTATATCCCAACCCCACGCGGTCACCGAATCATCCGTGACCGTCAAACGCACGCACAGACGTCACGTGCGCAACCCAGATCGGTCACCGGATCATCCGATCACAGTGACCGATCGGATCACATCTCGTAATCCTTGTCCTTGCTCTCCTTGATCAGGAACAGGGCGATCAACGCAAGCGCAGCCATCACGGCCATGTACCAGCCGACCGACATCACGCCGTGCGTCTCGACGAGCCAGGTCGCCAGCGACGGAGCGAACGCGCCGCCGAAGATCGCGGCGAGGTTGTAGCTGAGTCCGGCGCCGGAATAGCGCACGTTCGTCGGGAACAGCTCCGGCAGATACGCGCCGCACGGTCCGAACAGGCCGCCCATGAACACGAAGCCGACGCACAGGAACACCATGATCAGCGTGGCGTTGTGCTGCAGCAGGGCCGGGGCGAAGAGGCTGAAGATCAGCGTGCCGGCGGTGAAGAAGATCAGCGTCTTCTTGCGGCCGTACTTGTCGGCCGCAAGGCAGCCGACGATGATGAACGCGGCGAAGAAGAACACGGAGACCATCTGCATGCCGAGGTACTGCGGCTGGGTGAAGTTCAGTCCGGCCACGCCGTAGCTGAGGGACCAGGTGCCGAGGATGTAGAACAGCGTGTAGGTGATGCCCATCGCGACCGTGCCGAGCAGCACTTCCTTCCAGTACGGCAGCAGGTCGGTCAGCGGGTGCTTGGAGGTGCGCTTCTCGGCGGCGGCCTTCGCGAAGATCGGCGTCTCGGACATGCGTTCACGCACGTACAGGCCGATGATCACGAGCACCGCGGACAGCAGGAACGGGATGCGCCAGCCGAACGCGACCATCTGGTCCTTGCTCAGCGTGGTGGTCAGCAGCAGGTTGATGCCGTACGCGCAGAAGAAGCCGATCGGCGCGCCCAGGTTCGGGAAGGAGCCGTAGAGCGCGCGCTTGTTGGCCGGCGCGTTCTCGGTGGCGACCAGCGCGGCGCCGGACCATTCGCCGGCGAGGCCGATGCCCTGGCAGGCGCGGCACAGGCACAGGATGACCACGGCCCATGCGCCGATCTGCTCGTAGCCGGGCAGCAGGCCGACGACGAACGTGGAGATGCCCATCGTCATCAGGGCCACGACCAGCGTCTTCTTGCGGCCGAGCTTGTCGCCGAAGTGGCCGAAGAGCAGCGAGCCGAACGGGCGGGCGAGGAACGAGACGGCGAACGTGACGAACGCCATCAGCGTGGCGAGCGCCGGGTTCGACTTGGCGACGGAGGTGAAGAAGATCGTGCCGAAGTAGCTGGCGGCCGCGATGGAATAGCAGTAGTTGTCGTAGAACTCGATGGCGGTGCCCACCATCGACGCGGCGATGATCTCGGGCACGGAGTCGCGCTTCACGGTTTCGCGTGACAGCGTGGCGGTTGCGGATGCGGACATGATGAAACCCTGTTTCCCCTCATAGTGCACGCGCCTGGCGCGCGCGTTCCGAATGCCATGACGGCATCCGGCGAAAAATGTTTGATTCCCGGGGCAGGGGGCTTGTAGCCCGGCCTGGACGGGAGAAAACACACAAGGCATGCGACATCCGCATCATGGGCTTTTGGCCAGCGGTGCCGCACACCGCTGTGCTGGAATACGAGTGTGGCCGATAACCAGTCAAAAAGGAAGACCCTGACCACATAGTGAACGTACGAGACGGAGTGCAGGATCGCGGATACGGAAGTCCCCGCCGGCGACAGGCCGGCGGGGACTTCCAAACGCAACTATGACGTAATCAGTTGATCACAGCACCGCGTTCAGGATGAAGTCGAGCACGAACAGGATCGCGACGACCCAGATCACCGGGTGCACCTTGTTCGCCTTCTTCTTGCAGGTCATCACGATGCAGTACATGATGAAGCCGCCGGCGATGCCGTACGAGATCGAGTACGAGAACGCCATGAACACGGCCGCGAAGAACGCCGGGATCGCCTCGGTGATGTCGTTCCAGTCGATCTCCTTGAGGGAGGCGGCCATCATGCAGCCGACGATCACGAGCACGCCGGCGGTCGCGGCGGACGGCACGGCGGAGATGATCGGGGACAGGAACGCGGACAGCGCGAAGCAGATCGCGACGACCACGGAGGTCAGGCCGGTGCGGCCGCCCGCCGCGATGCCGGCGGAGGACTCGACGTACGTGGTGGTGTTCGAGGTGCCGCAGATCGCGCCGATCGAGGTGGCGATGGAGTCCGCGAACAGGGCCTTGTCCATCTTCGAGGAGAAGCCGGAGCCGTTCTCGAGAGCGGCCTCGTCGTCGGCCGAGAAGATGCCGGTGCGGCGACCGGTGCCGATGAACGTGCCGATCGTGTCGAACGTGTCGGACATGGAGAACGCGAAGATCGTGACGATCACGAGCGGCAGGCGGGCCACGTCGGAGAACAGCGCGGGGAAGCCGGCGCCGGTGAAGATCACGCCGAAGGTGGCCGGCAGCTGGGAGAACGTGTCGCCGATGGAGACGGACTGGCCGAAGTTGGTCACGCCGAACGGGATGCCGACGACCGTGGTGATCGCGATGGCCAGCAGCATGCCGCCCTTGACCTTGAGCACGGTGAAGACGATGGCGAGCAGCAGGCCGATGAGGAAGACCCACAGCACGGGGGTGTTGAGCGTGGCGAGGCCCGGGGTGGCGGCGGTGGCGAGACCCTTGCCGGCGGCCTTGGTGTCCTTCGGGGTGAAGCTGATCAGGCCGACGTTGAGCATGCCGACGTACGCGACGAACAGGCCGATGCCGCCGCCGATCGCGTGCTGCAGCGTCTCCGGGATCGCCTTGATGATCATCTTGCGGATCTTGGTGACGGTGATGATGATGTTGATCAGGCCGCACAGGAACACCATGCACAGCGTCTCCTGCCAGGTGAAGCCGAGGCCGAAGCAGACGGTGTAGGTGAAGAACGCGTTCAGGCCCATGCCGGCGGCCTGCGCGTACGGCACGTTGGCGAACAGGCCCATGACGAGCGTGCCGATGATGGCCGCGATGATCGTGGCGAGGAACACGCCGCCCCACGGCATGCCCGTCTGGCTCAGGATCTGCGGGTTGACGACGATGATGTAGCTCATCGCGAAGAACGTGGTCAGACCGGCCATGACCTCGGTGGACACGGTGGTGCCGTTCTCCTTCAAATGGAAGAACTTCTCCATATATCTCTGCTTCCTTTTCGTGGGTTGTTAGGGGCTGGCGCGCGACGCGGCGGTTCTCCCGTGCAAACGCGCGTATGCGCGGGATCATCGGCCGCCTATCGATCAGTCCCGGCGAGAATCGCGACTCGCCCTGCGTTCGTATATCGAACGCGCCTCACCATAGCACCGTCGCAAGTCATGGAGGTTTCGTGAACACGCGCCACGCACGTATCGCATACTGGGCGCGACCGTAACGATGTCCCGCCATGCCGCGACGAACATGTCGACAATACGTCACTGCCGCCCGTCGCCGCAGATCATTGTTTTGCCGCACGATCGTCGAAAGTTATCCACATATCCACAATTTTCACGACGACATCAGCGCGGCACACGAAAACACGCTACGGTTGGCCCATGGAACAGAACATCACACTGCAACAGTCGCTCGCCGATCGAGCGGCCGACGTCACGCAACGATGCGCGAACATCACCACACAACTCGGCAAACCGATCTTGTTCGGCATGACCACCGCCTTGGAGCTACAAGGCATCGTCCTGCCCGATCGATGCAGTCTGGACATGACGGCTCTGCACAGCGTTGCCAGTACGGCGGCAAGGCGCATCGACACCTCCGACGGAACGCTGCGATCCCATCTCTGGAAACCGATCGCAGACGAGCAGCGGTCAAGCCGAACCATCACGTCATCCGTCCGTGCGCTGCATCCGTTTCATGCGTGGGCTCAGCTCGCCAAACATGTATCGCTCGAAGATGCCATCAAGGTCGGTGACGCCGTTCTCGTGGCAAGATCACACGATCCGCGAGATACGTACCAGTCGCTGGTCTCGTTGATCAACCGGACCCGCGGATTCGCTGGACGTACCACATGTCTGCTCGCCTTGACGCATATTTGTGAAAACGTCGCCTCCCCGATGGAGACGATCGGTCGGCTTGCAGCGACCCGGCACGGCGTTCCACGTCCCGAGACGAACTACGCCGTACCCGGCGAGACGTTCGCATCAGGCAAGCCAATGACCTTGGATATGGCATGGCCGGAGTTCAAGGTCGCCGTGGAATACGACGGAGACCATCATCGAACGGACAAGACGCAATGGCGCCGCGACCAAGAGAAACGTGAACGCTTGCGTAGCCACGGCTGGATCGTGGTCGTCATCACCGCCGATAATCTGCGGGACGAGGCCCGGCAAGCGGAATTCGCATTCCTAGTGGCCCGGTACCTGCTGTCGCGAGGCGCCCAATTTGAGTTTCGCCCGAAAGCGATGCCTTTGGAATCGAGGATCCCGCATTCGCGACTGCTGACGACGGGTACTGCATGACAGGCATAGTAGGTATGGTCATGCGCGACACCGCAACTCCGGCACCGCAACCTCGACACTGTGAGCGCAGCACCGCGAACGCAACGAAGCGTCGGCGTCGACCGCTATCCCGCGGTCACGCGATGGAAAATCAACGCATTTTTCCATCGCGTGACCGCGGCTTATGTGAGTCGTGACGTCGAAACGGCATCAAACTCGCGTTGAATCGTGCATACCAAGGTCACGGGATGGCAATATGCGCGATGTTTCCATCGCGTGACTAACTGGTCGGTCACGCGATGGAAAATACGCCCGATATTCCATCACGTGACCTCGTAACACACGTCACAGGGCGCACGCGATGGCATGTAATCGGTTACATGCCATCGCGAGACTCCCCGCGAGGTCACGGGATGGCAAAACAAGCCAAAATGCCATCCCGTGACTGGACAGAACGTGGGA
This sequence comes from Bifidobacterium amazonense, assembly GCF_018555435.2. Taxonomy (GTDB): domain Bacteria; phylum Actinomycetota; class Actinomycetes; order Actinomycetales; family Bifidobacteriaceae; genus Bifidobacterium; species Bifidobacterium amazonense. Next base: position 26,889 of record NZ_JAFEJT020000030.1, read on the forward strand.
GAAGAGATGCACCCCAATCCAACGTACCCGCACATAAACGCAGGAAGCCCTGCACCACAAGGGCACAGGGCTTCCTGAACAAGCGCGGCGGAGAGAAAACGCCGCGCGGGACGGCACAACCCGTCGCGCGATCAGCCGAAGCGGCCGGAGACGTAGCGCTCGGCCTCTTCGTTCTGCGGGTTGTTGAACATGGTGGTGGTGTCCGCGAAGTACTCGAGGTGGCCCGGCTGGCCCACGGCCTTCAGGTTGAAGAACGCGGTGTAGTCGGCGATACGCGCGGCCTGCTGCATGTTATGGGTCACGATCACGATCGTGTAGTCGCCCTTGAGCTCCTGGATCAGGTCCTCAACCGCCAAAGTCGAGATCGGGTCCAGAGCGGAGCAGGGCTCGTCCATGAGGAGGACCTGCGGGTGCACGGCGACGGCGCGCGCGATGCACAGACGCTGCTGCTGACCGCCGGACAGGCCGATGCCCGGGTTGTCGAGACGGTCCTTGACCTCGTTCCAGAGGTTGGCGCCGCGCAGCGCCCACTCGACGAGATCGTCAGCGTCGGACTTGGAGATCCTGCGGTTGTTCAGGCGCACGCCGGCCAGCACGTTCTCGCGGATCGACATGGTCGGGAACGGGTTCGGGCGCTGGAACACCATGCCGACGTCGCGGCGCACGGAGACCGGGTCCACGTCCTTGTCGTACAGGTTCTTGCCTTCGAGCAGCACCTCGCCCTTGACGTGGGCGCCGGGGATGATCTCGTGCATGCGGTCGAGGGTGCGCAGCACGGTCGACTTGCCGCAGCCGGACGGTCCGATGAACGCGGTCACCTTGTTGGGTTCGATGTGGATGTTCACGTCTTCCACGGCGAGGAAGTTGCCGTAGTAGATGTTCAGATGGTTGACATCAATGCGTTGTCCCATGTGAATTTCCTTATTTCTTGCTTTGCGTAAGTATCGGGAGCAGCACTCAGCGTTCGGCCTTCACGGCGAAGACCTTCGCCACGAGGCGGCCGATGCCGTTGAGGATGAGGACGATCAGGATCAGCACGAGGGCGGCGGCCCAGGAGCGCTCCATCGGGATGGTCGGCACGCAGGCCGCGGTCGCGTTGGCCGGGCAGTTGGCGCTCAGCTTGGAGTATTCCTGATAGACGTACACCGGCAGCGTGGTCATCTTGCCGTCGAACAGGTTGACGTTCGTGGAGGCGATGTAGCCGGCGGTCATGAGCAGCGGAGCGGTTTCGCCGATGACTCGCGCGATGGCGAGGATGCAGCCGGAGACGATGCCCGGCAGGGCGGTGCGCAGCACGATCTTGGTGATCGTGCGCTGCTTGGTCACGCCGAGTGCGTACGAAGCCTCGCGCAGATCGCCGGGGACGATCTTGAGCATTTCCTCGCTGGACTTGACGACGGTCGGCAGCATGAGCAGCGACAGTGCGACGGAGCCGGCGAAGCCGTTGACCGAGCCGGGGCCGAGGATGATCGTGAACATCGAGAACGCGAACAGGCCGGCGACGATGGACGGGATGCCGCTCATCACGTCGACGAGCAACGTGATGGTCTGCGCGAGCTTGCCGCCGTGCGCGTATTCGACGAGGTACACGGCGCACATGAGGCCGATCGGGATGGAGATGACCATCGAGCCGAACGTGATCTCGAGCGTGCCGATGATCGCGTGGAGCACGCCGCCGTAGCCGCCGGACGGGGTCGGGTTGCCGCCGACGACGCCGGTCATGTTGTAGCTCAGGAAGTTCAGGTTGAGGCGCTTGATGCCGTTGATGAGCGTCGTCAGGAGCACGGAGATCAGCGGGATGCAGGCGACGACGAACGCGAGCGCGATGAGCACGGTCATGATCAGGTCCTTGCGCTTGCGCGAGGCGATCAGCGAGCGGGACGGCTTGAACTTGTCGAAGTCGATGACGGGGGCGCCTTCGAGGGAGGCCTTGGGATCCTGGGTGAGATCAGCCATCATGCCACCTTCTTTTCAGTGATCTTGCGGGCCACGTAGTTCACCACGAACGTGATGAGGAACAGCACCAGACCGGTGCCGATCAGGACCGACACGCCGAGGTCGTTGGCTTCCGGGTACTGAGCGGCGATGTTCGCGGCGATCGTCTGGTTCTGCGAGGCCTGCAGCAGCTTGAACGAGTAGGTCAGGCCCGGGGACAGGATCATCAAGACGGCCATGGTCTCGCCGAGTGCACGGCCGAGGCCGAGCATGGAGGCGGAGACGACGCCGGACTTGCCGAACGGCAGGACGGCGAGCTTGATCATCTCCCACTTGGTCGCGCCGAGCGCGAGGGCGGCCTCCTGCTGCAGGCGGGGGGCCTGCAGGAAGATGTCGCGGGACAGGGAGGTGATGATCGGCAGGATCATGACGGAGAGCACGACGGCCACGGTCGCGACGGTGCGCGACGGGCTGGCGGCGGGGCCGGCGAACAGCGGGATCCAGCCGAGGTAGGTCGCCACCCAGTTCCAGAACGGGTAGATGGCGGGAACCAGGATCAGGCCGCCCCACAGACCGTAGATAACGGACGGGATGGCGGCGAGCAGGTCGACCACATAGCTCAGCGCGGTGGCGAGCTGCTTGGGCGCGTAGTGCGAGATGAACAGCGCGATGCCGAGCGAGACGAAAAACGAGATCAGCAGGGCGAGCGCGGAGACGAGCACGGTACCGAACAGCAGCGGGCCGACGTAGCCCCAGAAGCTGGACGCCTTGCCGCCGGTGAAGTCGGAAATCGTCTGGCTGTTGGCGGTCTGGTCGCCGCCGATGAGCGGCCATGCGCGGAACAGCAGGAAGAGGAAGACGGCGGCGAGGACCACGAGGATCAGGATGCCGCACGCATAGGCGATGACGCGGAACACCTTGTCCGCGGTCTTGCCGCTGGCGGCGGGCATCATGGCCGCTTTTTCTTGCGAACTCACAGGTTCTCCTTAACGGGTTGCGAAGGAAGACTGCACGAGCTTGGATTTCACGGAAACCTGACCGACCACTTCAGGCCGCAGCCACACTCGGTGTCTGCGGCCTGAAGCATTTCAGTCAACGGTTCCCTGCGGAATCCTTAGGCTCACTTAGTCTTGATGGCCTCGATGGAGGCGGCGTCCTTCTGAGCGATGGAGTCAGGCAGCGGGGCGGAGCCGGCGGCCTGGGAAGCGGTCTGCTGGCCATCGGAGCTGGTGACGTAGGTCAGCCAGGCCTTGGTGAACTCGGCGGTCTTGGTGTCCTTGTACTCCGGGCAGGCGATCATGTAGGAGACCAGCACGATCGGGTAGGCGCCCTCAGTGGAGGTGGCGTGGTTGATCTTGACGACCACGCGGTTGTCGCCCTTGACGGACGAGTCGAGCTCGGAGTCGTCGATGACCTTGGTCGCGCCGTCGGCGGAGATCTCGCTGTACTTGTCGCCGACCTTGACGGCCACGGTGCCGAGGTCGCCGGCCGCGGAGAAGTCGGCGTAGCCGATGGTGCCGTCGGCCTGCTTCACGGTGGAGACGACGCCCGAGGTGCCCTTGGCGCCCTGGCCGACGGAGTTCGGCCAGTTCTCGGACAGGTCGTAGGTCCAGGCGTCGGGGGCCTGATCCTTGAAGTAGCTCACGAAGTTCTGCGTGGTGCCGGACTTGTCGGAGCGGTGGACCACGGTGATCGCGGTGTCCGGAAGCGTCAGATCCGGGTTCTGGTCGGCGATGGCCTTGTCGTTCCACTTGGTGATCTTGCCGTCGAAGATCTTGGCGATGGTCTCGGCGTCCATGTTGATGTGCTTGCCGGAATCGGAGACGCCCTTGAGGTTGAAGACCACGGCGATCGGGGAGATGTAGACCGGGATGTCGAACGCGGTGGTGTTGTTGGCGCACACGGACGCGGACTGGTCCACTTCGTCGTCGGCGAGGGCCTTGTCGGAGCCGGCCCACGCGGTGGCGCCGGTCAGGAAGGTCTTGACGCCAGCGCCGGAGCCGGACGGATCGTACGCGATCTTGGCGTCCGGGTTGGTGCCCTGGAAGCCGGCGACCCAGGCCTCGACGGCGGCCTGCTGCGAGGAGGCGCCGGCGCCGTTGAAGTTGCCGGAGATCGGGGTGGAAGACGAGGTGGTGTCGGAAGAAGAGGAAGAGCCGTTGCTGCCGGAAGTGGAGGCGGTGGTGTTGTCACCGCAAGCAGCGAGCGAAGCCAGCATCGCAATGCCGGAAACGGCCGCGATGGAGCGGAAAAGCACATTCTTACGCATGTCTGTTTCTCTCTATTCTGTCAATCAATCTTTTTGACATTTCAAGACTAAAAGACATCCGGCATCCTGTCCGCCAAAATCGGTGAACGCAAGATGAACAGTTGCCAATCAATCCGACTACGCCCCGGCTACGTCGTTTTGCGCAGCCGGGGCGTAGTCCCCGCGTGGCGGGCAACGCTCGTCACTCCGTGGACGAACGGTCCAGTGGACCGTTCGTAGCCGTGCGCACCAGCGCACGCGCCGGACACCGCGTGACGAGCAACGCTCGTCACTCCGTTGGACGAACAGTCCTGTGAACTGTTCGTAGCCGCGCGCACCAGCGCACGCGCCAAGCACAGCGTGACGAGCAACGCTCGTCACTCCGTTGGACTATCGATCTTGTATCCCAGCCCGCGCACGGTCGTCAGGTACTTCGGGTGCGCCGGATCGACCTCGATCTTCGAACGCACGCGCTTGACGTGCACGTCGAGCGTCTTCGTGTCGCCGACGTAATCCGATCCCCACACGCGGTCGATGAGCTGGTGGCGCGTCATCACGCGGCCCTTGTTCTGCATGAGGTATTCGAGCAGTTCGAATTCCTTGAGCGGGAAGATCACGTTCTGTCCGCGCACGGTCACCTGATGCTGGCCGATGCGCATCACGATGTCGCCGCAGGTGAGCGGCACGTCGCCGTCCACGCCTTCGGCGACCTCGGCGACCATCTGGTTGCGTCGCAGCACGGCGCGGATGCGCGCGAGCAGCTCGCGGAACGAGTACGGCTTGGTCACGTAGTCGTCGGCGCCGATCTCCAGACCGACGACCTTGTCGATCTCCGCGCTTTTCGCCGTGAGCATGATGATCGGCACGCGGCTCTGCTCGCGGATGCGCCGGCACAGTGCGGTGCCATCGAGGCCGGGGAGCATGAGGTCGAGCAGCACCAGGTCGAAGCCGCCCTGCGTGAACAGTTCGAGCCCTTCCTCGCCGGTTGCGGCGTAGGAGACGTCGTAGCCCTCACGCGTGAGCTGGTAGACCAGCGGCGCCCGGTATGATTCCTCGTCTTCCACGATGAGAATGCGTGTCATGTCTGCTCGTTTCCCGTTTCTCTTGTCCGTTGTCTTCCCGAATGCGTTGCCGCATCGGCCGACGGCCCGGCGGCCACCGATTCCTGCGCCTTATCGTAGCCGCTTGGTGAACCGCATATGACGAACTTCCTAAACTACGTACCTAATCGTCGGCACTAGATCAACGTAGTCGGACTCACGCCTCGCCGTCGCGCGAACCGGCCGTCCCGCCGGCCGCTCCGTCGACCGTTCCATCAGCCGGCTCGTCGGCCGGCCCACTCACGTCATCCGACCCGTCGCCGCCGGACCCGCGCACGTCGTCCGCGGCCGGCAGCTCGATCGTGAACGTCGAGCCCTCCCCCTCGCGCGACCATACGGAGATCGTGCCGCCGCACTCCTGCACGCAGTGCTTGGTGATCGCCAAGCCCAGTCCGGAGCCGCCGGTCTCGCGCGAGCGCGCCGGATCGACCCGGTAGAACCGTTCGAACACGCGCCCCAGCGACTCGGCCGGAATGCCGATGCCCTGATCGACCACGCGGATCGTGACCTTACCGTCCTTGCGGCCCACGCCCACGGCCACGACCGTATGCTCGGGGGAATAGTGGATCGCGTTTTCGACAAGGTTCTTGACCGCGGTCTTCAACGACTCCGCGTCTCCCATCACGGTCTCGTCGCGCCCGTCGCGCGCGTCGTCGGCCGCGTCGACCGGCTCCATCTCGCCGTTGAGCGTCAGCCGGATGTCGATGTGCTTGGCGTCGGCCTGCACCTGGTTCTCGCCGATCGCACCGCGCACCACGCCCATCACGGACACGGGGTGCATGTCCATCACGCCCTCCATCGACTGCGCCTTCTGCAGGTCGATGAGCCGGTGCACGAGTTCGGTCAGCCGGTTCGATTCCTTCGCGACGCGGCCGGCGAAGTACCGCACGGCGTCCGGATCGTCGGACGCGTCGCCGATCGTCTCGGCGAGCAGCGAGATCGCGCCGGCCGGCGTCTTCAGTTCGTGCGACACGTTCGTGACGAAATCGCGGCGCATCGTCTCGAACCGACGCTGCTCGCTGATGTCGGTCAGGAAGATCGCGTACAGATCCCCGGTGACGCGGCCGATGCGCACGCGCAGGCAGCGCGTGTCGCCCGGCACGTCCTGCCCGGGCTGAACGCCGCGTCCGTTGGGCTCGCCGGCCGTATGCGCGCGGTCGAGCGGCACGTGCACCTCACGTTCGCGCACGCGGCCGTCGCCCACGACGAGCGCGAGGATGTCGCCGATCTCATTGGACGACAGGTTGCCGTGCTCGACGAGACCGAGCGTCGCGGCGAGCGGGCTCACGTACCGGACGCGGCCGCCCGGACCGCATGCGATCATCGCCTCCGGCATGACCTCGATCAGCGCGCGCTCGGATTCGCGCACGGGTACGTTGCGGCCGAACAGCGACTGCCGGGTCCGGTCGCGCAGGATCTCGTCGACCCGCGTTTCGCCGATCTGCCGGCCGTACGAGTACGCCGCGGCGACTGCCACCGCGCATGCGCACGCCACCACGACCACGATCAGCATGATCTGCCACCACGCCATGAGACACCTTTCGAACGACTTGCGTTTCCAGCGTAACGGCCCATGCGCGTAGCCACACCCCGCCGTTACGTAAGTTCAGCGTTTGTTCACGTTCATGGCCCGGCCCGGCATGCGGCTACAGGCGCTTGACGATGTTCACCGCGAGCCGCGCCGCGGTGTCGGCGTATTCGGAGATGTCGAACTCCTTGAACACCTCGTAGTCGGTGTCCGCGTTGTCGCTCAGCGCGCGGATCACGAGCGCCGGCACGCCGTTGCGGGCCGCCACGTGGGCCACGGCCGCGCCTTCCATCTCGACCGCGTCCGCGCCGGTGTCGCGGATCACCTGCTCGACCTTCTTCGGGTCGTCCACGAAGTAGTTGCCGGAGGCGATGATGCCGGTGATGTGCGTGATGCCCATGTCGCTCAGGGCCGCGTCGGCGAGCGCGAGCAGCCGGTCGTCGGAGTGGAACTCCTCGACGGGCGCGTCGGCCTTGCCGGGCGTCCACTGGCCGACGAGGCGCATGTCGGTGTCGAGGTAGCGCAGCGTGCCGCCGAGCACCACGTCGTTGATGTGCAGGTGCGTGTTGAGGTTTCCGGCGATGCCGGAGAAGATGATCGCGTCGGGCCGGTACATGTCGATGAGCCGCTGCGCGGTGGCGGCCGCGTTGACGAGGCCCATGCCGCCGACGGTCGCGGCGACGTTGACGGTCGCGCCGTCGTTGGCGGCGATGGTGCCGCGCGAGACGTCGAGGCTGGCGGCGACGTCGTGCTCGACGTCGTCGAGCGCGCCTGCGATGTGCGCGACTTCCTCGTCCAGCGCGCCGATGATGGCGATGGTGGTCATGGTTCGGTTCCTTTCTGTCCGTTCTCTGTCGGTCACTTCCAGCGGCGGGCCGAAACGGCGTCCGCGAGCTCGTGCAGCAGCCGTTCGGTCTCCGGCCAGCTGATGCACTTGTCGGTGATCGACTTGCCGTAGACGAGCTGGTCGAGCGGCGCGGCGGGCTGGTTGCCGCCTTCGATGAAGCTTTCCATCATCACGCCGGTGATGCCGGTCTCGCCGTCGGCGATGCGCCGCGCGATGTCGCGCACGACTTCGGCCTGCCGGTGCTCGTCCTTGCCGGAGTTGCCGTGCGAACAGTCGACGATCAGTCCGTGCGCGGCGGCCGAATCGGCCGGCATCATCGCACGGATGTCCTCCATCGCATGCCGCACCGACTCCGCGTCGTAGTTCGGCCCGTGGATCGAGCCGCGCAGCACGACGTGGCAGTCCGGGTTGCCGAGCGTCTCGACAGCGCACGCGCGGCCCATGTGGTCGATGCCGAAAAACGTGTGCTGCTGCGCGGACGCGAAGCAGCCGTTGACCGCGGCCTTGACGGACCCGTCGGTCGCGTTCTTGAAGCCGATCGGCATGGACATGCCGGATGCGAGCTGCCGGTGCACCTGCGATTCGGTGTTGCGCGCGCCGATCGCGCCCCAGCTGACCGCGTCCGCGATGAACTGCGGGCTGGTCGGCTCGAGGAATTCGGTCGCGGCGGCCAGCCCCTCCCCCAGCACGCCGAGCAGCGTCTTGCGGGCGAGCAGCAGGCCCTTCTTGATGTTGTGCGTGCCGTCGATGTCCGGGTCGTTGATGAGCCCCTTCCAGCCGACGGTCGTGCGCGGCTTCTCGAAATACACGCGCATGACGATGAGCAGCTCGCCCTCGACCTCCTTCATCACGCGTGCGAGCCGGTGCGCGTAGTCGAGCGCGGCGGCCGGATCGTGCACGGAGCACGGGCCGACGATGACGAGCAGCCGGTCGTCCTGCCCGTACAGGCAGGCGCGGATCTCGTCGCGCGAGTAGGCGACGATCTCCTGCGCGGCCGCGTCGAGCGGCAGTTCGGCGAGCACCTGCGCGGGCGTGGGCAGCGGCTCGAGTTCGACGACGCGGCGGTTGATGATCCGGTCCACGCCGACCTGGTCCTCCCAGCGCGGCACGTCGGTGGCGATGAGCGGGTTCTTGCCTTCGCGCATGGCCTGGCGGATGGCGCGCAGCTCCTCCGGCGTGTTGAGCGGCTGCGGGTGGTCCAGCCCGGCGGGCGCCGCGATGTCGCCGCCGGCCGCGCTTCCGGGCGCGGCTCCCGTGTTCTTCTGCTGCTGCATATCGGTCTCTCCTTGAACGTCCATTCCTTCCCCAAACTAAAGGTCCGCGGGGACGAATCGCCCGTCAGAATTCATACGCTGTTCACCCGGGGTCTTGCCCGTCCAGCCGGCCGACCCGTACGATGGCTGATAGTTGTTTTCTTGGTCAGGAGTCGTTATGTCCAGTCCTGTTTCCGCATCCGAACCCGTCGCGCCGGCCGGGGCGAAGCTCACGCCGCGCGAGAAGAAGTGGATCGTCTACGACGTCGGCAATTCGGCGTTCGTGCTGCTGTCGACCGCGGTGATCCCGATCTACGCGAAGTCGCTGATGCCGGCGGACGGCAACATCGTCTCCGCGTGGGGCTACGCGCAGACGATCGCATCGCTGGTCATCGCGCTGCTCATGCCGCTGCTCGGCTCGATCGCCGACGTGCAGGGCATGAAGATCAAGTTCTTCCTCGGCTTCTTCGGCACGGGCGTGGTCATGTGCTGCGCGATGGCGCTGCCGCTGACCTGGCTGCCGTTCCTGATCGTGTACGTGCTCGCGACGATCGGCCTGAACGGTTCGCTCACGTTCTACGATTCGATGCTCATCGACACGACCGACAACGATCGTATGGACAAGGTCTCCTCGCACGGCTACGGCTGGGGCTATGTCGGTTCGACCGTGCCGTTCATCCTGTGCATCGCGCTGATCTTCGGCGGCCCGGCGCTGTTCGACTGGTCGACGGTCGCCTGCACGCGCGCCTCGTTCGTGATCACGGCCGTGTGGTGGGTGGCGTTCACGATCCCGCTGCTGACCAGCTACACGCAGGTGCACTACCGCGCGACCCGCGAGCACGCGCACGAGGCGATCCACGGCACGTTCACGGAACTGGCCGGCACGCTGCGCAAGCTCGTGAAGAACAAGCCGTTGTGGATGTTCATGATCGCGTTCTTCTTCTACATCGACGCGGTGAACACGGTGATCTCGATGAGCACGTCGTACGGCACGCAGCTCGGCATCGATTCGACGCAGCTGGTCGTGGCGCTCCTGGTGACGCAGTTCGTCGCGTTCCCGTGCGCGATCCTGTACGGGCGTCTGGCCGGCCGGTTCGGCTGCAAGCCGATGATCATGGCCGCGGTCGTGGCGTACATGTGCATCGTGTTCTTCGCCGCGTTCTTCCTGCGCTCGGCCGTGCAGTTCTGGATCCTCGCGATTCTGGTCGGCATGTTCCAGGGCGGCATCCAGGCGCTGTCGCGCTCGTACTACGGCAAGATCATCCCCAAGGAGCACGCCAACGAGTATTACGGCCTGTACGACATCTTCGGCAAGACCGCCTCGATCCTCGGCACGTTCCTCGTGGCGACCACCACGTCGCTGACCGGCAACGCGTCGCTCGGCGTCCTCTCGATCGCGATCCTGCTGGTCGTGGCGCTGGTGTTCCTCACCCTGCAGAAGGATCCGACCCGCCAGTGACAGCGGCGGTTTGACGATCGAGAGGCTGATTC
>NZ_JAFEJT020000031.1 GCF_018555435.2 Bifidobacterium amazonense
CTTCTTCTACCGGTTCGACGTACAGATGCCCGGCGACGACGCCGCCGCGTTCCGTTTGCGGTGGCGGGGAGGGGTGTGCGCCGCCCGGGATGACAAGGGGGAATGCCCTACCCGAGATGGGATAGGGGGCACCCTGCTTGAAATGACAAGGGGACACCCTGCTTGGGACGACAGGAAAAACGCTCCGTTCGAGATGACGGCAGACCTTCGCCCTGGATACCGGTACGTGCCCCACTCAGGACATGGCCGTCCTCATTCAAGACGACGGCACCCCGTCAGAAATGACGGAGCGCAAAACGCTCCGCCCCGGCAACTCGTTCACACGCGCAGCACGACCTTGCCGAACACGTCGCCGTCGATCACCTTGGCGAACGCGGCCGGCGCGTCGGCGAGCGCGTACGTCGAGTCGATCACCGGATGCAGGTCGGCGTGTTCGACGAAGCGCAGCAGGCGCGCGAAATCGTCGCGCGAGCCCATCGTATTGCCCTGCACGCGGATGTCCTGGAAGAAGATGCGTGTGAGTTCGGCGCCGGGCTGGTCGCCGGTGGTCGCGCCGCAGATCGCGATCGTGCCGCCGGGGCGCACGGATTTGACCGAGTGGCTCCATGTGGCCGCGCCGACCGATTCGATGACCGCGTCGACCTTGCGCGGCAGTCGCGCGCCCGGCTCGAATGCGGCGTCGGCGCCGATTTCCAGCGCTTTGGCCCGTTTGGCCTCGTCTCGTGAGGTGACGAACACCTCGAGTCCGGCCGCGTGCGCGAGCTGGATGGCCGCGGTGGACACGCCGCCGCCGGCTCCCTGCACGAGGATCGTATCGCCGGGTTTCACGTTCGCTGACGTGAAGACGAGCGAGTACGCGGTCAGCCAGCTGGTGCCGAGCGCGGCGGCCTCGTCGAGGCACAGGTTGGCGGGTTTGGCGAACACGTTCGCACTCGGCACCTGCGTGCGCTCGGCCATGGTGCCCGGGTATTTCTCTGACAGGATGGTGCGGCGCTCGCCCGGCATGACGCCCGCGCCGTCGGTGCCGACGAACGTGTAGAGCACGACTTCGCTGCCGGCCTTGAGCCCCTTGCGCACGGGGATGTCCTCGTCGAGGATGCCGGCCGCGTCGGTGCCGAGGATCATCGGCGTCTGTTCGGCGGCGAGGCCGACGCCCTTGAGACTCCAAATGTCATGATGGTTGACGGTGGCGGCCTTGACGGACACGCTCGACCAGTACGGGCGGGGTTCGGGTTCGGGCCGCTCCCCCACCTCCAGCACGCTCAGCGGATCATCGGCGTTGGTTCCTGCGGCGTATACGGCCTTCATCGGCCCTCCTTTTCGCGGCGGTTGCGTTTCGGTTCCATTCAACCACGTTCCGCCGCGCAATGGCGGATCCCGTCACGCCGCGTACCGTCACGCCGCGTCGGCGAACTGGCCGACGAGCGCGTCCATCCAGTCGAGCAGGTTGTCGTACTGCGCGGGCATCTGCTCGGTGAGTTCGACGATCGGCACGTTGGCGCTCTTGGCGGCACCGGTGATCTGGTCGGTGGTGGAGTTGGCCTCCTGCGTGTTGAACACGAGCATGTCGATCGAGCCGTCCTTGAGCGCGTCCTGGAAGCCCTTGATGTCGGCCGGGGTCGGTTCGCTTTCGTTGGCGGAGGCCTGCGCGTAGCCGGTCGGGGTCGCGTCGGTCATGCCGAGATCGTCGGCGAGGTACCATGCGACGGATTCGGTGGCCGAGTACGGCTTGCCTTTGGTCTTGGACGAGGTCTCCTCGATCTTGCTCTCGAGCTCCTTCTCCTTGGCATGCCAGTCCTCGTTGAGCTTGGCGTAGTCGGCCTTGTTGGCCGGGTCGGCCTTCTGGTAGGCGGCGGTGATCGCGTCGGCGGTGGCGTTGCGCACCTTGGCGGAGAACCAGACGTGCGGATTGTCGCCTTCCTTGATGCCGGCAGTGTCGGCCGCGTCGACGAGCGTCGCCTTGGTGGATGCGGCGGCCTTGGATGCCCACGGATCGTAGTCGGCGCCGTTGACGACGGCGACGGCGGCCTTGCCGAACCTGGCGACGTCCTGGCTGGTCGGCTCGTAGTCGTGCGCTTCGACGTTGGTCTTGGTCATGATGTTGGTCACGTCGACGTGGTCGCCGCCGAGTTCGGCCGCGACGGATCCCCACTGGTTGATCGACGCGACGACGGCGATCCTGCCGGACGATGATGCCGCGCCGGACTTTCCCGTCGCGCCACCGTTTGCGGACGCCGAGCCGCAGGCGGCGAGCGAGATGAGCGCGGCGACGGCCGCGACCGACGCGGCAGCACGCCTGATGTTGCGTCGAGCAACGTTTCCGGCAAAGCGATCGGTGAATGTGAACATGATGATTCCTCTCTATGTAACTGCGATACAGGCCCACCTGCGCGTCCGCCGCGCCGCAAGGCCGTCCCTTCCGAACGCACCCCACTATACACCGCTAATGAGATTCATTATCATTATCGAGTGTGCGGCGTGTCGCAAAACAAGCCAGTCACGTTCAACAGCTGCAGGAGGACAGCCATTGCCCTGCCACGCATGGGCAGCACAACACGGTCAAGGCCCCGTCTCCCGATGGAGGCGGGGCCTTGACCGCATCCTCGACCGGATCATCGCCGGACGAACGGATCATAGATCAGCCCTTCTGGCACTCCGGGCACAGGCCGAACACCTCGAGCGTGTGGGATTCGACGGTGAATCCGTGGCTCGTGGCGATCTTGCGCAGCCACGCCTCGCTCGGCGGATCGATCTCCACGGTTTTGCCGCATTTGCGGCACACCAGATGATGATGGTGCGCATCCTCACCGCACAGCCGGTACAGCTGCTGCCCGTCGAGGCGGATCGTGTCGGCCGCGCCCGAGTCGACGAGCGCGTTGAGCTGCCGGTAGACGGTGGCCAGACCGATCTTGGTACCTTCGTCGTCGAGCTTGCGGTGCAGCTCCTGCGCGGAGACGAAATCGTCGCACTCGCGCAGCCGCTGCATCACGGCGTCCTTCTGCCTCGTGTGCCTCACCGGTCCGCTTGTCGCCATGTCCACTTCCTTCGCCATGCCGGCGACCCGTGGCGTCGGCGTCATTATCAATAACAACTAGCTAATGATAATAACGCCGTTTACGCGACAACGAAAGCAGCGAACGCAACGAACGCAACGAACGCAACACCACGTCACGCCTGCGCGCGCACGTCCTCCCCGTCCCGGCCGGCGGCGGCCACGGACGTGACGCGACGCATGAAGTCGTCGAGGAAGCGCGACTTGTTGACCGCGACCGCGACGCTCGTGGTCTTGAACGGGTCGTTGAGCCGGTCGTAGTCGCCGATGGTGCGTCCGCGCGTCGGCCCGTCGAGCTCGACCTTGAGGTTGATCGGCAGCGTGGCGACGAGCGTCGGGTCGATCGCCGTGGCGACGGCGAGCGGATCGTGCAGTCCGCAGCCGCCGAGTCCCGGCGCGGTCTTCTCGTACGCGGCGATGTAGTAGTCGGTCATGTCGGCGAGGAAGCGGCCGGACGGCGTGCCGAGTTCGCGCCATTGCGCGGTTTCGGCGCGCGTGAGCAGCGTCTGCATGGTCACGTCGAGGCCGATCATTTCGGTGCGCACGCCGGAGCGGAACAGGTAGTCGGCGGCCTCCGGATCCTGCGAGATGTTCGCTTCGGTCCAGGCGTTCACGTTGCCGGGCACGGTGAGCGCGCCGCCCATGAGCACGATGTCGCCGATCAGGTTGCGGATTTCGGGCGCGCGACGAAGCGCGGCGGCGATGTTGGTCATCGCGCCGGTCGGCACGTACGTGAGTTCCTTGCCGTAGGTCTTGGCCGCGTCGATGATGAAGTCGACGGCCGGCTCGCTTTCCGCGTCGCGCGTCGGATCGGGGATGTCGACGTCGCCGATGCCGTTCGCGCCGTGGATGAACGCCGATCCCTGGCTTACCGTGAACGATTCCTTGGCTTCGGGATGGTCGACGCCACGATAGACGGGCACTTCGGGATGTCCGAACAGTTCGGTGACGGCGAGCGCGTTGCGTACTCCCTGGTCGACGGTCACGTTGCCGTAGGTGCCGGTGATGCCGATGAGTCTGGCCTCCGGGCTGCCGAGCGCGTACGCGATCGCCAGCGTATCGTCGATGCCGGTGTCCAAGTCAAGAATGATGTTCTTCATCATGGCCTCCTTCGCCATTGATCGATCAAACCGAACCGCTACGTATCCTCATCCAGCGTATCGCCGCGACCGCGGGCCGCAGACCTTTTCCTGATCGCAGCGCCCAGAATTCAACCTCTGTTCATTGTTCGAACCGCGCACGGACCTGCGCGGCGGTGCCGTACGAAGCCTGCGCGCCGCGCCCGGTCGCCGCATAGGCGGCCACGTACGAGCCGAGCCGGGACGCGTCGGCGAGTGCGAATCCAGAGGCGAGACCCGCGAGCACGGTGCCCATGAACGCGTCGCCGCAGCCGGTGGTGTCTACCGCATCGACCGCGACCGGGGCGATGCGCGTGATGCCGGGGCCGTCGCCGCCCGTCGCGTCCAGGATCACCGATCCGTCGCCGCCGAGCGTGACGATCGACCGGTCGAAGCCGAGCCGGACCATGCGTTCGCGCGCATCCTCCCAGTCGAAGCCGTTCCAGTCGCCGTCGGCAGGCTCGTCGATGTCGGTCATCTGCGTCATCTCGTGTTCGTTGACGAGCAGTATGTCGGTCGCGTCGACCAGTTCGCGCGGCAGCCGCGGCACGAACGGCGAGTTGTTGACGAGCACGGTCGCTCCGGCGTCGTGCGCGATGCGCGCGGCCGCGACGACCGTGTCCATCGGGCTTTCGAGACACAGGCCGAGCACGCTGGATTCGGCGAGCGCATCGCGTGACGTTTCGATGTAGTCGACGCTGACGTGCGCGTTGGATCCGGGCGAGTAGGCGATCGTGTTCTCGCCGTGCTTGTCGACGGTGATGACGGTGGTGCCGCTGGGGCCGGGCACGTGGAGGACGTGCGTCGTGTCCACGCCGGCCTTGCCAAGTTCACCGAGCAGAAAGTCGGCGTTCGCGTCGTCGCCGACCGCGCCGAACAGCCGCACGTGCGCGCCGAGCCGCGCGGCGGAGGCGGCCTGGTTGCCGGATTTGCCGCCGGGCAGGATCGTGAGAGGACCGGCGTTCACGGTCTCCCCCGGCCTGGGCAGCCGTTCGGTCACGACCGTGTAGTCCGCGTTCATCGACCCGACCACGGCCACGTCGCCGCCAATCCGGTCCAGCATGTCCAATATGCCCCTCGTCGCGTCGTTGCCCATAACCGTCCCTTTCGCTCATCGCATCCATGCATCCGCATTGCGAACATCCATATGCAGCATACGTCTTGCGCCGGGCATGTCCGGCTTCAGTCGGCACCGATCAGCGTCCGTCGTAGGACTGGCTCTCGGACGGTGTCACGCGACGAATGAACTCGTCCATGCCGGGAACAGTGAAGGAGATGCGTCCCCGTTCGGGCGAGTACACCAATCCCAGTTCAATCAGCGACAGGCGGATCGCAGACAGATCGGAAGCCGCACGGCCCATACGTTCCGCAACCTGCGCAGAAGAGCAGGAATCGCCAAAAGAGGCCATGGCCGCGAGATACTCGCGCCCCAACGGCGTCGCACGCTGCCATCTGGAAACATACAGTCCCTCATCCAGTTCCTCCCGAGCGACAGGTTCCCCCTTCTCCACCGCCTCAAGGGCGATCGGATTGGAATCGGAGGCATCCCAAGCCGCCTTGCCGTACGCCTGAATGAAATACGGGTACCCGTTCGCCAATCCGACCAGACGGGACAGCGCCGCATCATCAAAGGAATAGCCAAGATCACGAGCCGGCTTTTGGAAACCGTCCGCGACCGCGGCATCATCCAGTCGCCCGATACGACGATATTCGAACAGTCTTTCAGCATAGGAACGGGCCTTGGTCAGGGTACCCGGCAGATTCGGCAGACCCGCACCGATGATGTAGAACGGCATGTTGCGCTGTCCCATCTTGTGCTGCACCGTAATCAGCGTGGTCATCACCTCCGGGGACATGTCCTGGAACTCGTCCACGAACACCAGCAGGCCTGATCCCGCGTTCTTCAGCTCCTCGGCAAGGCTCTCGACAAGAAGCTCGAAGCGATACGAGGAAGCCCGCACCGCATCGTCACGCGCAGTGTCACGCGCATCGCTGTCCCCGAGCTCGACCTTCGCCGATCCGAGAACAAAGTCCAATGAGATCGACTCGACTCTGGAGAACGCATCCGCCAGTCCTTGCCGCACACCGGGTTTCCTGAATCGCATGATCGCCAACGACAGTTCATGGAACAGCTCGTCGTATTCCGCAGCGGCGTCACCGTTCGCCTCGATCTGCACGGTGGCCATCCCCTGCGCGATGGACATGGCATTGAATTTGAGCAACAGCACCGTCTTGCCCATGCCGCGCAGACCGCTGTATATAATTCCGCGATCCACAAGTCCCAGCTTGGTGCGCGCGAGCATCCGATCCATGAGTTCAAGATCATGGGTACGACCGACCAGCTCCGGAGGCTGTTTGCCCGCTCCCGGCATAAACGGATTCAGCGAATGCAACGGTAGTTTCGCAGCGATATCGCTCATCTGTACCCCCTCTCATTCGGCGCCCATTATCTTGAACTATAGCATTCTATCTGCTTCTATCCTTCTATATCTACTATTATGTGCTTATATCTATATGTATCTATTTCCTATACGAAAAACCAATCATATACAACACATACAAGGATGGGCGCGCGCATCAGCCGATGCACGCGCCCATCCTTAATATCTGTCACAGCTCAGCGCCGCAACAAACCACCTACTCGAGTTCCACCGCACCCGTGTACAGCTGGTAATACTCGCCCTTGAGCGCGATGAGCTCGTCGTGCGAGCCGCGCTCGATGATGTTGCCGTGGTCGAGCACCATGATCACGTCGGAGTTGCGCACGGTGGACAGGCGGTGCGCGATGACGAACACGGTGCGGCCCTTCATCAGCGCGTCCATGCCGGCCTGCACGACCTCCTCGGTGCGGGTGTCGATCGACGAGGTCGCCTCGTCCAGAATCAAAGCCGGCGAGTCGGCCACGGCGGCGCGCGCGATCGAGATCAGCTGGCGCTGGCCCTGCGACAGGCCGGAACCGTCGCCTTCGAGCACGGTCTGGTAGCCCTGCGGCAGCATGCGGATGAAGCCGTCGGCGTTCACCAGCTTCGCGGCCTCGATGCATTCCTCGTCTGTGGCGTCGAGCCGGCCATAACGGATGTTGTCCATCACAGTGCCGGTGAACAGGTTCACGTCCTGCAGCACGATGCCGAGCGAACGGCGCAGGTCGGGCTTGCGGATGTTCTTCACGTCGATGCCGTCGTAGAGGATCTGGCCTTCCTGGATGTCGTAGAACCGGTTGATCAGGTTCGTGACCGTGGTCTTGCCGGCGCCGGTGGCGCCCACCAAAGCCATCTTCTGGCCCGGCTTGGCGAACCAGGTGATGTCGTGCAGCACCGGCTTGTCGGGGTTGTAGCCGAAGGTCACGTTGGTGAAGCGCACGTCGCCCTGCAGCAGGGTCAGGCGTCCGTCCGGCGAGGTGACGGCCTGTTCCTTGGCCTTGAGTGCCACCTCGCGGGCCTTGCCGTGCAGCTTCTCGGCGGCCTTGAGCGAACGCGTGCCGTCGTCGCCGGCCTCGCGCTTCCACGCCCAGTGGCCGGTCTCGTGGTCCACTTCGGTCATCGTGCGGCCGTCCGAGGCGAGTTCCACGTTGACGAGCGTGACGGTGCCGTCGTCGGATTCGACCGGCTCGTCCATGAGCGCGAAGATGCGCGAGGCGCCGGCGAGCGCCATCATCACCATGTTGAGCTGCATGGAGACCTGGCCGAGCGGGTTGATGAACGAGCGCGAGAGGGTGAGCAGGGAGATGAGCGTGCCGAGCGTGAGCGTGCCGAAGCCCGAGAGTCCGACGTTGCCGACGCCGCCGAGCGCCATCGCGCCGCCGATGATGGCGAGCAGGATGTAGAGCATGTAGCCCATGTTGCCCACGATCGGCATGGTGACGTTGCCCCACGTGTTCGCTTCGGCCGAGGCCTCGAACAGCTCCTCGTTCTTTTCGTCGAAGGTCCGCTGCGTGGCGTCCTCGTGGTTGAAGACCTTGATGACCTTCTGGCCGTTGACGGACTCCTCGACGAACGCGTTGACGTCGCCGATCCACTGCTGCTGCTTGACGAAGTAGCGTCCGGCGCGGCCGACGACCTTGCGGATGATGAAGTACAGCAGCACGGTGAACAGCAGCACGAACACGGTCAGCGGGATGGACAGCCACAGCATCGAGACGATGGCCGCGATCGCGGAGATCGCGGAGGCGAACATCTGCGGGAACGACTGGCTGATGGCCTGGCGCAGCGTGTCGGTGTCGTTGGTGTAGCGGCTCATGATGTCGCCGTGCTCGTTGGTGTCGAAGTAGCGGATCGGCAGGTACTGCTGGTGGGCGAACATGTCGTCGCGGATCTTCTTGAGCGTGCCCTGTTCGACGGTGACGATGAGCCACTGCCACAGCCAGCTGGAGATGATGCCGGCGACGTACAGGCAGCCCATGAGCGTGATGGCGCGCAGCAGCGGGCCCCAGTCGGGGTTGTCCGCGCCGACCAGCGGCAGGATGTACGTGTCGATCAGCGACTGGAGGAACAGCGCGGAGCCGGCCTGCGCGGCCGCGCCGATGAGGATGCACACCACGATGGCGACGACGCGCCACCGGTATTGCAGAATGTAGCCGAAGATGCGCTTGGTGGTGCCGGGGGCCGGCTTGCCCATGCCCGGCTTGCGATCCTTGAAGTTCTGCTTCGCTTCGCTCATCGCACCTCTCCTTCCTGTGCGGACTGCGCGGACTGTGCCGTCTGCGCGGACTGTTCGTTGGCCCGCACCGCCGCGGCCTCCTTCGCCGCGGCCGCGTCGAGCGCGGCCTGGCCTTCGGCGGTGTTCTTGGTCTGGGATTCGTAGATGGACCGGTACTCGTCGCAGGTTTCGAGCAGCTCGTCGTGCGTGCCGCGGGCCATGATGCGGCCGTTGTCCATGACGAGGATCATGTCGGATTCCTGCACGGAGGCGACGCGCTGCGCGATGATGATCTTGGTCGTGTCCGGGATCTCGTTGTGGAACGCGGCACGGATCAGCTTGTCGGTCTTGGTGTCGACGGCCGAGGTCGAATCGTCGAGGATGAGGATCTTCGGCTTCTTGAGCAGCGCCCGCGCGATGCACAGGCGCTGGCGCTGGCCGCCGGAGACGTTGGTGCCGCCCTGTTCGATGTACGTGTCGTACTTGTCGGGGAATTCCTGGATGAACCCGTCGGCCTGCGCAAGCCGGCAGGCATGGCGGATCTCCTCGTCGGTGGCTTCCGGGTTGCCCCAGCGCAGGTTCTCCTTGATCGTGCCGGAGAACAGCACGTTCTTCTGCAGCACCATCGCGACCTGGTCGCGCAGGATTTCGAGGTCGTAGTCGCGCACGTCCACGCCGCCGACCTTGAGCGAGCCGGAGCTGACGTCGTACAGTCGCGGCACGAGCTGCACGAGCGACGACTTGGCGGAACCGGTGCCGCCGACGATGCCGACGGTCATGCCGGAGCGGATCTTGAGATCGATGTCGTCGAGCACGGGCTTTTCGGAGCTGTCGGAGTAGCGGAACGTGACGTGGTCGAATTCGATCGAGCCGTCGGCGACGGCCGTGACCGGCCTGTCCGGGTCGGTGACGGTGCTTTCCTCCTGCAACACCTGGCAGATGCGTTCGGCGGACGCCTGCGAGATGATGAACATCACGAAGATCATCGACAGCATCATCATCGACATGAGGATCTGCATCGCGTACGTGACGAGCGCGGTCAGGTCGCCGGTGGTCAGGCCCAGCGCGGCGTTGTTGCCGGAGGCGACGATCTGCTGCGCGCCCATCCATGCGATGAGGATCATCGACGCGTAGATGCAGAACATCATGATCGGGCTGTTGAAGCTCATGATGCGTTCGGCGAGCGTGAAGTCCTTGAAGATGCGGCGCGAGATGCGGTCGAACTTGGAGATCTCATGCGATTCGCGGTTGTAGGACTTGACGACGCGGATGCCCTGCAGGTTCTCGTCGACGACGTTGTTGAGCGCGTCGTACGTGTGGAACACGCGCTCGAACACCGGGTGGACGAGCACCGCGAGGCCGCACAGGCCGATCGCGAGGATCGGGATGCATGCGAGGAACACCATCGAGATGGACGGCGAGATGCGGAACGAGAAGATCCACGCGACCACGACCATGATCGGGGCACGCACGCCCATGCGGATCATCATGCCGTACGCGTTCTGCAGGTTGGTCACGTCGGTGGTCAGGCGGGTGATGATCGAGCCGGTGGAGAACCGGTCGATGTTGGTGAAGCTGAACGCCTGCACCTTCTCGAACTGGTCGCGGCGCAGGTTCTTCGCGAAGCCGGCGGCCGCGACGGCCGAGAAGCGTCCGGCGAGGAAGCCGCTGCCCAGCGAGACGAACGAGCAGACCAGCAGGATCAGGCCGAATTTGATGATGGCGGGCATGCTGCCGCCGCTGATGCCCTGGTCGATGAGCGCGGCCATGACCGTGGGGATCAGGATCTCCAGAATGCTTTCGATGAACACGAACAGCGGCGCGAGCAGGCTTTCCTTCCTGTATTCGCGCAACGATCCGCCAAGCGTGCGGATGACGTGCTTCGGCCGGGCCGGTTCGACGGCCTTGCGCGACCGTTCGATGGCCGCTTCCGTCGCGGCTGCGTTATCGCTCATTTGCTTTCCTCCTTCGTATGGTCGTTGCCTTCCGTCTGCGGCGTGGCGCCGCGCTCCTCGCCGGTTCTTGGCGGGGCGGCGTGCCGCTCGAATTCCCTCTGCGCCTCGGCGATGTTCTCCCGCATGCGCTGGATGCACAGGCGTAGCGTCTCCTGTTCCAGCGGCGTGAGCCCTTCGACCAGAAGCCGTTCGGTGCGCGCCCCGTTCGCCTTGAGATCGGCGACGATGTCGTCGGCCTTGGGCGTGAGCACGATGCGCTTCAGTCGCGCGTCGTGCGGCACGGGTTCGCGTACGATCAGCCCTTTCTTCTCCATGAGCGCGAGCACGCGCGACGCGGTGGACCGCGTGATGCAGAACTTCTGCTCGATGGTGTGCTGGTAGATCGGCTTGTCGCGGTTGCGGTCGAGGAAGATGATGATGTGCGCGTTGCCGCCGGTGGCCGACTGGGCCGATTCCGGCATGGTTTCACCCAGATAGCGGTCCACCGCCTTGCTGAGCGAGCGCATCTCGATGCTGAGGACATGCTGGTCCATATCACTCCCGTCATCAATCGTCCCATATGCAACAGTTGCATATGCAACATTGCATCCTAATACGCCCCACCTACAACAGTTGCACATACAACAATCGGCGTGTCGTCAGCGCGAAATCGCGATAGCGCGATTCCGCCGTCACTTCAGCACGTAGGTTTTGACCTTGGAATCGTAGCGGCCGTTGATGTAGGGGCCGTTGTCGCTTTGGGCGGAGGCGTTCCAGTCGAGCGGGACGGCGGTCAGACCGGAGGGGTTGCTCACGTTGTACAGGATGTCGTAGACGTCGATGGACTGGCCGGGGCCGACCGACGTATTAAGCTCGTTGAACGCGTACCGTTTCGTGCCCACGGTTTTGCCGGATGAGTCGCGCAGCTCGTATCCGATGTTGACCATGGAGAACGTGCCAGCGGTGTTGTTGCGCACCGTCATGTGCAGTTCGAGCGAATCCGGCCCATACTCCTGCTGTTCGGAATAGCCTTCGACGGCGAGCAGCAGGCCGCCGGCCTTGGCCAGGCCGCCGCCGGCCGCCGCGGCATCCGCCTTGAGTTTCTTGTTGGCCGCTTCAAGTTCCGTGTTCTTGGCGGTCAGATCCTTGTTCTTCTTCGTCAGATCGTCGTTCTTCGCGCTCAGTTCGTCGTTGCTGGTCTGCAGCGACCCGCGATCGTCAAGCACCTCGCCGTACTTGGCCTTGAGCTCCTTGAGCTGCGTCTGGCTGTCCTTCAGCTGCCGCGAGACGGCGTCGATCCGTTGTGCCGACTGCGCGTCGCCCGACGATCGGCCCGCGACGAACGCGACCGTCAGCAGCAATGCTGCCGCGACGATCGCCGCGATGATCGACACCGCACGGCTCCTCGTCGTCGACGAACTGGCCGTTCTTGTCGCGCCGGTAGCCGCACCGGTTGCCGTCCTCGTCGAGACTGTCCCGTCGCCGGCCGCGCGGGCCGCCGACCGATCCGCAAACCGCTCAGCCAGACGCACGGGCATCCGCAACAGCCAAGCAATCCAAGCCAACGGGCCCCGTCCATCGTCCCCGTTTCCGGAATCCGGCGTCTTCCCGACCGGAGCACCACCCATGATCGTCCTCCCGCACTGGCCGCACGGCCGCACCCATGCCGCTATGCACCATCGTATCGATCGGACGACACGTGCGAACATCGCCGCACATGAACAGATCATGAACACTTCATCCGGCGTTTTCCTCACGGCGCTACGATGCACGGCATGACCACCGAATCCGCTACCGAATCTACCGGAATGCCCGGCCCCGCCACGAACGCCACGCGCACCTCCACTCACACCGACGCCGACACTGCCACCGCCAGCGCTACCGACGCCCGCGCTGCCGCCCGCACCATCCACGGCGCAACCGTCTCCGAATGGATCGCCCGCTATCCCAAGCTGCGCGACCTGATCGACCTCACGCCGACCGCATGGTTCAACGATCGGCTCGCCCCCACCGCACAGGCCCTGCCGGACGTCGGGCTCACCGTCGCCGACGTCGACGACGCGGCCGCCCGGCTCAAACGCTTCGCGCCGCTCATCGCCGAACTGTTCCCCGAAACCAAGCCGACCGCCGGCATCCTCGAATCTCCGCTCAGGGCCGTGCCGGACATGCAGGCCGCGCTCGACGAGCAGTACGGCCGCCCACTGTCCGACCAGCTGCCCGGCCAGCTGTGGGTCAAACTCGACAGCGAGCTGCCGGTGAGCGGCTCGATCAAGGCGCGCGGCGGCATCTACGAAGTGCTCAAGCACGCGGAGGACCTCGCCCTCGCCGCGGGACTGCTGCACCCGGGCGACGACTACCGCACGCTCGCCTCCCCCGAGGCTCGCGCCTTCTTCGCCCGACACACCATCGCCGTCGGCTCGACCGGCAACCTCGGCCTGTCGATCGGCATCATGGCCGCCGCGCTCGGCTTCAAGGCCGCCGTGCACATGTCCGCCGACGCACGCCAGTGGAAGAAAGACAAGCTTCGCAGCCACGGCGTGAACGTCGTCGAATACGAGTCGGACTATTCGGTCGCCGTGGCCGCCGGCCGCAAGCAGGCCGAACACGATCCGACGACCTATTTCGTGGACGACGAGAACTCCCCCACCCTCTTCCTCGGCTACGCGGTGGCCGCACGCCGTCTCGCCGGCCAGTTGCAAACCTTCGACATCCCGGTCGACATGGATCATCCGCTGTTCGTCTACCTGCCGTGCGGCGTGGGCGGTGGTCCCGGCGGCGTCTCGTTCGGGCTCAAAACCGTGTTCGGCGACGCCGTGCACTGCGTGTTCGTCGAACCGACGCATTCGCCGTGCATGTTCCTGGGCGAATATACCGGCCTGTTCAACGACGCCAGCGTGCAGGACTTCGGCATCGACAACCGCACCGCGGCCGACGGGCTGGCGGTGGGCCGCGCGTCCGGCTTCGTCGCGCGGCGCATGGCCCGCCTGCTCGACGGGTTCGTCACCGTCGACGACGACGAACTGTTCCGCATGGTCGCACTGCTCGACCGCGCGTCCGGCTACGACATCGAGCCATCGTCCGCCGCGGCGTTCGCCGGCCCACAGCGCGTACTCAAGGACGCCGACTATCGCCGCCGGCTCGGACTGACCGACGGACGCATGGCGCACGCCACGCACATCGCCTGGGCCACCGGCGGCTCGATGGTCCCCCGCGACGAAATGGCCGAATACATCGCCCGCGGCGAGGCTCTCCTGTAACACGCGAATAGGCGCGCGAATAATGGTCGGCGTCGGCGGGGCGCGGCGTGACTGCATTAGTGTAGGAACCGTTGATGTCGCACACAGCGGCCGTGCGCGGGCGCACGCTACAGGCGCCCGCGCCACAGGCCGGAAAGGAAGGCCGACGATGACTGTCGCGCACTGTGGTACCGTATCCGCGCTCACCTTGGGATTGCCCGCTTCGACGGCGATTCCCGAAGCGAAGGGCAACCTGCCGAAGGCGATGTTCGTCGGCCGTGCGGCGATGTCCGCAAAACTCGGCAAACAGCTGAAGAACGACATCACCGGCATCACCATGCTCGCGATCACCCGCCCAACCAACACGACGCTGGCGGCCGGCGCGAAGATCCCGGAGATTCTGGTGATCGGCCTGCACCTCGCGCCGAAGGTCACCACCGTGCCCACGGAGGCGATCGAGCTGATCGCCGCGCAGCGCAAGTCGGGCATCGTGTTCGCGGTGGTGCGCGACATGCCGTTCGAGGGCACGACGCGCGAGGAATGCACGCTGGCCGTGCGCCGCGCGCTGCCGGGCCGCGCCGGGCATACGCCGGTGCATCAGGTGTTCGCCGGCGAATGGAGGCCGGCCGGCGAGGCGATACTGGACACGGATGAGGTGCCGGAGGGCGGCTCCCTTGACGACCTGTGGGAGTCGATCTGCGCGCAGATCATCCTTGGATCGTCGAACGGCGTCGATCTGGACGCGCGCATCACCCGCCGCTCGCAGATCCGCCAGCTCGAAGCCACCGTCGACAAGCTGGTGCGCGACCATCAGCGCGCCAAGGACGCCGACCAGCGCAACGAGATCTACGCCCAGCTGCACAAGGCCAAGCAGCAGCTCGACGCCCTCGTCGCCCAAGCGACCGAATAGCCCCCGCTGTCGCAACCGTTGCGATGGGGCGAATCAGGCGGCGCGAGTCATGATGTGCGCGGGGCGCCCCACGCTGCGGCGCATGACGAGCCGCGCCGGAACCGTCACGGACGAGCCCGGCACATCGCCGCCACTGAGACGGCTGAGCAGCACCGCGGCGGCATCCGAGCCGAGCGCGTCCGCGGGCATATGAATCGACGTAAGCCCCGGATCGGCCAGTGCGGCGATCTTGTCGTTGTCGAATCCGATCACCGAAACCTGCTCCGGACAGGAGACGCCGCGCCGGCGCAAAGCCGCGATGAATCCCACGGCCATCAGGTCGTTGTAGGCGATCACCGCGCCGGTCGGATGCGCAAGATAGTCGTCGGCGAACGAGCCGCCGCCGTCCGCGGTGGGCGCGCACGGCCGGGAACGGCGCACGACGATGCCGCGGGCCGCGCATTCGTCCGCGATCGCGCGCCATTTGACCCCACCGACCCACGAGGTCGCCGGCCCGTCCACATACGTGAGCCGGCGATGCCCCATCGCGGCCAGACAGCGCACGGCCTGCCGCACCGCGTCGGCGATGTCGACGACCACGTTCGGCACGCCGCGCACGTCACGGTTGACGACGACGAGCGGGCACATCTGCGCGCATTTGCGGATCATCACGTCGGGCATGCGCGGGGCGACCAGCAGCACGCCGCGCACGTACGGCAGCACTTCGTCGAAGACGATGCGCTCTCGGGCGACGATCTCGCGCGACTCGCACATGACCATGCCGAAGCCGCGCGCGGAGCATTCGTCCTGTACGCTGCGCGCGATGGCCACGAAGAACGGGTTGTCCAGGTCGGGCACGATCACGGCCACCTGCCCCTTGCCGAATCCGCCGCCGTGCCAGCCTCCGTCGTCGACGGCGTCGGCGTGGTAGCCGATGCTGTCCGCGGCCTCGCGCACCTTCCTCGCGGTCTGCGCGCTCACCCGGCCGGGGGACGCGAACGTGCGCGACACGGTGGACGGGGCGACTCCGGCCGCCTTCGCCACGTCGTAGATCGTCACCTTGTCGCTCATCGGACACCCGCCGTTCCGTTCACGGCGGCACCAGCATCGCCGGCACCGTCACCGGCATCACCATCCGCGTCCGCAGTCGTACCGCGTTTGCCGACGATCACGTACCGGCTTATCCCGCCCCACGCCGAGAACACGCCGATCAGTCCGATCAGCGAGCAGCCGAACAGCGGCATCACCAGCACGGTGTACGGCAGCCCGACGTACGAGATCATCAACACCGCCGCGATCGCGACCAGCGCGGCCAGCGACTGTCCGAACCGCACCTGCGTGAGCAGCACCGCGTTCCTGAGCACGTCGCGCACCGGCAGATCGGTGAACGCGATGAGCGGGAACACGTAGGTCATCGCCATGACCGACAGCGCGGCGGCCGCCGTGCACAGTCCGGCGAGCACAACGCCGAACGGCTGGCCGGAGCGCATGTAGAACCAGACTCCCGTCACGGCGAGCGCGAACACGGCGAACACGGCGAGCCCGCACAGGCCGGAACGTTTCCATTCGCGGGTGAACGCGACGCGATAGTCGTGCAGCGGATAGCAGACGCGGCGTTGGACGAGCCGGCCGAGCACTTCGCTCATCGCGGTCATCGCGCACGGGATCGTCACGATCGGCAGACAGGAGACGATGAACAGCACGTTGAGGCCGATGAGCCGGCCCCAATGCCATTTGATGACGGAGAGGAACAGCCGCAGCCCGTGCGGGTGGGCGTCGCGGTCGCTTTCGCGGCGGCCGCCGTTGCCGTAGAACATGGAGTACAGGTTCATGTCGCGTCCTTTCCGTGCGATGCGTCCGCAGGGTTGCGGCGATGATATGACCGAAGGCCGACGGCCGATGGTTCGGTCGCCGGCCCGCCGTTGCGGTTCGGCTCAGCCCTTCAGTCCCGAAGTGCTCACGCCTTCGACCAGGTATTTCTGGAAGAAGAGGAAGATGAGCACGCTCGGCAGGATCGACACGGACGCCATCGCGAACATCGCGCCGTAGTCGGAGGAGGAGCTCGGGTCGGCGAACATCTTGAGCGCGAGCGCCACGGGCAGCTTGGCAGAGTCGGACACGTAGAGCAGCGCGCCGAGGAAGTCGTCCCAACGCCACATGAAGGAGAAGATGCAGCCGGTGACGAGCGCCGGGGTGAGCAGCGGGAAGATCACGCGGGCGAAGATGCCGTAGTAGGAGCAGCCGTCGATCTGGGCGGCCTCGTCGAGGCTGCGCGGGATGCCTTCGATGAAGTTCATCATCAGGTAGATGAAGAAGCCCTGGATCGCGAAGCAGTAGGGCACGATCAGCGGCAGGTAGGAGTCGGTCCAGCCGAGCTTCTGGTACCACAGGTACTGCGGGACCATGAGCACCTGCGCGGGCAGCATCATGGAGACCATCATGGCGGTGAACAGCACCTTGCGGCCCTTGAAGTGCAGGCGGCTCAGCGCGTAGGCGACGATGGCCGACGAGAACACGGTGCCCACGGTGGCGGTCACGGCGATGAACAGCGAGTTGCCGATGTATCGGTAGAACGGGATGCCCTCCTCGAAGCCCTTGAAGCCGTTGACGTAGTTGTCGAGCGTCCATTCGGTCGGGATGAGCCGGCCGGCGGTGGAGAAGACGGTGTTGGTGGGCTTGAACGAGCTGAACACCATCCACGCGATCGGATAGAGCATGACCAGCGCGAACGCGAAGACGAGCACGTGGTAGACGATGCGGCCGGGCTTGATGCGCGGCCCGCCGGCGGCTCCCGCGCGGGCGGGGCCGGCCTTTGCGGAACCGGAGGACACGGATCCGGAAGTGATTGCTGCGCTCATCTCAGGCCTCCTCGTCGTATACCCAGAAGCGCTTGGTGGCGAACAGGAACAGCGTGACCGCGCCGACCAGGACCAGCATGACCCAGGCCATCGCGGCGCCGTAGCCCGCATGGTAGTTGGTGAAGGACTCGTCGTACATGTGCACCATGTAGAACAGGGTGGAGTTGAGCGGCTTGCCCTGCGTGATGATGTAGCACTGCGTGAACGCGAGGAAGCCGTTGATCATCTGCATGACCAGGTTGAAGAAGATGGTGGGCGTCAGCAGCGGCAGGGTGATCCTCCAGAACCGCGTCCACCTGCTCGCGCCGTCCACGCTGGCCGCCTCGTAGAGTTCGGCGGGGATCTGCTTGAGCGAGGCGAGGAAGATCAGCATGGAGGAGCCGAACTGCCAGACCGCGAGGATGATGAGCGTCCAGATGGCGGTGCGGGTGTCGCCCAGCCACGCGAACCTGGATTCGATGCCGAACACGCCGAGCATCTGGTTGATCACGCCGTCGGTGGCGAACATCTGCCGCCACAGGATCGCGATGGCCACGGATCCGCCGAGGATGGACGGCAGGTAGTAGGCGGCGCGGTAGAAGCCGGACGCCTTGGAGTTGCGCAGCAGGAGCAGCGCCACGATGAGCGCGAAGACGAGCTTGAGCGGCACGGAGACGAGCGCGAACAGGAAGGTGACGCCGAGGGACTTCCAGAACAGGTCGTCCTGCGTGAACATCTCGATGTAGTTGTCGAGCCCGATGAACCGCGCGTCGCCGATGATGCTGTAGTCGGTGAACGAATAGTAGAGGGACAGGATCATCGGCACGATCATGAACATGAGGAAGCCGAAGATGAACGGGAACGCGCACACGTAGCCCGCGACGCTTTCCTTGTGCAGGAGGGTCTGCAATGCGCCCTCCTTGCGGAAGCTCAGGCCGGCGGCCCGTGCTCCCCTGCCGTCGCGCGCCGAGTCGGGCAGCGTCGCGGTTGCTTGTGACATGGTTCGCCTTTCGGAAGACTGTGGGATGGTTTGATTCGAATTCGGGCCGGTTGACCGGTCCGGACCGACGGGGCCGGCGGACCGGGCGGGACGGACGTCGCTGTCGTGTCGTCGTCCCGTCGCGCGGTCTGCCGGCCGGTCGGGTTGGGTCGCGATGGATGGATTGCGATGGATATATAGACCGCCGCCGGTCTACTTCGCGCTGGCGAGCGCGTCGTTGGCTTCGGAGACGAATTCCTTGGCCGCGTCGGCCGCGCTCTTCTTGCCGTAGAGGACCTCCTCCTCGATGCTCGGCAGGAGCGTGGAGTTGACTTCGGTCGCGCCGGCCGGGGCGGGCGGGTTGATGGCGGAGCTGTTGGGGATGACCACGTCGTTGAGGTAGGCGACGGACTTCTGGTCGCCTTCGTCAAGGTCGGATTCGATGGCGTCCATCATCTTGGCGTTGACCGGCAGGCCGCGGTCGGTGAGCATGGTCTTGACCGCGTCCTCGTTGTTGGTGTAGAAGTCGATGTACTTGGCCGCGAGCTCCGGGTTCTTGGAGGACTTGGTGATCACGAAGAACATGGAGGGCTTGACGTAGCCGGCCTTCTTCGCGTCGGCGGACGGCCAGTTGGTCATGGCCAGTTCGCTGCCGTCGGTGAGCACGGCCTGCATCGCGTTGAGCTGCGAGTTGAACTTGAACGAGCACCACGAGCGGGCGGCGTTGTCGGTGCCGTAGACGAGCGGATCCTGTTCGACGGAGCCGGCCTTGATCTGCGCGAAGATCTCGGGGGCTACGTGCCAGCCTTCCTCGATGCCCTGCTGGTAGATGCCCAGGTAGTCCTCGACGTCCTGTTCGCCGGCGCCGAGCTTGCCGTCGCCGAAGAGCTGCTTGCCGTCGCCGCGCAGGATGTATTCGAGCAGTTCGGACGCCTCGTAGTAGCGGAAGTTGGTTTTGACGCCGGTCTTCTCGTACACCTGCTTGGAGATGTCGACGAACTGGTCGACGGTCATGTTGTCGGGGACGGTGATGCCGGCCTTGTCGGTGAGCGTCTTGTTGTAGATGAGGGCCGGGGCGCTGTTGCCGAGGCTCAGCGCGTAGGTCTTGCCGTCGATCCTGCCTGCGGACAGGACGTTGTCGTCGATGTCGGACGTGTCGATCGTGCCGTCCTTGATGTACTGGTCGAGGTCGACGAGCAGGCCGTTGTCGATGTACTGCTGCAGGTAGGAGTAGTCCATGGCGACCACGTCGGGCATCTTGTTGCCGGCGGCGTTGGTGGACAGCTTCTTCCAGTAGTCGTCCCATTCGGAGAACTGGCCGTCGACGGTGACGCCCTCGTTGGCGGCCTCGAAGAGCTTGTTGACCTTGGCCTGGCGTTCGTTGCGCTGCTGGTTGCCCCACCATGCGACGGTGATCTTGTTGGAGTCGGCCTTGCTCGAGGAGCCGGTGCCGGAACCGCATGCCGCCACGGAAACCAGTGCCGCGCTCGCCGCGAGGGCCGCGACGATCTTCTTGTACGCCTTCATTGCTGGACCTTTCTTGTTGAGGCCGTTTGGTGGATCATCATCGACCACCGGCCTGCTGCGGATTCGTCTTCCACGACGTTTCCATCTGACAACTCCAAATATAGCAAATCATTTCCACTTTTGCATCATCGTTGCCATTTGTTCCCGCAAATGTTTCCATTATTTTTGCAAACCTTGCGCGGTCCCGGCCAAGGGGGCGTCATGCCGCGGTGTCGCCGCCTGCCGCGTCCGTACCGTCGGAAGTCCGGCCGTCATCGTCACGCGACGCAGGCGGCACCCCGGTCGATTCGCGCGTCACCAGGATCTCGGGCACCATCTCGACCCGAGGCCCGTCGTCCGCGTCCGCGCCGCCCCACGCGGCGTCCTCGAGCTTGTTGATGAGCATCTGCATCGCAAGCGCGCCCATGCGCTCCTGCCGCACGTCCACGCTGGTCAGCTGCGGCCGCACGACGCGCGCGAGCACGCTGTCGTCGACGCCGATCACGCTCATCTCGCCGGGGATGTCCACGCCGCGTTCGATCAGCCGGCCGATCAGTCCGGTGGCGACGAGGTCGTTGAACGCGACCACGCCGGTCACGTCGCGTTCGAGCAGCAGTGCGTCGCCCGCGTTCACGCCGCCCGCGTACGAGGGTTCGAGCGGGCCGACGACCACGCAGTTCATGCCGAACGACCTGGCCGCCTCGGCGCACGTCTCGCAGCGCACCTGATTGGCCCACGAGCTGTCCGCGCCGCCCACGTACGCGATGGTGCGGTGACCGAGCGAGGCGAGATGCCGCACGGCCTGCAGGATGCCGGAGCGGTCGTCGATGCACACGGACGAGTAGCCTTCGACCTGCCGGTTGGTGAACACGGTGGTGCGCGGATCGCAGTAGCGTTTGAGCTCGGCGTCGCTCAGCCGAGGCGAGACGAACAGCTGGCCGGCAGACGCGCCGGTGATGCTGCGAATGGTCTCCGACCGGTCGCCGGAGACGTCCAGATCGGCCATGAACAGGCGGTATCCGGCGTTTTGCGCGACGGAGAACAGGCCCTTGAAGATGTCGGTGAAGTAGAAGTTGGCGATGTCGGTGACGAACACGCCGATGTTGCCCTTGCCTGCGATGGTCCCCGTGGCCACGCCGGGCGCGAAGACCGCTCCGGACGCTCCCGCGGCCGCAGCCGCAGCGGCGGTCCCGACGCTCCCTGCCGCACCCACGCCTACGCCGGTCGCCGCGTCCAGGGCGGCCAGGCCGTTGCGGTAGCCCATCTGCCGGGCGAGCTTCACGATCCGTTCGCGCGTCTCGGCCTTCACGTTGCCGCCGTTGAGCGCGCGCGACACCGTCGACGCCGCCACTCCCGCGGCCTTCGCCACATCGGTAATGGTCGCTTCAGCCATGGTTCCTCCTTGCCCCGTCAGCCAATGTTTCCATGCTACACGTCCTTTTGCGCAACTTTGCACAACCCACGGCAACCACGCCGCAAACAACGCGGCATCGTACGCAGCGCGATGCCGACATACGACGACGGAGTCCGGACCCCGCGCAAACCGGGAATCCGGACTCCGTCCATCCAATCGGCCCAATCGGAGCTATGCGATCAGCGAGAGCACGTACTCCTTGATCCCGCCGCCCGCGGCGTTGGCTTCGAAGTATTCGCGGAACCGCTCCCCCGCGAACGCGCCCCGGACCAGTTCCGGGTCGAGGTCGCGGTAGATGTCGACGAGCGGACGGAACGCCGCGGCGCGCACCCCGTCGAGGATCCGCTTGTTGCGTTGTTCGGGCACCACGCGCTCCTTCGGGTATCCGGTCCCCGGCTCCTCGCACCACAGTTTCTCGAAGAGGTATTCGAGGTTGAGCTCCTGTCCCCAGCCGTTCTTGAGCGCGAACGGGATGGCGATGGCGTTGCCGTCGTTGATCTGCGCGAACGTGTACGCGTCGAGCGGATCCTCGACGTGCCCGCAGATCACGCCGGGGAAGCTGTTGAGCGCGAGCATCGCGCCTTCGCCGGTGCCGCAGCCGGTCACCACGAAGTCGGCGGCGCCGGTGTTGAGCAGTGCGGCGGCGAGGATGCCGTTCTGCACGTAGGTCAGCTGCGCCGCGTCGTCGGCCGCGTACATGCCGTAGTTGAACACCTCGTGGCCGTGCGCGCCGGCGACCTTGGCGAGCGCCCGTTCGATCATCCCGTTCTTGGCGGCCTGCGAGTTCTCGTTGATCAAAGCGATTCTCATGCTGTGTTTCCTTTCATGCGGTCAGGCGGGCTGCTTGCCGATGTAGGCGAGGATGCCGCCGTCCACGTAGAGCACGTGCCCGTTGACGAAGTCGGAGGCGTCGGAGGCGAGGAAGATGGCCGGACCTTGCAGGTCCTCGGGCGTGCCCCAGCGGGCGGCCGGAGTTTTGGCGACGATGAACGCGTCGAACGGGTGGCGCGAGCCGTCGGGCCGGCGTTCGCGCAGCGGCGCGGTCTGCGGGGTGGCGATGTAGCCGGGGCCGATGGCGTTGCATTGGATGTTCGCCTCGCCGTATTCGGCGCAGATGTTGCGGGTGAGCATCTTGAGCCCGCCCTTGGCCGCGGCGTACGCGGCGACGGTCTCACGGCCGAGTTCGCTCATCATCGAGCAGATGTTGATGATCTTGCCGTGGCCTTTGGCGATCATGCCCGGGATGACGGCCTTGGAGACGATGAACGGCGCGTTGAGGTCCACGTCGATGACCTTGCGGAAGTCCGCTGCGGACATGTCGAGCATGGGGACGCGTTTGATGATGCCGGCGTTGTTGACGAGGATGTCGATGGTGCCCAGGTCGCGCTCGACGTCGCGGACGAGTCCGGCGACGGCCGGTTCGTCGGTGACGTCGGCGACGTAGCCGTGCACGTCGATGCCGGCTTCGGCGTAGTTCCGGAGCCCGCGTTCGACGGCGGCCTCGCTGATGTCGTTGAAGGCGATCCTCGCGCCGGCCGCGGCGAACGCGGTGGCGATGGCGAAGCCGATGCCGTAGCTGGCGCCGGTGACGAGCGCCACCTTGCCTTCGAGAGAGAATTTGCCCATGTCGTAGCCCATGATGGTTCCTTTCTTTCCGCGGCTTTGCCGCTGGTTGCGTTGCGGTGTTGGGTGCGCCGCGCCCGTCAGCAGTAGGAGACGAGCATTTCGGTGAATGCGAGGATGGTCAGCGACTGTCCGTACGGCATGGCCGCGCGTTCGATGCCGCGGTAGTAGTCGAGGTCGCCGCCCATGCCGGTGCCGATCGAGACGTTGTTCACCTCCCCGTGCTCCCCGATCTGCCCGATGAGCCCGCCGACGGCCCGGTAGGCCATGCCGAGGTACCGTTCGGACAGGTATCCGTGGTGGATGGCCCGGAGCACGCCGTAGGCGATGCCCGCGGTGCCGGACGATTCGAGGTAGGAGCCTTCGTCGTCGATGAGCGTGTGCCACAGGCCACTGTCGCTCTGGTATTCGGAGAGGGCCGCGACCTGCTCCTCGAGCACGGCGGTGAGCCAGCGGCGCAGCGAGTCGTCGGCGTCGAGGCGGAGGATGTCGATGATTTCGGGGATCGCCATCGTGGCCCAGCAGTTGCCGCGCGCCCAGTGCGCGCCGACGAAGTTGTGCCGTCCGTCGAAGGTCCAGCCGTGGAACCACAGCCCGGTGGCGTTGTCCATCAGGTATTTGACGTGGATTTCGAACTGGTATCTGGCCTCTTCGACGTATGCCCGGTTGCCCAGCAGCATGCCGATCTTGGCCAGCGGCAGCACGCTCATGACGAGCGTGTCGGCCCACAGCTGGTTGTGGTGCGGCTCGCCGAGGGTGACGTGCTGCAGGCCGTGGCCTTCGGTGCGCGGCATGTCGCGGTACACCCAGCGCGCCCACTGTTCGAGGTAGGGTCTGAGCCTGGGGTCGCCGGTGCGTTCGTACAGGTAGGCCATGGCGAGCAGCGGGGCCATCGTGTTGACGTTTTTGGAGGGCGTTCCCTGGGCGAAGGCGCGGTCGTACCATTGTTCGACGGCGTCGAGCGCGGACCGCGAGCCGGTGATCTCCCAGTTGCGGTACAGGCCGTACAGGCCGATGCCCTGCGGCCAGTTCCACACGTTCCAGCTTTTGTCGTCGATGACGACGTCGCCCACCGTCCACAGTCCGTCGCCGTCGGACACGATGGCGACGAGATTGTCGGACATGGCGTCGATCAGCCCGAGCAGCCGATCGCGCGTGGCCGGCATCGGTGGAGTGTCCATGATTCCTCGTTCCTTGAGTTCGTGGGTGTTGGTTCGGCATAGGTCGCGTCCGCGGTCGTTGCGTCCGTCGTTTCCGTTCCTGTTGCCATTCTACAACAGTTTCCACAAATATGGAAATCATCCTGCAATAATCTGCATTACTATGCAATCAGTTTGCATTATCCCGTCACGCATCGCCGTACCGGCGTATCGCCGCCGCGATCGCGTCGCCCTTGGTCTCCTCGGTCATCACCGGCAGGTACGGACGGTACCGTTCGACGATGTGTAGCGCGTCCCCGACGCGCATCACGCCGTCGCCGATATCGCACATGTCCAGTTCCAGCCGTCCCGGCACCGGACGGAAGTCCTTGAGATGCATCGCGACGATATGCTCGCCGAACGTCGCGAACGCCTCGTCGATCAGGTCGATCTGCGATCCGTACGTCACGCCGTCGATGAGCACGGACGGGTCGAGCACGATGCCCATCCACGGCGAGTCGACGTCGGCGATGAGCCGGCGCACGGTCGCCAGATCGTGGATCGGATGGTTGCGTCCCGGTTCGATGCCGACGATCGTGCCATACCGTTCGCCGGCGGCGACGAGGCGGCGGATCACGCCGAGCGCGTCCTGGTACGCACCTTCGGTGAAGTTCGCCTCGGTGTACACGCCGAGCGTTTCGAGCACCGAGCCGGTTTCGCTGGCCACCACGGGCGCGCCGAAGTGGCGCGCGTGGCGCAGGTACGCCTCGAACCGGCGCAGCAGCGGCTCGCGTACGGACGGATCGGGGTGGATCATGTTGATGTAGCAGCTGAGCACGGCGATCCGCACGCCCCGCTCGCCGAGCACGCGGCGGAAGTACATGCCCATGCCGGGGTTGATCTCCTTCTCGCCCGCCGGCAGGTCGGGGAACAGCGCGTTCAGCGCGAACTGCACGTTGTGCGCGCCCGTCGCCGCGATGGCGCGGGCCAGCCCCTCAGGCGTGCCGTCGAACGTCACGTCATGCCCTCTGACTCCGAAGTTGATCATATGCCGCCCCTTTCCTACGCGTTCCGTGTCTGCGACGCCGTCGTCCATGTACACGTCCCCACGCTATCCGCGCCCGCCCCACAGGCCGAATTTGTTGCCGCCAATTCCATTCGCCGCCCCATTTCCCGCAAAACGCAGCAAACCGCGGCGCAAAGCCACGCGGCCAGGACGCCCCGCCACTCCCCCACGAATTCGCCGCAGCAAGTCACCCTGTGCCGTTCGCCGTGCTGAAGGAGCATCAGGACGAGCTCTCCCCGCTGTTCAACGCCAGCTGACGGCACGTGGCGGAAAACGCGACGATGATGGGCGTCGGTGACAGCGTTTGCTTGACGGTTGGTAGTTAAGACACGCCGAGGACGCATGCCACTGTGAGCGCTCCCATCGGCAGATGGGGCCGATCCAGCGACGGAACGTGCGGTAAACATACGGAAAACGCCCCTCAACGTCGCACAGAATGGTTATGCTTTCCTTGTCTTCACTAGCCCGGACCAATGATCAAAGGAGAACCATGACCACGCTCGCCGTCGATATCGGAGGAACCAAGATCGCCGCTGCCGTCTGCGATGAAAACGATGCCATCATCCAGCGCTGGCGCGTGCCCACGCCGATGGACGCGGACGCGATC
Source organism: Bifidobacterium amazonense (assembly GCF_018555435.2). GTDB lineage: Bacteria > Actinomycetota > Actinomycetes > Actinomycetales > Bifidobacteriaceae > Bifidobacterium > Bifidobacterium amazonense. Next base: position 26,036 of record NZ_JAFEJT020000031.1, read on the forward strand.
AACGACAACATCGCCAAGGTCTACCGCGAGGCCGTCGCCGCCGGCCACAAGATCGAGGCCATCGGCATCTCCGCCGCCGGCAACGTCGGCGCCGACCGCCGTACGCTCACCTTCGCGGCCAACATCCCCGCATGGGTCAACTACGATCTGTCCGAACACGTCGGCAAGCTCATCGACCACGAGGTACCGGTCGTCGTCGAGAACGACGCGAACTGCGCCGGCTGGGGCGAGTACGTGCACGGCGCCGGCCAGGGCAGCTCGAACATGGTCGCGCTCACCGTCGGCACCGGCCTGGGCGGCGCGATCGTGATCAACGGCCAGCTGTTCCGCGGCTCGTTCGGCATGGCCGCCGAGATCGGCCACCTGCCGATGGTCCCGGACGGCGATCACTGCGGCTGCGGCCTGCGCGGCTGCGCCGAGCGCTACACGTCCGGCACCTCGCTCGAGAACTTCGCCAAGTCGGCCGTGCGCCGTCGCCCGCAGGATGCCAAGCGTCTGCTGGAGCTGTGCGGCGGCGACATCAACAAGCTCGAGGGCCCGATGGTCTCGCAGGCGGCGCAGGAGGGCGACGTGCTCGGCCTGTACGCCTTCGGCAAGATCGGCGAATGGCTCGGCCGCACGATGGCCGCCACCGCGGCCGTGCTCGACCCGGACCTGTTCGTGATCGGCGGCGGCGTGGTGGCCGTCGGCGACATCCTGCTCGAGCCGGCCCGCTACAACTACGAGCGCTTCCTCGAGGGCAGCGCCTACCGCGGACACGCGAAGATCGTCGCCGCCACCGCCGGCCAGGACGCCGGCCTGATCGGCGCCGCGAACCTCGCCCTGCGCTGACCCTGCGCCGACGCGGCCACAGAACGCAACATCGATGAGGTCCCTCCCCGAAACTTCGGGAAGGGACCTCATCGTATATGAACGGTCTTTGACGTTACGCGACGGTGAAGCGCACCGCCTTGAGATCGTCGCGGCGCGACGAGTGGCCGATCAGCAGCTCGAACTCGCCCGGCTCGACGGTGCGGTCGGCGTTCGGATCGACGATCGTGCAGTCGGCGACGGGGATGTCGAACGCGACGGTCGCGCTTTCGCCCGGCTCGAGCGTGACGCGACGGAACGACTTGAGTTCGCGGTCGGTCCAGCTGTACGAGGTCACGACGTCGCTCACGTACGCCTGCACGACTTCCGTGCCGGCACGCTTGCCGGTGTTGGTCAGCGTGATCTCGGCGTGCACGGTGTCGGTTTCGGCGAACGTGCCGTCGTCGTGCGACGCGCCGGACGTGATCGTCGGCTCGCCGTACGCGAACGTCGTGTAGCCCAGGCCCTCGCCGAACGCGAACGCCGGGTCCTGCGTGAGGTCGGCGTAGCGGTTGCCGTGCTGGCCGCGGATCTGGTTGTAGTAGACCGGCAGCTGGCCGGCGTGGCGCGGGAACGTGATCGGAAGCCTGCCGGACGGGTCGGTGACGCCGAGGATGATCTCGGCGATCGCACGGCCGCCCTGCATGCCCGGGCTGGGCGCCCACAGGATCGAACCGGCACCGACGGCGGGATCGTTGCAGCGCTTGGCGAACACGTCGTTCGCGCCGACGATGCTCGCCGGCAGGATCTGCGGCTTGGAGCTGATGAGCACGGTGACGAGCGGCTTGCCGGTTTCGCGGGAGACTTCCGCGAGCGCGTCGAGCAGCGCGTTCTGGCCGCCCTGCAAGTCGAGCGTGGCAGTGGAGCAGGTTTCGCCGATCAGCTGCACCACGTCGCCGACGACGGCGACGATCAGGTCGGACCGCCTTGCGTTGGCCACGGCCTCGTCGATGAGCGTCTGGTCGACGGGCGCGTTGACGGCGACCTTCGGGCGCGGCTGGCCGTCGGGATAGAACTCGCCGTCCGGATCGGGAACGAGGTCGACGACGTTCGCGCCGCGCGAGTAGACGACGTCGCAGCCGTCGCCGGCGAGCTCGCGCAGTCCGTCGAGCACGGTGGTGATCATCTCGCGCGGCTGGCCGTCGGGCATCCAGTTGACCTGGCCGGAGCTGCCGGCCCAGTCGCCGAGCTGGGTCTGGGCGTCGTCGGCGAGCGGGCCGACCACGGCGATGCGCTTCGCGCCGGCCGCAGTGAACGGCAGCGAACCGTCGTTGCGCAGCAGCGCGACCGATTCGCGGGCCAGCTCGAGGTTGAGCCGCTGATGTTCGGCCGAGCCGATCACCGTCTTGATGCGCTCGGGATCGGGCAGGCGCGGATCCTCGAACAGGCCGAGGCGGAACTTGACGGCGAGGATGCGCGCGACCGCCTCGTCGATCAGCGATTCGTCGAGCAGGCCGGTACGCACGGCCTCGATCGCGCCGTCGTAGAACTGCGGCGTGGTCATGACCAGATCGTTGCCGGCCTTGACCGCGTCGGCGGCCGCATGCGTGTAGTCGGGCTTGACCTTCTGCTCCCAGACGGAGCGTCCGACGTTGTCCCAGTCGGTGATGAGCATGCCGCAGTAACCCCATGCGCCGCGCAGCTTGTCGCTCAGCAGCCACTTGTTGAACGTGACCGGCACGCCTTCGATCGACTCGTAGCCGAGCATGAACGTGCCGCAGCCTTCCTTGGCGACGCGTTCGAACGGCGGCAGGAACCAGGATTCGAGCTTGCGGTGCGACAGGTCGGCCTCGGAGGCGTCGCGGCCGCCCTGCGTTTCGGAGTAGCCGGCGAAATGCTTGGCGCAGGCGAGGATCGCGTCCTTGGGCAGTTTTTCGCCGGCCTTGGCGCCGCCCTGATACCCCTTGACGATCGCGGAGGCGAGCTCGCCGATCAGGTACGGGTCCTCGCCGAACGTCTCGCCGACGCGGCCCCAGCGGGTGTCTCGACCGATGCACAGGACCGGGGAGAACGTCCAGTGCACGCCGGTGCAGGAGACCTCTTCGGCGGTGGCGCGGCCCATCGCCTCGATCTTGTCCGGATCCCAGCTGACGGCCATGCCGAGCTGTTCGGGGAAGATCGTGCCGCCCGGCCAGAACGAGTAGCCGTGGATGCAGTCGTCGCCGATGACCAGCGGGATGCCGAGGCGGGTCTTGCCGTTGACCAGTTCGACCGCGCGCGGCAGGTCCTCGGGGCTGGTGTGCAGGATGGAGCCGACGTGCCTGTTGACGATCAGGTCCTCCAGATCGCCGCTGCGCGCGTCGAGCTGCATCATCTGGCCGACCTTCTCCTCGAGCGTCATGCGGCCGATCAGGTCGGCGATGCGCTCGGCGTCGGGCAGGTCGGGGTTCTTGTAGGGCAGGGTTGCGGCGGTGTCGCTCATGGATGCCTCGCTTTCTTCGATGAAATCGGACGATGACCTTTAGTTACCAATTGGTATTTTAGAGCCATCGCCGTCGCGACACACCGAAGCGACGATGCCGTGGCGCATATCGTGCGTGGCGGTTTTCTCCCACTAAGACACCCCCAGCAAGAGATATCCGCCACGCACGCCAACCCATCAGGCGTGCGGCGGGCGAGATCCGTCAGCGCACGCGGGCGGCGTACTCCCGCAGCATGAACTCGGTGACCGCCTTGCCGGCCTCCCCCAGCAGCATCGGCATCGAGTTGATCGGCATGGTCTTGAGGAACATGCGCATCATCGCGTTGTCCGGCAGCTTGGGCAGGTCGCCGCGCTCCCCCGCCTCGGCCACGGCCTCGACGATCGACGACCCCACCGGATCCGCGGCCCATTCGCCGTACGCGGACCATTCGGTCAGCGGCAGACTCTTGCCGTCGCCGTCCAGCGTCACCGACGCCGTCGCGGCGATGTCGCGCGAGCTCGTGCCGACCTCGATCGCGTAGTCGCCGGCTTCGACGTGCCAGTCGTCGAACCGTTCGGACCAGTAGGCGAACGCACGTTCGTCCAGGTCGATCGCAACGCGCGCCGACTCGCCACCGGCAAGGCGTACCTTCGCGAATCCCTTGAGCTCATGCCGCGGGCGGGCCACGTCGGACGCGCCGGGCGCGACGTACACCTGCACGGTCTCGGCCGCGGTCACGTCGGACGTGTTGGTCACGGTCACGCTCACGCGGGCCGTGTTCGCGCCGGTCCTGTCCACCGTGACGTCGCCGATCGCGAACGTCGCGTAGCTCAGTCCGTAGCCGAACGGATAGTCGACCGGCCTGCCGTACGTGTCGTAGTAGCGGTAGCCGACGAACACGCCCTCGCCGTAGTCAACGTGGCCCTCCTCGCCGGGCCAGTTGATCATGCTCGGATCGTCGGCGATGTTCAGCGGGATGGTCTGCGCGAGCTTGCCGGACGGGCTGACATCGCCGAACACGATGTCGGCGAGCGCCGCGCCGCCGGCCTGTCCGAGCAGCCACGATTCGAGGATCGCCTTGGCGTCGGCCGCCCACGGCGCGACGGAGACGACGGATCCGTTGGACAGCACGACGATGACGTTCGGGTTGGCTTCGGCGACGCGGCGCAGCAGTGCGGTCTGCTTGGCCGGCAGGTCGAGATGTTCGCGGTCGAAGCCTTCGGATTCGGCGGCTTCCGGCAGCCCGAGGAACATGAGCACCGTGTCGGCGGCGCGCGCGGCGTCCACGGCCTGCGATTCGAGCGCGGGGTCGGCCGGTTCGAGGTCGAGCGTGAAGCCGGGCGCGAACGTGGCCGCGACGCCGCGTTCGTCGAGCGCGTCGAGGAACGAGGTCATCGTCGTGGGCGTGATGTGCGACGAGCCGCCGCCCTGATAGCGCGGGGTGCGCGCGAATTCGCCGATGACGGCGAGCCTGCGTTCGCCGGCGGCGATGGCGTGCGCGTCGAGCGGCAGTGTCGCGTCGTCGTTCTTGAGCATGACGATCGATTCGGCTGCGGCGCGGCGGGCGACGTCGTGGTGGCGGGCGGCGTCGAAGCGGTATCCGTCGACGTTCATGGCGGCGCGGGTCTTGTCGACGAGGTCGATCATGCCCTGGGCCATGCGATCCAGCTGCGCCGGTTCGATGCGTCCGTCGCGCACGGCGTGGACGATCTGGTCGTCGGTGCCGGACGGCGGCATTTCGAGGTTGAGGCCGGCGTTGAGGGATGCCACGCGGTCGTGGTCGGCGCCCCAGTCGGACATGACGATGCCCTCGAAGCCCCATTCGCCGCGCAGCACGTCGGTCAAAAGCCAGTGGTTCTGCGCGGAGTGGACGCCGTTGATCCGGTTGTAGGAGCACATGATGGTCCACGGCTGCGCGGTCTTGACGATGTGTTCGAAGGCCGGCAGGTAGATCTCGCGCAGGGCGCGCTGCGAGATGCGCGCGTCGACGCGCAGACGGTCGGTCTCCTGGTTGTTGGCGGCGAAGTGCTTGAGCGAGGTGCCCACGCCCTTCGACTGCACGCCTTCGACGATGCCGACGGCCTCATGGCCGGCCAGATACGGGTCCTCCGACCAGTATTCGAAGCAGCGGCCGCCGAGCGGGTTGCGTTTGATGTTCACGCCGGGTCCCAGGATCACGGCGACCTTCTCCTGGATGCATTCCTCGGCCATCGCCTCGCCGACCTCGCGGATGAGCGCGGGGTTCCACGAGCTGGACAGGCCGGCGGCCGGCGGGAAGCAGGTGGCGGGCACGGATGCGTTGAGGTCGGTCTCGCCGGTGCTGGCGGCGAGGGATTTGCGCAGGCCGTGCGGACCGTCGGTGATCATGTAGCCGGGGATGCCTTTGGATTCGACGCCCTGCAGGTGCCATGCGTCGCCGCCGGAGGTCAGGGACGCCTTCTCCTCGAGGGTGAGGTCCCGGACGGTCGGATGGGTTTCGACGGTATCGTTCATGATGTCCTCCGTTTCTCGGATCGTCGTTTCGTCGTGCCGGCGGCGGCCCGCCGCGATGCGGGCGGCCGCCGGCCTGTCCCGTCGTCCGTCAGTCCAGCACGAACGTGTTGAACGAGCGCGGCGCGAGCGTCACCTTGAGTCCGCGGTTCGGGTCGGCCGGGTCGGCGAACTCGAACGGCATCTCGTAGTCGAGCGCGTTCTGCACGACCACGGCCAGCGAACCGCTCGGGTTGCGGAACGCGATGCCCATCGAGTTGAAGTGGCCGGTCGTGCCGAGCACCTTCGCGCCGGGGCGCACGTACTTGGAGAAGTGCCTCATGACATAGTATTCGGGGTTGCGGCGCACCTCGTGCGTGTCGGCGGTGATGGTGAACAGCGAGTTCTGCCACCAGCCCCAGGTCGAATCCTGGTCGTCGAGGATCATGTTCCAGTACACGTATGCGGTGGCGCCGTTCCTGAGGTAGTGGTTGATCAGGTGGAACACGTATTCGGCGTACTCCCACGTGTTCTGGCCGTCGCCGCATTCGGATTCGGACTGGATGAGGTCGATCTCCGGCCACGATTCGTGCGTGCGCGCGATGCAGTTCTGGCCGGCCCACTGGTAGGCGATGCCCTTGATGTAACGGCGGGCGCCCTCGTCGAAGAGGATGTTGTCGACGAAACGGTTGTAGTTGTTGAGCTTCATGCCGTAGCCGCCGCCGGTCCACGCCATGTCCTCGGGGCCGTTGAGCGTGCCCAGCCAGATGTCGGTGTCGAGTCCGGCCTCGTCGAAGGCTGGTCCGAGGTAGTCGCGGATGAACTCCTTGAGCGCGTCGGAGTCCCACAGGGCGCTGGGGAACTTCTGGTCGGCGAACACCTCGTTCTGCACGTGCAGCTGGTTGACGGCGATGCCGTGCTTCGCGTACTCCTCGACGTAGCGTACGAGGTACTTCGCGTACGCCTTGAGGTTTTCCGGCGTGCGCACAAGACGGCCGTAGTTGTACGCCTTGGGGCGCTTCATCCACGTCGGCGGGCTCCACGGCGAGGAGAACAGGCGCATGTCCGGCTGCCATTCCTGCGCGCGGTGGATGTACGGGATGAGGGTCTGCTCGTCGCGTTCGACGGAGAAGTGCTCCATGTCGTAGTCGCCTTCGACCTCGTCGTAGCTGTACCAGTGGTCGGCGAAGTCGTTGGCGGCGACGGGCGCGCGGTTGAACGTGAAGTTCATCTCCTCAGGGTCGAACAGCTCCTTGATGATCTGGTCGCGTTCGGCTTCGGTGACGGTCTGCAGCGGCAGCCAGCCGAGTTCGTTGAAGCAGCCGCCGAATCCGCGCAGCGACTGGTATTCGCTGCCGTCAAGCGCGAGATCGGGGGCGGCGACGGCTCCGGTGGCGACGATGTCGGCGCTGCGGTCGACGAGCTTGGCGTCCGGGGTGGTGGAGATCCATGTGGTCATGATCGGCTCCTTGGTTTGGTTTCCGGCCGCGTGTCCGGCTGTGGTTCGCGCGGTCGATCGGTTGGATGATCGGTTGGATGATTGGATGACTGATTGATGTCGTTGGATGACTGGATGACTGGATGACTGGATGACTGATCGGTTGCGATCGGTTGCGTTTACTTGACGCCCTTGATCATCATGATGAACACGCAGCCGAGCAGCGCGAACACGATGGAGATCGGGAAGGCGGCCGCATAGCCGAGGGTCACGGTGATCACGCTCATGAGCACCGGGCCGAGCATCTGGCCGAGCGTGGTGGCGAGGTTGAGCACGCCGAGGTCCTTGCCGGCCTCCTCCTTGTTCGGCAGCACGTCCACGTTGAGCGCCTGGTCGACGGACGAGTACACACCGTAGCCGAGGCCGGCGATGCCGGCGTACAGGAACATGCCGGTGGTGGTGGGCATGATCCACGGCATGGCCATGCCGACGGCGAACAGGACGGACGCGGCGATCACCGGCAGCTTGCGGCGGCCGATCACGTCGGAGATCGGGCCGGCCACCACGGAGCCGCCCAGCGAGACGATCATCGTGATCAGCGACATCGTCGCCATCGCGGCGCCCGCGGCCGCATCGTCCAGACCGACGTACTTCTGGAAGATCAGCAGCTGGTAGACCGTGATCATCTGGTAGCTCAGCAGCATGCACAGGCGGCCCGCGAACGCCTTGTAGAAGTCATGCGCGGTGGAGAACTTCGGCGGGATGAAGCTGCGCAGCACGTCGGACGGCTTGCCTTCGTCCTTGGGCAGGAAGTCGGCCGAGGCCTCCTTGGGAACGATGATCACGGCCACGATGCCGCCGAGGAACATGAGCACGCCGGCCAGCACGAACCCGGGGAACGGGTTGAGGATGAACGCGGAGCCGATCAGCGTGCCGATCGGCGCGCCGCACGTCTGGCCCGCGCCGAAGAACGCGGACATCGTGCCGCGCACGTTGACCGGGATGCGGTCGGAGATCATCGCGACCAGCGGCGCGATCATCGCGTTCAGGCCGAACATGCACAGGCAATAGATGATGGTGATCGCCACCGGATTCGTCACCATGCCCGTCAGGAACAGGGTCACGCCGCCCAGGATCGCGCCGAGCACGATGAACGGGGTGCGACGCCCCCACTTGGAGCGCGAACGGTCCGACAGGGTGCCGAACAGCAGGTTCGAGGCCAGCGAGGCGAGCGCGGTGCACGCGTTGATCACGCCGGTCAGACCCTCCACGTCCGGTCCGAAGATGGACTGCAGGTGCTTGGTCAGCAGCACGGCCGACACGATGGCCAGGCCGCTCATCCACAGCAGGCCGAACACGAGGAAGCCCGCGCCGAAGCGGAACAGCGTGGCCTTGTCCATCGTCCTGCCGGTTTCCGGCGACAGCGTCGCATCCTTCTCGGCGGCCGCGATATTGGCGTTGTATGCCGCAAGCCGTTCGCTTGCGGAAGTTGCCGTGGTACCACTCATCGTTGAACCTTCTTGTCTGCTCTGACTTATATCTAATGTTTATTAGATATAAGAGATGATAGCGCCCCGGCGACGCTTTTGTCAACTCGATATCTAACGATCGTTAGTTAGTGATAAACCGCGTATTTCCAACGTTTTTAGAGACATCAAACATAGCATCGGCGTGTCGCACAGTCATATCGATCAGTCGGTAGACAAAGACGGCCGTCAGCGATAGTTGTCCCACGTCGGCGAGGGAAACAGCAGCATCTCGAACGCCAGCCATTCGTCGTACAGGTCGACCGGCGGCCGGCGCAGCCAGCGTAGCTGCACGCCGTCCATCGCCTCGAGGCAACGGCGGACCAGCGGCTTCATGGACTCCTCCCACGAGCCGACCTGCGGCGGCAGGCACCACTGGAACCGCGAGTAATAGTCCCATGCCGCCTCGCCTCGGCAGTCGAAGTAGTCGTACAGCGGATGGTCCGGGCTCAACGATTCGGCCTCCAGCCTCATGTACATCTGGACCTGCTCGCGGCGCTGCGAGTTGTACCGCACCAGATAGCGCAGGTAGGACGGGAACAGCAGCCGGTCGGGATCGCTGCCCGGCAGGCCGGAACGCATGAAATCCTCCGGCGTGCCGTGCGTGTCGTAGCCGTCGGCGATCAGCATCGACAGCAGCCCCTCCTTGTTGCCGATGTAATGCAACAGTCCGGGCTGGCTCATGTTCACCGCATCCGCGATGTCCTTGAGCGACGTGCCGTAATACCCCCGCTCCCCGATCAGCCGCACCGTGGCCCGGGTGATTTCCGCACGCCTGTCCTCGGGGCTCTTGCGCACCCTCTTCTGCTTGGTTTCCGTCATGGCAGTTCAGTATATCGAATGGCCATTCGATATGCCAACGGCAGGGCTCAGACCCGCGCAACCACCCGGGTCAGCGGACCGTCCCGTCACGGTCCGACTCGTCACGGACCGACTCGACGACTCGGCAGCCACCCAGCCGCACATGGCTCGACGACCCGGCTCAGCGATACCCGTCCCACACCGGCGACGGGAAGATCGCCGTCTCCAGTCCGGCCCATTCCTCGTTGAGGTCGATCTCCGGCCCGCGAAGCCACCGCAGCTGCACGCCGTCCATGATCTCCATCGCACGCCGCACGATGGGCCGCATGCCCTCGTCCCAGCCGCCGATCTCGGGCGGGATGTTCCAGTCGAACGACGAGTAATACTCCCAGATCTCGTTCTGCCGCCCCGCGAATTCGTCGTGCAGCGGATGCGCGGGATTGAACGACTCGACCTGCAGCATGGAGAACAGCTGCACCAGCATGCGCCGGCGCGAGTTGTAGCGCACCAGGAACCGCAGGTACGCGGGAAAACGCAGGTCGTCGGGCGTGGAGCCCGGCAGGCCGGAGTCCATGAATTCGTCGATGTTGCCGGTGGCGTTGTAGTTGTCGCGGTACACCATCGCAAGCAGGTTGTCCTTGCTGCCGATGTAGCGCAGCACGCCCTGCTTGGTGACGCCCACCTCGTCGGCGACGTCCTGGATCGAAATACCGTTGTAGCCACGTTCGGAGATCAGGCGGATCGCCGCGGCGAGGATCTCGCGACGGCGCTCCTCGGGGGCCTTGCGGACGCGCTTGGCCGGGGAAGTTTCAGTGGACATAACAGTCCAGTGTAGTGCGTGCCGCCGCTCGCCGGCGCCGCCATCGCCGCGTCGAGCCCCTCACTTCCCAACTTCGGCCTGTTCCGAAGGGCATCTTGCAGTTCTAGGTCAT
>NZ_JAFEJT020000032.1 GCF_018555435.2 Bifidobacterium amazonense
CTCGAAACCCGCGAATTGCCGGTCACGAGATGGATTGAACCGTGTCGATTCCATCGCGTGACCTCAATGCTTAGGCAGGGAAGGTCACGGGATAGAAAAACGGGCGGATTTGCCATCCCGTGACCTCGAAACCACTGATTAAACCTTGTCTGCGAGGTCACGAGATGGATTGAATCGCGCCAATTCCATCCCATGACTAGAGGCAATCTCACGCGATGGCAAAACCAGCCAAAATACCATCGCGTGACCTCGAAACCCGCGAATTGCCGGTCACGAGATGGATTGAACCGTGTCGATTCCATCGCGTGACCTCAATGCTTAGGCAGGGAAGGTCACGGGATAGAAAAACGGGCGGATTTGCCATCCCGTGACCTCCGGGACCTTTACTGGTTGCGTGATGGATCAGGGTGTGGCGTGACCGGCTGTCATACAACCGTGGAAACCGCCTGTATCGGCGAAGCGTGACAAAACTTGTGTCACGCTTCACTCAAAAGATGGCGTCATCGACTGTGCGTGACAGACGGGATCCCGCGGGATCCAAGTAATACCAACGATCAGTAGCCAAGCGTCCTGAGATCATTGACACGTCCCCTGTCACGCTTCACCAAAACCATCGTTCCCGTGAAAGCATGACACCAAAACGGACCACACTCTCGCAGATCAACCGCATTCAGCCAAAGCGTGACAGCAAAAGGGTGATACTGCCATTGTCTCTGCAAACTACCGTCACAGATAACGCCGATATGAAGAAGCGGCTCAGGCCGGATCGACGGTGCCGATAGTCTGGCCGTAGCGCACGGTGTCGCCGACGGCGGTCTTCGTGTGCAGCGTGCCGGCGTGCGGCGCGGCGATCTGCGTTTCCATCTTCATCGCCTCGACCACGGCGACCGGCTCGCCGGCGGCCACGGTCGCACCGTCGTCGGCCAGCCATCGCACGAACGTGCCGGTGATCGTCGACGTGACGGCGTTCGGGTCGACGGCCGCGGCCGTATCGTCGCCACCTGACATTCCGTCGGCTGTACCGTCCGTCGCGTCACCGGCCGCCGAACCGCCGCCGACCGCGGCGAGCGCGAACGACGCGGGCAGGCCGAGCCGCACGCGCCTGCCGTCGAGCTCGATCCACATGCGCCGCATCGGGACCTCGTCCGACGCACGTTCGTACGCGGGACCGTCGCCGACCGGACCGTCGCCGGATAGACCGTCACCAGACGGACCGCTGCCAGCCGCACCAGCACCAGCACCAGCACCAGCCGGGCCATGTCCGACCAGACCGTCGCCGGTCAGCGTGGCCGGGTCGATGCGCGGCAGGAACGTCTCCTCGATCCAGCGCGTGTACACGCCGAGGTGATCGGCGGACGCGAAGTCGGGGTCGGCGAGCACGGCCTTGTCGAACGGGACGACGGTGGGCACGCCCTCGATCTGGAGTTCGGCGAGCGCGCGGCGGGCGCGACGCAGGCATTCCTCGCGCGTGGGCGCGTAGACGACGAGCTTGGCGAGCATCGAATCGAACTGGTCGGGTATGTCCGAGCCGGCGGCGACGCCCGTGTCGAAGCGGACGCCGGGGCCGCTGGGCGCGCGCAGGGCGCTGATATGCCCGGGGAACGGCACGAATCCGCGCGACGGATCCTCCGCGTTGATGCGGAATTCGATCGCGTGGCCGTGCGATTGCGGGCCGAAACCCTCCCCCAGCCCCGCGATGGACTCCCCCTCCGCGATACGCAGCTGTTCGGCGACCAAGTCGATGCCGGTGGTCAGTTCGGTCACCGGATGTTCGACCTGGATGCGCGTGTTGACTTCCATGAACGACATGGTGCCGTCTTCGGCGACGAGGAATTCGACGGTTCCGGCGCTCACGTAGCCGGCCTTGCGGCAGATCGCGACGGCGGTTTGCTTGAGATGGTCGCTGATTTCGGCCGGCAGGAAGGGCGCGGGGGCCTCTTCGATGAGTTTCTGGTTGCGCCGCTGCAGCGAGCAGTCGCGCGTGCCGACGGCGACGACGTTGCCGTGCGTGTCGGCGAGGATCTGCACTTCGACGTGACGCGGCCGGTCGAGGAACCGTTCGAGGAAGCAGTCGCCGTTGCCGAACGCGACTTCGGCCTCGTGCGTGGCCGACAGGAACGCCTCTTCGACGTCTTCGAGCCGGCGCACGACCTTGAGGCCGCGTCCGCCGCCGCCGTGCACGGCTTTGATAGCGAGCGGCAGTCCGTGTTCGCGGGCGAATCGGACGACTTCCTTCGGGTCGTGCACGGGTGCGACGGTGCCGGGGGCCATCGGCGCGCCGACTTCGGCGGCGATGTGCCGGGCCGCGACCTTGTCGCCGAGCGTGCGGATCGTCTCGGGGTTCGGACCGATCCACGTGAGTCCCGCGTCGATGACGGCCTGCGCGAAGTCGGCGTTTTCGGACAGGAACCCGTAGCCGGGGTGGACGGCGTCGGCGTGCGCGCGTTTGGCCGCGGCGATGATCTTGTCGATGTCGAGGTAGGTTTGGGCGGGCGTGACGCCTTCGAGCGGATACGCTTCGTCGGCGAGCTGCACGAACAGCGCGTTCGCGTCGGCGTCGGCGTAGACGGCGATGGCGGTGCGGCCGGTGTCGTGGCAGGCGTGGATGATGCGGACCGCGATTTCGCCGCGGTTGGCGATGAGGATTCGGTTCAGCATGATGGTTCCTTGGATTGCGTCTGGTGTTGCGTCTGGCTGGGTTCGTGCTGCGATGATGACGTGCGTGATGCGGATGGCACGGCCTGCGCGGTTGTTGCCGGCGACGGTCCGTCCGCGTTGCGGAAGCGGATGCGCGCGCCGGGCGGGAGCTGTCCGGCGAGAGCGAGCGCCGGTTTGGTGAGGACCGCGATGACCGGGTAGCCGCCGGTGACGGGCTGGTCGCGCAGGAAGAGGACGGGCTGGCCGTTGGACGGGATTTCGATCGCGCCGGGGACCATGCCTTCGCTGGCGAGTTCGCGTGTGTCGCGACGTTCGAGCGGCCGTGTGCCGTGGAGACGCAGTCCGACGCGATTGGATTGCGCGGTGACGGTCCACTCCTGATCGAACAGGTCGGTGATGCCCTGATCGGTGAACCAGTCGTCGCGCGGACCGAGAACGACGTCGAGGGTGGTGACCTCGCCGGTTGCGGGCAACCCGGCCGACCACGGCTGCGGTTGGCCGACGGTGAGGACCGTGTATACGGTTCGTACGACAGGGGCGGGCACTCCAAGAATGGCGCCATCCGTATGCGCCGGGTGTGCACTCCCCCAGTCGGTGTCGCCGGCGGCATCCTCGTCAGAGGATGCTCGCGTGGCTGCATCGCGAACCGCATCGGGAACCGCATCGCGAGCCGCATCAGAGTCGTGCGAGGTCGCGATGGCGAGCGGCGTACCGGGTGTGAGCGCTGCCGGGCCGAGCCCGGAGAGTGTGTCGGCGGAGGCGCTGCCGAGGACACAGGGTGCGTCGAAGCCGCCTTGGACGGCGATGTAGTTGCGGAAGCCGCATTGCGGGAAGCCGAGTTCGAGCTGTTCGCCGGGTTGCATCAGGAACGCTTCCTGCCGCATGATGCGAGTGCGCCCATACGCGCCGCTGACGGCGACATCGATGGGCGCGCCGGTGACAGCCAGTACGAGCGTGCGATGGACGGTCAGGCGCAGTCCGCCGCCAGCCGTTTCGATGGCGGGCGTGCCGATAGGGTTGCCGACGAGCTCGTTCGCCAGATGGAATGCCGCCGGATCGGCCGCGCCGGAACCGGTCACACCCATCGTGGCCGCGCGGCGGCCGTCGTCCTCAAACACCGCGAACATGCCCGGATCGTCGATCGTCAGATCGGCAGCACAAGCTGAATCGTCGACCTGCGTATCGTCGCGCGACAGACCGACGCTTGATGAGCACGTAACACCATGAGTGGCGTCCGCAGCGTCGTGCGCATGCGGTGAATCGGATATCCGTCCATCACATGTTTCACGCAAGGTTTCACAAAATGATTCGCGGTGCACCGCATTGCCAGTAACCGCTACATCGCGATCCGCATCAACGGACGCAGCCATTGCGACCCATTCCCGTACCGGCTCGAATCGCACGGTGTCGCCGGGCTGGATGAGAGCGGGTGGGTTGCGATGATCGTCCCACATCGGTTCGTCGGTGGTGCCGATGAGCTGCCATCCGCCGGAACTGGGCCGCGGATACACGCCGCTGAACGTGCCGGCAAGGCCGACCGCGCCGGCGGGCACGGCAAGCCGCGGATTCGCACGACGGGGCACGTCGAAGATCGGATCCCCGCCGGTCAGGTAGGTGAAACCGGGCGCGAATCCGCCGAATGCGGCCGTCCACGCGTGCCCGGCGTGGCGGTTCACGACTTCGACCGCGCTCACGCCGAGCAGGTCCGCGACCGCGTCCAGATCCTCGCCGTCGTAAACGACCGGCACGGTCACCGTCTTCGCATGCCGTTCGACATGACCGCCCAGGTCCAATCCGCGCACCGCTGCAACCAGTTCGTCACGGTCCGTAAACAGCGGATCGAACCGGATCAGCACGGTCCGTGCGGCCGGCACCACTTCGGTCACGCCGGCGAACGGGTCCATCAGCGCGGTGCGCGGCGCGGCATCGCCGGCCCTCGCGTCTAGGTCATCCTCGGCATGCGCGGACCGATCCTCGGCATGCACGGACCGGTCCACGGCATGCGGCAAACGTGACTGCGCCGCACGCAAGGCCGCACGACGCGCCTCGATCGCGGCGTACAGCGACATCGCCGCATCCAACCCGTCCAGTTCCACCAGCAGCGCAGCGCGGCCCATCGGCAGGAATCGCATGGCGGCCGGCGAGACGGCGGCAGACGCGTCAGTCATCCTGCTCACTTCCCCGCACCGGCCGAACCGGCGGTGCCAGCCGCATCATCCGCAGCGGAATCCGCAACTGCATCCGCAGCGAACGCCCGCACGTCGAAACCGTCGGCGTCGAGCCGCGCGCGAATCGCACGGGCCATTGCGACGGCGCTCGGCGAATCGCCGTGCACGCACACCGAGTCGGCGGCGACCGGAATCACGCTGCCATCGATCGCAACGACTTCGCCGGCCGACGCCATGCGCGAAACACGCGCGGCGACCGCGTCCACGTCGCTGATCACCGCGCCGGGCTGCGTGCGCGGCACGAGCGTGCCGTCGGGCATGTACGCGCGGTCGGCGAACGCCTCGCGGAACACGCGCAGTCCGGCTGCGGCGGCGATCTCGCCGACCACGGAACCGGGCAGGGTGAGCAGGCCGAGCGCCGGATCGATGGCAACGATCGCATCCACGACGGCCTGCGCCTGCCGCTCATCGTGCACAATGCGGTTGTACAGCGCGCCGTGCGGCTTGACGTAGCTCACGCGCGCGCCGACGCTTGCGGCGAGTCCTTCGAGCGCGGCAAGCTGGTACATGACGTCGGCCTTGAGGTCGGCCGGTTGTTCGTCGACGAAGCGGCGGCCGAATCCGGCGAGATCATGGTAGGCGACGTGCGCGCCAACGCACACGCCGTTGTCCGCGGCGTTCGACAACGTGCGCAGCATGCCCGCCGGGTCGCCCGCGTGGAATCCGCAGGCGACGTTCGCGCTGGAGACCACGTCGAGCAGGGCGTGGTCGTCGCCGAGCGTCCACCGGCCGTAGCTTTCGCCCATGTCGCTGTTCAGATCGATGCGCATCGTCGGTTCCGTCCTTTCGTCGTCGACTCCGTCGAGTCGAATTCGTTCGCATGACGCGCCGCACAGTCCGCCATGCAATGTTTCACGAGGTGTTTTACACCCGTGGTCTTTCATGAACTTCCATGATATTCAGCGTCCGTGCGACGAACGTCACGCCTCCACGGCCGGCCGCGTTGCCACAAGTCTCACCGACAGCCCCGCGTATGCCACAGCCTCGCAAGCCTCACACCATGTATGTGCGGTCGGGCACGTCGCTGATGAACATGTGGCCCGGCGCGTGTGTGATTGCGAACGACGGCTTGGACGCCATGACCGCGGCCTGCGGGGTGACGCCGCACGCCCAGAACACGGGCACGTCGCCGTCCTCGAGCACCGGCGCGTCGCCGTAGTCGGGGTGCATGACGTCCGTGACGCCGATGGATTCGGGCGAGCCGACGCATACGGGAGCGCCGTGCACGCTCGGATAGCGGGCCGAGATGCGCACCGCGTCGGCCACGCGGTCCGGCTGGATGCCGCGCATCGAAACGACCATGTTTGCACTGAACCGGCCCGCCGGGCGGCACTTGATCGACGTGTCGTACATCGGCACGTTGCGTCCGGCGAGAATGTGGCGGACGGGAATGCCCGCCTCCATCAGCGGAAACTCGAACGTGAAGCTGCAGCCGATCAGGAACGTGACCAGATCGTCGTGCTTCGCCCACACGTCGGTGATGTCGGGCAGCGTGTCGACCAGTTCGCCGTTTTCCCACACGCGATAGAGCGGAATGTCGGTGCGCACGTCGGAGCCGGCGGCGATCGACGGGAACGGGGAGCCGGCGTCGAGCACGTCGAGAATCGGGCACGGTTTCGGGTTGCGCTGCGCGAACAGCAGGAAATCGTATGCATACTCGCGCGGCAGGGCGATCATGTTCGCCTGCGCGTAGCCCTTCGACA
This sequence comes from Bifidobacterium amazonense, assembly GCF_018555435.2. Classification (GTDB taxonomy): domain Bacteria; phylum Actinomycetota; class Actinomycetes; order Actinomycetales; family Bifidobacteriaceae; genus Bifidobacterium; species Bifidobacterium amazonense. Next base: position 6,590 of record NZ_JAFEJT020000032.1, read on the forward strand.
CGCCGCACGTCGGACGCACCGCACCCGAACGAAACGCCTCGCGAGCGGCCGCGGGCGTCGTGTTCTCATCCAATGCGCCAGCCGATCCGTCCATCGTCATCGTCACTCCCCTCTCCGCACGCACCGTCGCCACGCACGCGGCGCCGGCACGTCCTCACGTCGACCTTCACATCGACCATCAACGCAACGCCACGCTAGACACCGCACATTAAACCTCTATTACGCCCCCACACATCCCGTGTTACATCGTCTCAGTCATCTCAGTCATGACTGAGACGACTTCCCCGCTGACGAAGGCTTTCTCGAAATCCGCCACCACGGGGAAGCTCCAACGGCATAGCATCGGGAAAACAGGCCTCCCCATTGTGACGGTCACGTTACCGCCAGATATCGGGCTTTTCGCGCGGGCATAACACGCGGGGACTAGGTTGGGTGATCGTTACCGCCGCAAGGGCCATCATCCGAGAAAAGGGAGCGTCATGACTGGAATCGTGTTGGGCATCGGCAATGCGTCCGTACTGTTTTCGCCGAAGGGCACCCCGTTCGAGCCGGGCGAGACGATCGAACTCGTCGACCCGGAGCAGCCGCACGTCTCGGTGTTCGATCTGAGCGTGCTGCGCGGCGACGGCATCTTCGAGGCGACGACCGTGTGGAAGGGCTTCCCGGTCTCGCTCGAGAACCATCTGCGCCGTCTGGCCACGTCCGCGGCCATGACCGACCTGCCCGAACCGAACATCGACGCGTTCACCGCCGCCGTGCAAAAGGTCATCGACGCGTACGACGACCCGGAACCGGGACCGATGCTGCGCATCCTCGTCTCGCGCGGATTCGACCCGACCACCGGCGTGGGCGCGAACAAAAGCCATCTGCCGAGCGTGTGGATCTTCCTCGACGGCAAGGGCCTGCTGCATTCGCTCGACCCGCTCACCATGGTCTCGCTGTCGCGCGGCTACGCCTCGGACGTGACCGCGAAGGCCCCGTGGCTGCTCAACGGCGCGAAGACGCTCAGCTACGCGATCAGCCAGTCGGAGCACCGCCTGTGCGATCGCCGCGGCATCGGCGATTCGATCCAGTACACCACCGACGGCTTCACGCTCGAATGCCCGAATTCCTCGATCGTGGCGCAGTACGGCGACCTGTTCGTCACCCCCGATCCGCGCATCGGCATCCTCAACGGCACGTCCCAGCGCGAACTGTTCGCGTGGGCGCTGCAGGAGGGCAAGAAGACCGAGTACAAGAAGTTGCCGCTGGCCGAACTGAAGGAGGCCGACGCGCTGTTCATGACGCACGGCGGCTGGGTGATCCCGGTGCGCGAGCTCGACGGCAAGCCGTACGCGGTGGACATGCCGATGGTCGAGGCGATCAACGACGCGATGCACACCGGTCGCACGCGCGAGCTGGCCCTGACGATCGGCCCGTCCGGCGACTACGAGTTCTGAGCCGCGCAGGACCGGGGCATCATCGTGACTTCCTTGACTTCCGCAGCATCCGCATCGGTCGCCGCGCCGGCATCGCATGCATACGTTCCCGACGAGGCGACCCTCGCCGAAATCGACCGCATCTTCGGCGCACTCGTCACCGAGCGCAAAGCGCCGGCCTACACGTACGGCATCTTCGACCGGGGCGGGTTGATCGCCAGCGGCCACGGCGGCTCGGCCACGCGCGTCGACCGGCCGGGCGAAACGCTGGAACTGAACGAGCACACGCGTTTTCGCATCGCGTCCATGTCGAAAAGCTTCGCGGCCGCGGCCGTCATGCAGCTCGCCTGGCAGGGCAAGGTCGATCTGCACGCGCCGGCCGCGGACTACGTGCCGCAGCTGGCGAACGTCGTGCCGTGGGACCGCGACTCGTTCCCGATCACCGTGCACGATCTGCTCGCGATGAGCTGCGGGCTTGCGACCGACGACGCATGGGCCGACCGGCAGGAGTCGATCAGCCGGGCGGAGCTGCAATCGTTGCTGGCGCAGCGGCTCAGGTCGATCTATTCGCCCGGCGAACGGTACGAGTACTCGAACATCGGCTACGCGGCGATCGGCGAGGTGATCCGCAACGTGAGCGGCATGGACGTGCCTGATTACGTGCGTACGCATCTGCTCGAACCGCTCGGTCTGGCGGAGACGACGTACGATTGGCGCGACGTGCCGGCGGACAAGTTGTGCTGCGGACATCACCTTGATCCGGGCAGCGAGCAGAACGGCGATCCGGCCGGCGCGACGTGGGTGCCGGAGACGTTCGCCGATCCGGGCGCGTTCAGCGTGATCGGCGGTGTGATCAGCTCCGTGCACGACGTGGCCGAGTGGGATGCGTGGCTGGCGCGCGGGTTCGAGCCGTCGCCGCGCGAGGGCGGTTCCACCGATGGTTCCGCCGGCATGCGGGGAGACCGCAAGACCGATGGCGCAGCCGAGGCCGATCTGCTCGGCGACGAGGTGCTGCCGCGGCGATACCGTCGGCTCATGCAGATGCCGCACACGCCGATGCCGCCCGTACTGCGGTCCGGCTCGTCGCGCGGATGGCTCACACGGCGCGATTTCAACGAGATCGAAGCGTACGGCTACGGGCTGATCGTCAAGCACGACGAGCGATTCGGCGACATCGCCTACCATTCGGGCGGATACCCGGGCTACGGCTCGAACATGCGCTGGCATTTGGATTCCGGACTGGGCGTGGTGGTGCTGGCGAACGGCCGGTATGCGACGCCGAGCGTGCTCGCGATCCGCGCGCTGTCGCTGCTGCTCGAGGAGGCATCCCGTCCTCGCACGGACGGTGGCCGTTCGAGTACCCCGGCGCTGCCGATCGCAGGATGGAGCTTCCCGCTGTGGCCCGAAACGCGCGCCGCGCAGGAACGGATCAACGCGATGCTCGCAACGCTGAACGGAACGGAAGCGTGCACGCAGGCGATCGCATCGCTGGCGGATCTGCTGGCGATGAACGTCACGTTGGACGCGACGTTCGACGAACGTGGCACACAGCTGGCGAAACTGCTGGCGGTCACCGGGCTGCCGGTCGTCGGAGCGTCCGTCGCCGGCGCATCCGCCACCGACGCATCCGCCGCCGACGCATCCGCCACCGAACCGTCCGCTGCCACCGGACCGTCCGCCGGCAGCGTGACCGTGTCCAACGAGCATGCCGACTCGCCGGCGCAACTGTCGTGGACCGTCGCATGCGAGCATCATCCGCTGCGCTGCACGATCCAGCTCAATTCTCTGGAGCATCCGCGAGTGCAGACGCTCGAATTTGCGCGGGCCGACGCGCCGCGCACCGACGACATCGTCACCGTCACGCCGACCACGCGCATCCTGCGGTGACGTTCGGCGTATTCAACGAAAGGACACATCATGCCGACCGCACTGGTCATCGGACACTCCGCCAAGGCAAGCCTGCGCAGGCTGGGACCGTGGTTCAACGGGCAGGGACTCGACTATGAGCTGCGATTCGGCGGCGACGGTCTGCCGGATTCGCTGGACGGCTACGCGGCGCTCGTCGTGCTCGGAGGCGCTCCCCTGCCCTACGAGGACGACAAATTCCCGTGGCTGCCGGCCACGCGCGCGCTGACGCGCGAGGCGCTCGACAGGCACATTCCCATGCTCGGCATCTGCCTGGGCGGGCAGCTGCTCGCCTATGTCGGCGGCGGCACGGTGGAGCATCGCAAGTTCAAGCCGGAGCACGGCATCACGCCGATCACGCTGGACGCGGCCGCGGCCGACGACCCGCTGTTCTCGGTGCTGCCGGCGACGTTCCCGATGACGGAGAACCACGTGGACCACATCACGTCGCTGCCGGACGAGGCCGTGCTGCTCGCCCACTCCGACCGCTCCCCCGTGCAGGGGTTCCGGCTTGGGCCGAACGCGTGGGGTCTGCAGTTCCATCCGGAGATTTCCGCGGCGAACATCGCCGAGTGGGATGCGGACGATATTCGGGACGTGGAGGCGGATGGCTTCCCGTGGGCCGAGGTGCTCGACCGCGATTCGCGCTACGACGAGGAGAACACGCGCCCATCCGAACTGTTCGCCCGCCGTTTCGCCGACATCGTACTGGGACGGTAATCGCCGGCTCGACCGCGGCCGGCTTCTACCGTTCGATATAACGGCGCATCGCCCCGCCGAGGCGGCGCATGTCGGCGAGGACGTCGTCGCGCAGGCGGCCGTGGCGGGCCTTGTCCCAGTTGGCGAGGATCGCGTAGGCGACGGTGCGGCCGCTGGGCGCGTGGCGGGCGATGCCCACGTCGCAGCGCACGTCGGACTCGGTGCCGGTCTTGTGACGGATCTGGAACGGGTCGCCGGCCTCCCAGTGGGCGAGCGGATCCACGTTGAACGCGCCGGACGCCATCGACGTGTCGGTGTCGGCGCCGAGCCACCGTTCGATCTGGGCAGAGGCGGCGGGCGAGACGAGCGTGCCGGCGTTGAGCCGCATCATGTAGTCGCATAGTTCGCGCGCGCAACCGCATGACATGTCGTCCGGGCCGTCGGGCCGCAATTCCATGCGCACGTAGTCGAGCAGCGCGGAATGTTCGAAACCCTGCTCGCGTGCGAATGATTGCACGCGGTCAAGCCCGACCCGTTCGACAAGCAGGTTGGTGGCGTAGTTGTCGGAGAACGCGCCGATCAGGAAGCCGAGGTCGTGCACGGTGAGCGTTTTCTGATCGAGCAGGTAGAGGATGCCGGAGTCCTCGCAGAAGTCGTCGGGCGACATGCGATCGCGGTCGATGACCTCGTGCAGGCCGAGTTCACCGGATTCGACCTCGCGCATCACCTCCATGAGCAGGAACAGCTTGCCGATGCTCGCCGTTTTGAGCACGCGGTCGGGCGTGCGCTCGTACAGCAGCTCGCCGCTCGACGCGTCGCGGATCATCACCGACCAGTCGACGCGCGGGTCGAGGTCGGCGGGCCAGGCCGCCGGCGCATCGCCAGTGCACCGGTTCATGCCGTTCGTCTCCATATCGTCACTCCTCATGTCCTGCCGTTCATGTCCTGCCATTCACGCCACCTTCGGCGTGACGCGATGGCCGGAGGCGACGTAGCGTCTGCCGTCTGAGGCGCGCACGAACGCGATTTCCGTGGGCGTGCGCTGGTCCGGCCGCTGCACCGCATAGTAGCCCTGCTCGGTCGCGTGCAGCGGGAGCGTGAGTTCGACGCCGTACGGGCCGTCGTCCGGGTCGGGCGCGAAGATGCCGAGCACGCCGGTCGGGCCTCCTTCGCGGTATTCCTGATGTTCCTCATGCCGTTCGTATACGCCGACGATGTTCGCGATCTCCTCGGCGGTGAGCCTGCGGTCGGACAGTTCGACGGCGGGCGGCACGGCGATGCCGGCGCGTCCGGTGATCTCGCGGGCGATGTGCGCGGCCATCTGCGTGCCGGCGTCCGCGTTGGTGAGCGTGGCGACGACGATGCGCCGGTTCGGGAAGACGACGATGTTCGCCCGCTGCCCTTCGGTGGCGCCGCCGTGGCCGAACGCGGGCTCGTCGCCCCAATTGGGCAGCTGCCATCCGAGCGCCCAGCCAACGTTTTCAATGCCTTGTTCCCGCAGGCTCACCTGCTCTTGGGTCATCAGCCCGGCCGAATGCGCGGAGAGCACGCGCGTCCCGTTCGGCGCGACGCCGCCGTTCAGGAACAGCGTCGCGAAGCCGAGCAGATCGCCGATCGACGCGGACACCTGTCCGCACGGCCCGCTGCTGCGCGGCAGCTGCCACGTGTCGGTCGGTTCGACCGGCGCGGGGAAGATCTGCCGGTCGTTCGCAACGGCCCGGTAGTGGCCGAGCGCGCTCGAATAGCGCAGCACGTCCTCCGGCAGCGTCCACACATGGTCGAATCCGCACGGTTCCGCCAAATACTTGCGCAGCGCGGCGTCCCATGTCATGCCGCGCAGCACTTCGACCACGCGGCCGAGCACCACGAACGCGCCGTTCGAATAGCTCAATGGACCGCCGAGCGGGGTGCGCGCCGGGAATCGGCCGATGTAGTCGACGTATTTGGCGACGCAGTCGTCGCCGCGGCCGAGCGTCGAGGGGAACGCGTCGCCTTCGATGCCGTTGGTGTGGCACATGAGATGGCGGATCGTGCAGCCGTACGTGATTTCGGGCGAGTTGATGATGCGGAAGTCCGGCAGCACGTCCTTGACGCGCGTGTCGAGGCTGAGCTTGCCTTCGTCGATGAGCTGCATGGCGAGCGCCGTGGTCCAGATCTTGCTGATGGAGCCGATTTGGAACAGCGTGTCCCGTTGCACCGGATAGCCGGTCGTCTTGTTGACGATGCCCGACCAGACCGTGTCGGCCGCAAGCGCGCCGCCGTCGGACGTAATGCCGCTGCCGCCCACCGGCGCGACGACGCCGACCTGCGCTCCCGGCACACCGTAGTCGGCGAGCGCCCGGTCGAGCAGCTCCTGCAGTTCGGCATGGCCGATCAGCGGTGTTTCCTTGTATTCCAGTCCGTATTCCAGTCCGCTCATGTGTTCCGTTCCGCTGGTTTTCGTGCTGTTTCCGTGCGATGTTCCGTCCGGCAATCCGCACGGCGTCCGGCTAGTTTTCGCCGTGATACGCGGGCAGGCGCCCGAGGCCGTCCGGCACGGGGATCGCGTCGAGCAGGTTCTTCGTGTACTCCTCGCGCGGATGGTTCCAGATCTCCTCGGTCGGCCCGGTTTCGACGACCAGTCCCTTGTTCATGACGACGATGCGCGTGGCGATGAGCCGCACGATGGACAGGTCGTGGCTGATGAACAGCAGCGAGGCGTCGGATCGGGCGGCCGCCTTCTTCATCAGGATGGCGGTTTTGGCCTGCAGGGAGGCGTCGAGCGAGGCGATCGGCTCGTCGCCGATGAGCAGGGTGGGCGTGGTGGCCATGGCGCGCGCGATGGCGATGCGCTGGCGCTGGCCGCCGGAGAACTGGTGGGGCAGCTTGTCCGCGTCGGACGCGTCGAGTTCCACGGAGGCGAGCAGCTCCTCCACGCTGGGCACGGGCACGGGGCTGATGGCGCGTGCCTCCTCGATCTGCGAGCGGACGGTGCGTCTCGGGTTGAGCGAGGCGTACGGGTTCTGGAACACCATTTGGATGCGGCGCAGTTCCATGGGCCTGCTGCGGAATTTGAGCGGCGTGATCGGGGTGTCGTCGTAGACGGCGGTGCCGGCCACTGGTTCGACGAGGCCGCAGATCACCTTGGCGAGCGTGGATTTGCCGCAGCCGGATTCGCCGACGAGGCCCACGACCTCGCCGGGCGCCACGTCGAGGTCGACGCCGCGCACGGCGTGCACGGTGCGCCCGCCCATCGTGTAGTCGACGACGATGTCGCGCAGGTGCAGTCCGGAGCGGATGTCGGCCGCGGTGCGGAAGTCGAGCGGCTTGCCGTTCTTGCCGTCGTTCGTGTCGTTGTCCTTCACGGATCCTCCCATCACAGGTCCTCCTCGGCCGAAGCCATGGTCTTGCCCTCCGACTCGAGTCGCTGTTCGATGCGCGTGGGCAGCGAGTTGATCAGGTCGATCGTGTACGGGTGCTTCGGATGGTTGATGATGTCGTAGCGCGGGCCGACCTCGACGATCTTGCCGCTGCGCATGACGGCGATCGTGTCGGCGAGCGCGCTCATGACGCCCAGATCGTGGGTGACGAGCACGATGGTCAGTCCCAGCTGCTCGTTGAGGTCCTTGAGCAGGTGCAGGATGCCGGCCTGGACGGTCACGTCGAGCGCGGTGGTCGGCTCGTCGGCGATGAGCACGCGCGAGTCGCAGCTCAGTGCGGTGGCGATGGCGATGCGCTGCAGCTGGCCGCCGGAGAACTGGTGGGGGAAGCGGTCGAGCGCGTTTTCCGGGTCGGGGACCTGTACGAGCTTGAGCAGTTCGATGGCGCGTTTGCGGGCCTGCTTGCGGTTGAGGTGCAGGTGGTAGCGCATGCCGTCGGTGAGCTGGCGTTCGATCGAGAGCATGGGGTGCATGCTGGAGGTGGGGTCCTGGAAGACCATGGAGATGCGCCGGCCGCGGTACGTGTTGCGTTCGCGTTCCTTCATGCCGAGCAGTTCGGTTTTGCCGTCGTAGAGGATCGATCCGGTGATCTTGGCGCCTTCCGGGGGCAGTCCGAGCACGGTCATGCTGGTGAGCGACTTGCCGGAGCCGGATTCGCCGGCGAGTCCGTTGATCTTGCCGGGCGCGATGTCGAGGTCGACGTGGTCGAGCAGCCGCCGTCCGTACAGGTCCATGGTGAGTCCGCGCACGGTGATGCCGACGGGCTTGCCCTGGTTCTTGAACAGTTCGCTTTCCTGAGCGCTCATGTCCGACATGTCAGCGTCCCTCCTGATTGCCTGAAATGTAGCTGCGGTCGAACCAGTCACGTACCGCGTCGCCGACGAAGTTCTCCGCGATGACCACGGTGAAGATGGCCAGGCCCGGGAAGAACGCGAGCCACCATGAGGTCATGCGGGTCACGCCTTCGGAGACCATCTGGCCCCATTCGGGCATCGGCGGCGTGGCGCCGAGGCCGAGGAACGACAGGCCGGAGAGCACGAGCAGGCAGTCGCCGAGGTCGACGAACATGAGCACGAAGATGTGCGGCAGGATGTTCGGCAGGATGTCCTTGAACAGCGAGGCGAACGAGCTGCGGCCGAGCAGTCGGCCGACGATCACGAATTCGCTGTTGCGCAGGCCGAGCACGAGCGAGCGTACGAGTCGCGCGTAGGTCGGCCAGCTGACGAGCACGACGGCGATGATCGCGTTCTGGATGCTCGGGCCGAGCGCCGCGGAGATGACCATGGCGAGGATCGTGGACGGGAACGCGAACACGAGGTCGGTGACGCGCATGAACGCCTCGTCGATCCAGCCGCCGAAGTAGCCGGCCATCGCGCCGATCAGGCTGCCGATGACGGACGAGAAGATCACGAGCACGATCGACGAGGGGATGGACACGCGCGACGCGGCGATCACGCGGGAGAAGATGTCGCGGCCGAGCGTGTCGGTGCCGAACCAGTATTCGGCGCTGGGCGCGGACAGTCGCGTGCCGAGCTGGTCGAGCGGGTCGTGTGGTTCGAGCAGGGGCGCGAAGATGATGACGAGCACCCACAGTGCGAGCACGATGAGGCCGATGATGGCCAGCGGGGTGCGCAGCGCGGCGGGCACGCCGAAGCGGCGTTTGGTCATCTTGCGCACGACCTTGTCGGGGACGCCGCCGTTCCTGGAGTCCGCGGCCGCCGTCTTGGTGCCGCCGTTCGCGGCGATGGTGTTCTCGCTCATTGGATCCTCACCCTCTGGTCGACGAAGCCGGTGATGATGTCGACGATGAAGTTCACGAAAATGTAGACGACGCCGATGATGATGCCGACGCCCATGATGCCCTGCAGATCAAGCGCCATGGTGGCCTTGAACGCGTACTGGCCGAGGCCGTTCCATGCGAAGATCGATTCGGTGAGCACCGAGCCGGTGATGAGTCCGGCGAACAGCAGGCCCATGCGGTTGAGGATCGGCACGGCGGCGCCGCGCAGGATGTAGCCGAAGACGACCTTGTGGGAGGGCAGGCCCTTGGCCTTGGCGGCCAGCACGTAGTCCTGGTTCATCGATTCGAGCACGGCGGAGCGCACGAAGCGCATGAGGCTGCTCAGGTTGGCGGTGGCGAGCACGAGCGCGGGCAGGCACAGGTGCCATACGGCGTTGCCGAACGTGGCCCAGTCGCCGGCGATGATCGAGTCGACGGTGTACATGCCGGTGACGGTGGGCGGCGGCGAGATGCGCGAGTCGAGCCGTCCGGATCCGGGGAACAGGCCGAGTTCGTAGAACAGGAAGTAGTAGCACATCGCGCCCAGCCAGAACGTCGGGATGGACACGCCGCCGAGCGAGAGCACGCGGATGAGCTGGTCGGCGAAGTGGCGGTGGTGCAGGGCCGCGTACAGGCCGAGCAGCACGCCGAAGAGGATGGTGAAGATGAACACGAAGCCGCCGAGTTCGAGCGTGGCGGGGAACACGCGTTTGAGGTCGTCGGTGACGGGCTGCTTGGTGAGGAACGATTCGCCGAGATCGCCGTGGACGAGACGGACCAGATACAGCCAGTATTGTTCGTACAGCGGCTTGTCGAGGCCGAGCTTGGCCTCCATGCGGGCCACGGCCTCCGGGTCGTTGGCCTCCTGCTCGCCGAGGATCGAATTGACCGGGTTCGCGGGCACCAGATTGGTCAGGATGAACGTGATGAGCGTGACGCCGAAGACCAGGAACAGACTGATCAGGAATCGTTTGAAAATGTACCATGCCAACGGATGATGGGCCCTCATCCAGGCCGTCACCCCCGGGCTTGCCTTGCGTGGCTTGGGTCTTGCCGGCTTCGCCGCGACCATGTCTGCTGCCATATGCCTCTCCCAGTTACCTGTTATTCATTGCGTGTCAATGTAGGAACGTCGTATTTCGGGTCAATATGTCCGTCCACATATAGAGACGAACGATCCCGTACGGCAAACGGAAACGGGGAGGCGGTCCCCCAGTTCGGAAAACGCCTCCCCGTATGCCGTTCGGGATCAACGCATGACGCTACTTGAGCACGGTGTAGTCGACGCCGTTGAGCAGATCGTACTTGGCGCCGATGCCCGGGCGGGACACCACGTTCGCGCCCTGCACGACGAGCGGCACGTACGGGCTGCCCTGGTTCATGGCCTCCTGCAGATCCTGCCAGGTCTTGGCGCGCTCGTCCTCGCCGCTGGCGTTGCGCGCGGCCTCGACGAGCGACTCGATCTTGTCGGCGGAGTCGGAGCCGTTCCAGCCGTTGGAGCTCTTCGCGCCTTCGGTGGTGTACCAGCCGGCGCGCTTGGCGATGTTCTCGTTCGGCGCGAACACGAAGTAGTCGGACGGATCCGGGTAGTCGGCGCCCCACGTGCTCAGGCCGGACTGGAACTTGCCGGAGCGGAAGGTGTCGAGGCGGGTGGTGGTCGGCTGGCCGACCAGCTTGATGTTGACGCCGAGCGCCTTCATGTCGGCCTGGAACAGCTGCGCGATCTGCGTGGAGGTGTCGTCGTCGGAGGAGTACAGGAACTGCACCTCCTCGTTGTTGTAGCCGGACTTCTTGAGCAGGGCCTTGGCCTCGGTCAGATCGTACTTGTTGTCGTCGGAGCTCTTGAGCGCGCCGAGGAACTGGTTGGGCACCACGCCGTAGGCCTGTTCGGAGCCTTCGCCGTAGAGCGCCACGTACTTGTCGTAGTTGACGGCCTTGCGCACGGCGTTGACGAAGTCGGTGTTGGACACGACCTTGCCGTACTGGGGGTCGGCGTTGAACCACAGGAACGTGGTGGAGCCGGACGGGCCGGCGGACACGTCGGCCTCGTCCTTGGTCAGCTTGGCCGCCTCGTCGGAGTTGATGTCCATGGCGATGTCGGTGGTGCCGGCCTTGATGTTGGTCAGCTCGGTGGCGCTGTCGACGTTGTTGATGATGATCTTGTCGTACTTCGGCTTGTCGCCGGCGAACTTGTCGTTGCGCTTGAGCGTCACCTTGGAGTCCATGGCGACGGTGTCGAACTGGTAGGGGCCGGAGCCGGCGGAATGCTGGTTGAGATACTTCTCGGCGCCGTCCTTCTCGTCGGTGGTGCCGCCGTTAGCCTCGACGACGCTCTTCTCGACGATGCCGAGGTTCACGCTCGGCAGGATGTACGGGATGGCCGGGTTCGGGGTCTCGCTGGTCAGCGTCAGGCTCTTGTCGTCCTTCTTGGCGACGGTCACGCCGTCAAGATAGAAGGACGGGTTGCCCTTGATGCCCTGCACGCGCTGGTACGAGTAGACGATGTCGTCGACGGTGACCTTCTTGCCGTCGGCGAAGTAGTGGTCGCCGTTCAGCGTCAGCGTCACGACCTTGTTGTCGTCGGAGATGGTGTACGTGCAGATCTCCGGCTGCGGCTTGGACATGTCGTTGTCCACGTACTTGAGCGCGGACTGGTAGGTGGCGCGCAGGATCGACACGGTCGCGGTCTCGAAGCTTCGCGCCGGATCCATCGTGATCAGGTCGAAGTCGCTGTCCACGACCAGCGAGCTGCTGTCCGTGGAGCCGGACGAGGCCGCGTTCTTCGATCCCTCGGCACCGCCGCATGCAGCCAGCGACAGGGCCATCGCGCCCGCCGCGACGGCGGAAACGGCGATTTTCGCCACGTTCCCGAACGACCAACGTTTCGTGTTCATAGTCTTCCTCCTTGCGTTTCCCTCTCGCCCGAGATTCTCGGACATCACGGGAATGACGGGCCGCGACCCGTTCATACCGAGGAATTGAAGACCCGTTGTGTTACCGACAGATGCCATTCCGTACATTTTCCCGTTACATACGGGTCGCACGCCGCACGGGCCTTCGCCCCGCGCAGCGTCGCCCGTCCGCGGCGCCGTCGCCGCCGAAAACCGGAAAAATCAACGAAAAACAGATATATCCCTAACGCGCTGCATCCCGCGGAAGGCGGCGCATCCCACTCCTTAACCGCTTCGGACGGACGACGGCAGATCCGTCCGCCAAGGCATCCACATAATGAAACGCACCCCTCGTCGAACGGGTGACGCATCTCCGTCGCCTTTTGCCGTGCATGGGTCGGCCGTCGGCACGCCCCGTTCAGGGCATGACAAAGCCGTCCCGCGTCGCAATGGACGCGGGACGGCTGTTGGAATGATGACGGGACCGGCCCTATTCGGCTTTCTCGCCCTTGTCCTCGGCGGACTTGCCGCCCTGCTCCTTGAGCGCGGCGAGCGCGTCGTCCAGACGCTTGAGATCGGCATGGGCCTCGTCCACATGCTTCTCGTATTCACGCCAGTCTTTCTCGCTGATGACGATGACCGGGCCGTCCGACTTCGTGCGATGATCCATTGTGTACTCCTGTCAAATCTTCGCCTAGGACGATGCTAACCGGAACGGCGGCGAAACGCCGCATAGGCGTGTCGGGCGCGTCCGCGATGCGGACCGCCGGACCGCCCGTCGGTTCACTCCCCCGCGGCCATGAACTGCCGGTAGGCCTCGTCGTTGGCCTCGAGCACGCGCAGCGCGTTCTTCCAGCCGAGCTTGTTGAGGTCCTCCTCGCTCCAGCCGCGCGAGCGCAGCTCGTCGAACAGGTTCTGATAGCGGCCGACGTCCTCCATGCCGGTGGGCATCGCGCCGGTGCCGTCGTAGTCGCCGCCGACGCCGATGTGGTCCACGCCCATCACGTCGCGCGCGGCCTCCACATGGTCGGCCACATCGCGCACGCTCACGGCGGGCCGCGGACCCTGTTCGCCGGCGACCGCCCACTCGTGCACGGCCGCGGACACGAATCCGGGCACGGCGGTGATCATCTGCACGCCGCCGTTGTCGGCAAGCCTGCGCTGCACGTCCTCGGGCACGTTGCGCGGGTGCGGGTTGACCGAGTAGCACGACGAATGGCTGAACATCACCGGGAACTGGGATGCGTCGAGCGCGTCGCGCATCGTGTCGGCGGAGACGTGCGACAGGTCGACGATCATGCCGATGCGGTTCATTTCGCGCACGATCTCGCGGCCGCGGTCGTTCAGTCCGTTCCACTTGTGCTCGCCGACGGCCGCGTCGGCGAATTCGTTCGTGTTGTTCCAGGTGAGCGTCATGTAGCGCACGCCGAGCCGCGCGTATTCGCGCAGCACGGCGAGGTTGTCGGCGATCTGGTGACCGCCTTCGACGCCGATGAGCGAGGCGATGCGCCCCTCGGCCTGCGCGGCGCGCACGTCGGCCGCCGTGGCGGCCAGCTTGAACGTCTCCGGATAGCGCGCGCACATGCGGTGCACGAAATCGATCTGCTCGAGCGTGGCGATCACCGCGTCGCCGCCCACGTAGTCGCTGTGCACGTACGCGGACCAGTATTGCGCGAGGTAGCCGCCGCGACGCAGTTTCGGAATGTCGGTGTGCAGCGTCTGCGGCAGCTCCTGGTCGATGCCTTCTACGCTGTAGCCGCGGTTTTCGCGGGCCTCCCACGGCAGGTCGTTGTGGCCGTCGAACACGGGGATGATGGGGTTGGTCATGTGGTTGCTCCTTTTGTATGGTGAAACATTGCTTGTGCGGCATCGGCGCCTGCGGCGCGGCGAATCCGAGGGCCGTCGCGTCCACGGGACGGCGGATCGTCAGCCGGCAGGTCGACGGACCTGCGCCCGAACGGCTCCCGTCGTCCAGTCGATCGACAGCAGGCCGCCCGGCGGCCGGCTCCCGCCCGTCTACAGGTCCAGCGCGATGCCGGCGCGCGCGGCCGCATCCCTGAGCGACCATGTCGTGCGACCGTCACGGCCGACGACGCTGCGCGCGTGCGCGAGCGAGCTGACGATCGCCTCCTCGCCGGCTGCGGCGACCGCGCGGAAGCAGTCGTCCATCGCGTTGTCGTTCAGTCGTGGCGCGGTGTCGATCATCGGCGACGTTACGCCGTCGTGCGTTTCGCCGGCCCAGTGCGGGATACGTCCGGCCGTGGAGAATGCGACGACGATTTCGCCGCTGCCGTTGCCGATGTAGCCGCCGCATCGCGCGATGCCGATGGTGACACGTTTGGCCATGCGCTTGAGCTGGCGCGAGTCGGCCGGCAGATCGGTCGCGATCACGGCGACGATGCTGCCCTTGTCGCGATCGTGCGCGGCAGCCGCGTCCGCGGCGGCCAGTTCGCGGCCGATCGGACGGCCGTCGATGCGCAGGCAGTCGCGTGAGCCGAAGTTCGTCAGCACGAGCACGCCGATCGTGTAGTCGCGTCCATCGAACGCGAGCACGCGCGACGACGATCCGATGCCGCCCTTCAGTCCGAAGCAGGTCATGCCGGCGCCCGCGCCGACGTCGCCCTCCGCAAACGATTCGCCGGCCGCGTCGATCGCAGCCAGACCGTCCTGCGGCGTGACGGCGAGCGCGCGTATCGTGTTGATCGGCCCGTCGTTGCATTCCATGACGACCGGGTTCACGGTGCCGGTCTCCACGCCGATCTCGTCGTGCGCGGTGAGCGCGTGGCGTACGAGCGCCTCGAAGCAGGCGCCGCACGAAAGCGTGTTGGTCATCAGGATCGGCGTCTCCAGGCTGCCGAGCTCGTTCACCTGCACCAGGCCCATCGACTTGCCGAACCCGTTGGACACGTAGGCGGCGGCGGGCAGCTTGCTCGCGAAACAGTCGCCGGGCGGCACGATCGCGGTCACGCCGGTGTGCAGCGGGCCGAGCGGCGAGTCGCCGCCGAGCGTGACATGGCCCACGCGCACGCCGGGCACGTCGGTGATGAGGTTGCGCGGCCCCTTCGCGCACGCGCACAGTTCCCCGTTCAGGTCAACGTTCAATCCCATGCCCGCCATTGTGCGCGCCCCGTGTTGCCGCGTTTGTTACGTTCCATCTTCCGAACGAATCCTTCCAAGCCATCCCGAAATACCCCCAGGACCTCCAGCCCCGGCGCCCCCTTCGACGCGCGACGGGATGCGTCTCCACCGCCGCCCGCACGGGTCGAAAACAACAAAACTACGCGGCGGACGGGTAGCTTTACTCGCTGTTCACCATTCTTTCGTCGAGCTTTCTCCGGCAACCGGCGTCGCAGCCCGGAAACGGCAGCACTATAGAAGAGTGCTCCCACACATGGCCGGACACGGATGTGCACAGCGTCGCGCCGCGGTCATGCCAAGACCACACCTTGACAACTGAATACCGAACTCATCGCGTCGGCGGATGGTTGGGCCGGCGAGGCAACAGCCGTCGGAAGACGGCTCACGGAAGGTAGCGCAATATGCTCGAACTGAAGAACATCACCAAGTCGTTCGGGGACACGCACGTCCTCAACGGCATCAGCCTGACGCTGGACAACGGGCAGATCATGTCGATCCTCGGCCCCTCCGGCGGCGGCAAGACCACGCTGCTCAACATCATCCTCGGCATCACCGATCCGACCAGCGGCCAGATCATCTACAACGGCGAGGATCTGACGCAGGTGCCGATGGAGAAGCGCGGCTTCAACATCGTGTTCCAGGACTACGCGCTGTTCCCGAACCTGACCGCGTACGAGAACATCACGTACGGCCTGCGCAACAACCCGGGCATCTCCTCCGAGAAGGAGATCAAGGAGCTGATCAGCCTGCTCGGCCTCGAGGAGCATCTCAACAAGCGCATCGACGAACTGTCGGGCGGCCAGAAGCAGCGCGTCGCGCTCGCCCGCACGCTCGTGATGAAGCCGAAGCTGCTGCTGCTCGACGAGCCGCTGTCCGCGCTCGACGGCGTCATCAAGGAGTCGATCAAGGCGAAGATCAAGCAGATCGTCGACCAGTACAAGCTCACCACGATCATGGTCACGCACGATCCGGAGGAGGCGTGCACGATGAGCGACAAGGTGCTCATCATCAACCACGGCAAGATCGCGCAGTACGACACCCCGGAGAACATCATCGAGCACCCGGCGTCCGACTTCGTGCGCAAGTTCATCCTCCACCAGCTCGAAGTCAAGCGCAACAACATCTACACGCTGTTCAACGAGGGCGACGCGCACGCGGCCGCCGGCCGTCAGCCGGTCGCCGCCGGCCAGAGCGCGCAGGAGGCCTGACATGTCCGCCGAATCGATCCAGGCGGCCAACCAGCTGCCCAACATCCGCCCCGAAATCGTCAACTACGAGCGTCGTCCGAAGGCCCCGAAGCAGACCGAACTGTGGACGCTGCTGATCATCGTGGCCGTCGCGTTCGCCGCGTTCCTCGTCGTGCCGATGGCGCTCGTCATCATCCGTTCGTTCACCACGGCGGACGGCTCCGCGACGCTCGCCAACTACGCGGCCGTGCTGTCGCGCCCCGAATTCGCGCGCTCGATCACCAACTCGCTCGCCGTGTCCGCGACGTCCGCGCTCGTGGCCGTGCTGCTCGCGTTCCTGCTCGCGTACACGATCAACTGCACGAACGTGCCGGCCGGATTCAAGAAGGCCGTCGGACTGCTCGCGCAGCTGCCGATGCTGCTGCCGACCATCACGTACGGCTTCGCGATCATCTACTCGTTCGGCAAGCAGGGCCTGATCACCCGGCTGCTCGGCGGCCACCAGCTGTTCGACATCTACGGGTTCAACGGCCTGCTGCTCGGCTACGTGATCTACACGCTGCCGACCTGCTTCCTCTTGATCAACAACAGCTTCCAGTTCGTCGACAAGAAGTTCATCATCGTCTCGCACATCATGGGCGACAAGCCGCTCACCACGTTCCTCAACACGGTGCTGCGCCCGCTCATCGGCACGATGGCCGTCGCGTTCATCCAGTCGTTCTTCCTCGCGTTCACCGACTACGGCATCCCGACGTCGGTCGGCGGCGAATACGACGTGCTTGCGATGACCCTGTTCAACCAGATGCTCGGCTCGATCCCGAACTTCAACCGCGGCGCCGTGATCGCCGTGTTCATGCTGATCCCCTCGATCATCTCGATCATCCTGATGACCGTGCTGGAGCGGTTCGCGATCCGCTACAAGCAGATCAGCCAGGTCGACCTGCCGAAGGGGCCGCGCCGTGACTGGGCGTGCGGCATCGCGTCCGTGGTCGTGCTCGTGTGCACGCTCTCGGTGTTCGCGGTGATCCTGCTCATCCCGTTCGTCTCCGAATGGCCGTTCAACACGGCGCCCACGTTCGCGCACATCACCAACATGTTCACCGACCCCGAGCTCACGCAGGTGTTCACGAACTCGCTGTACGTGGCCGTCATGACCGCGATCGTCGGCTGCCTGTTCGCCTACGCGGCCGGACTCGTGACCTCCCGCTCCAAGCTGCCGAACTGGGCGAAGCGCTCCGTCGACGCGATCTCGGCGATCATCAACACCGTCCCGGGCATGGTGCTCGGCATCGCGTTCCTGTTCGCGTTCTCCGGCTCCGGCCTGCAGAACACGTTCTGGATCCTCATCGTCGCGAACATCATCCACTACTTCGCCACCCCGTACCAGATGATCAAGGACTCGTTGTCCAAGATGAACGCCGGCTGGGAGACCACCGCCAAGCTCATGGGCGACAACTGGATCAAGACGATCGTGCGCGTGGTCACGCCGAACGCGCTGCCCACCATCCTGCAGGTGTTCGGCTACTACTTCGTCAACGCGATGGTCACGATCTCCGCGGTCGTGTTCCTCACCGGCGCACGCACGCAGGTCATCACCACGAAGATCTCCGCGCTGCAGCACATCGCCAAGTTCGACGACGTGTTCGTGCTCTCGCTGCTCATCCTCGTGACCAACCTCGTCGTCAAGGGCGTGATCGCATTCGCCACGCGCGACCGTTCCGCCGAACGCGCCCGCGCCGTGGCCCGTGCCGCCGTGCGCACGCCGCAGGTCGCCGCCGCACGCTCCACCGTCGCCGCCGATACGCGCCTCACCGCCGCCGTGCAGGCCGCCGAGAACGGCACGCCGGACTTCCCGCTGCCGACCAGCGGCAACCGTCGCGCACGCAACGCGTTCACCGGCGCGCTGTCGGCGATCCTCGCCGTGCTGCTCGTCGGATTCGGCTTCGGCGCGACGTCCACCGCCTCCGCCAACGGCCAGGTCGTGATCTACACGAACGCCGACGACGAGGCCGTGGTCGCCTTCCAGCACGCGCTCGACGACAACGGGTTCAAGGACCAGTACATCATCCAGAGCTTCGGCACCTCGGAACTCGGCGGCAAGATGCTCGCCGAAGGCAAGGCGCTCGAGGCCGACATGCTCACCATGAGCTCCTACTACGTCGATTCGGCGCAGGAACGCAACCACATGTTCGCCAAGCTCACCGACGTCAAGTCCCAGCTGCTCGGCACGTCCGAGAACTCGAAGGCGCCCGACTACCGCCGTCCGACCACCGCACAGGAGGGCGCGATCATCGTCAACACGACCGCGCTCAAGCAGGCCGGCGTGGACGAGCCGAAGAGCTTCAAGGACCTCGCCGACCCGAGGTACAAGGGGCTCATCTCCGTGCCCGACATGGAAGGCTCGTCGACCGGCTGGCTGATGATCCAGGCCATCGCGGACGCGTACGGCACCGGTGACGAGGGCAAGGCGATCCTCACGGCGATCTACCGCAACGCCGGCCCGCACCTTGAACAGTCCGGCTCCGGACCTTTGAAGGCCGTGCGCTCGGGCGAGGTGGCGATCGGCTTCGGCCTGCGCCACCAGGCCGTCGCGGACAAGAAGAAGGGCCTGCCGATCGACTACGTCGACCCCGAGGAGGGCAACTACTCGCTGACCGAATCGGTGGCGGTGCTCGACAAGGGCAAGGCGACGAACCCGAAGGCGCAGCAGATGGCCGCGGTCATCATCGACAAGGGCCGCAAG
Organism: Bifidobacterium amazonense; assembly: GCF_018555435.2. Taxonomy (GTDB): domain Bacteria; phylum Actinomycetota; class Actinomycetes; order Actinomycetales; family Bifidobacteriaceae; genus Bifidobacterium; species Bifidobacterium amazonense. Next base: position 25,770 of record NZ_JAFEJT020000032.1, read on the forward strand.
GAGCTGCTGGAGACGTATCCGACGCCGCTGTACGTGGGCGAGAAGGCTCCGGCCAACGCGTCCAAGCGTTCCAAGACCTTCCCCGAGCCGCTGACCGTCGACCTGCTCCAGCAGCATCAGGACTTCTCGTCCGAATGCAAGCGCATCGCGCAGGGCAAGTAGTTCATAAAGCAGTTCATACCGTTACGTAAGTGACCCTACCGGGATGGGGAGCGGCATGTGTGGTTCGACACGCTCCGGGCCGCTCGGCCAAGTCATACGGTCGAACCACACATGCCGCTCCCCATCCCTACGTTTTCGTTCAACGTTACGTTCGTTTGACAAACGCAAGTCATTCCATCAACTTGCACTGCGTCAAACTATCAAACGTAACGTAACAGCGAAACGTAGGCGTGGGTCTGGGGATGCGTTGTCAGACCGTAAAGACTCGGCCAGAGCGGCCCGGAGCGTGTCGGATAACGCATCCCCAGACCCACGCCGGTAGGGCCACTTATCGCGACATATAACCGAAACTCTCACGATCATTCAAACGTTCCTCGTCGAACGTAAACGACAATCAAACAAACCAACAGAATTACAGACAACACGCCGACGGCAGACACAGAACTACGTAGAAGATTACAGGAACTACGCAGGTGACTACAGTCGGCAATCGGAAATCACGAAAGGAACATCACATGGCAAACGAATACAAGCTGCTCACCCCCGGCCCGCTGACCACCACGCGCACCGTCAAGGAGGAAATGCTCTTCGACCACTGCACGTGGGACGAGGACTACCAGCAGATCACGCAGAAGATCCGCCGCCAGCTGCTCGAGCTCGCGCACTGCGACCCGGCCGAATACACCGCCGTGCTTATGCAGGGCTCCGGCACGTTCGGCGTGGAGAGCGTGCTGACCAGCGTGATCGGCAAGGACGAGAAGGTGCTGCTGTGCACCAACGGCGCGTACGGCGACCGTCAGGTCAAGATCTGCGAGCACGCCGGTATCAACTACGTGCAGTACGCCGAGCCGTACGACCGCATCCCGGACGCGAACAAGGTCGACGAGTACCTGCGCAACGATCCGTCCATCACGCACGTGTCGATGATCCACTCCGAGACCACGTCCGGCCTGCTCAACGACATCGCCGCGGTCGCCACCGTCGCCAAGGCGCACGGATGCACGTTCATGGTCGACGCGATGAGCTCGTTCGGCGGCGTGGACATCCCGGTGGCCGGCTGGGGCATCGACTTCCTCGTCTCCTCGGCGAACAAGTGCATCCAGGGCGTGCCGGGCTTCAGCTTCATCATCTGCAACAAGGCCAAGCTCGAGGCGTCGAAGGGCAAGGCGCGCAGCCTCTCGCTCGACCTGTGGGACCAGTGGAACACGCTCGAGAAGGCGAACGGCAAGTGGCGCTACACCTCGCCGACCCACGTGGTGCTCGCGTTCTCCAAGGCGCTCGACGAGATGTTCGCCGAAGGCGGCATCCCCGTGCGCTCCGCCCGCTACGCGCTCAACAACCACCTGCTCATCGCGCGCATGAAGGCGCTGGGCTTCCGCGTGTTCCTCGACGCGAACCAGGGACCGATCATCACCACGTTCCTGTACCCGGAAGGCACCACCTTCGACTTCCATGACATGTACGAGTTCATCAAGGAGCGCGGCTACGCGATCTACCCGGGCAAGCTCACCGACGAGGAGACGTTCCGCCTCGGCAACATCGGCGAGATCTACGCCGACGACATCGAGAAGGTGACCGAACTGCTGGCCCTGTACATGGGCGAGCGCGGGCTGCTCGAGGCGGCCACGGGTTCGGATTCCGTGCCGGCCGCGATCGCCGCGATGGACGCCGCCGGCGAGCCGATCAAGGCCGCAGCGCCGGCCGGCGTGAAGCTCTCCGCGTGACGTGACGGGCATATCGGGTGTGACGACGTGGAGGTGCGGTATGCGTTGCCCGATACGCTCCAAGGCCGCTCGGCCTCGCTCCGGCATGTGCACGCGAAGCTTAGCACATGCCTGCGCTGCTTACGATCGGGCAACGCATACCGCACCTCCACGTCTTGCGATTGCCCGATTTCGTTGATTTCGTTCACTATTACCATTTGACTGCCAACATATAAGGATTGGGAACATGAGCCGTTTTGAAGCCGTTATTTTCGATTGGGCCGGCACCACCGTGGACTACGGGTGCTTTGCGCCGGTGCGCGCGTTCCAGGAGGCGTTCCGCGAGTTCGGCGTGGAGCCGACCATGGACGAGACCCGCAAGCCGATGGGCATGCTCAAGCATGACCACATCAACACGATGCTGCACATGGACCGCATCGCCCGCGCATGGGAGGACGAGCACGGCGCGGCGCCGACCGACGCGGATGTGGACGCCGTGTACGCGCATTTCGAGCCGAAGCTGCTGAGCATCCTCAACGGCTTCGCGGATCCGAAGCCGGGCGTGGTGGATGCGGTGGCCGAGCTGCGTGCCGCCGGCATCAAGATCGGTTCGACCACCGGCTACACGGACAAGATGATGGAGATCGTCGTGCCGCAGGCCGCCGCGAACGGCTATGCGCCGGACTTCTGGATCAGCCCGGACGGGACGAACGGCTTCGGCCGCCCCTACCCGTACATGGTGTTCCGCAACCTTGAGAAGCTGGGCGTGACCGATGTGCGCCGCGCCGCGAAGGTGGGCGACACCCTCTCCGACATCCGCGAGGGCAAGAACGCCGGCGTGTTCACGATCGGCGTGACCGAAGGCAGCTCGCAGATGGCCCTGAGCGAGGACGAGTTCGACGCCCTCTCCCCCGCCGACAAGGATGCGGCCCGTGCGGCCGCGCGTGACGCGTTCGTCGCCGCGGGCGCCGACGCCGTCATCGACACGATGGCCGAGCTGCCGACGCTGCTCGCCGAAATCGCCTGACTCATCTGCCCATCATGAGCCATTGAACCTCTTGGTCGTCATCTCGCCATTTTTTCGGGGGAGTTTGACGATCGAGAGGCTATTTTGCCTTCTTGTCGAAGTCAGTTTGACGATCGAGAGGCTGATTCCTGAGGCAACGACGCCTCAGACCGACCAAAACCGGCCATTCGCCATCGGGAAATCAAGCCGTCCGCGGCGTCTCTTGCCGGTCGTTAGCCTCTCGATCGTCAAACCGATCACCGCAAACCTCGAAATTAGCCTCTCAATCGTCAAACTGACCACCGCAGACCACTGAATCAGCCTATCGACCAGTCTCATCACGAAAAGTCCCTGTCCGTTACATCAATCCCGTAGCAGACAGAGACTTTTCGCATATGTCGCCTTGCCCCGATGATCGAGGGGCCACGGACAATTCAACGCCATCCAGGCAACACAGGCCCGTCCTTTCACCCGTTGACGCGTTCGCCGGCGGCGCTGCGGTAGCCGAAGTTCATCATCTCGCTGTTGTAGGCGACTACTCCTCGGCCGGTCGCCGGCAGCACGATCATGCCGCCGTCGCCGTGATGGGCGGCGACCTCCCCGAGCGTGGCCACGGCCGCGTCGTGCACGGATTCGCCGGCGAAGCGCACGCGATCCGACACCTGATGGGCCGCCACCGCCTTGATGAACGCCTCGCCGATGCCGGTGCAGGAAACCGCCACGGTCCGCTGGTCGGCGAATGTGCCGCATCCGGGCAACGGGGAGTCGCCCACGCGGCCGTGCATCTGGTTCGTGATGCCGCCGGTGGAGGTGCCGGCCGCGATCCGCCCGGCCGCGTCGCGCGCCACCGCCCCGATCGTGCCGTGCTTCTCGTCGCCGATCACGCCGGTTCCATCGCCGCCGGCATGCTTGGCCCATGCATCGCCTCCGGCCTGCGCCTCGGCCAGCGAGCGCCGCCGAGCCTCGGTGATGAAGTATTCGTTCGGCCGCGTCTCCACGCCCCATGCGGCGATTTCCTCGTCGGTCGGATCCGCGAGCAGCACGTGCTTGGTCTGGTCTTTGACGGCCTGCGCCGCGTCGATCGGGTTCTTCACCGTGCTCACGCCGGCGACCGCCCCGACCTCCCCGTCGCCGGTCATCAGGCAGGCGTCCATGCGTGCCAGCCCGTCGCTGGTGAGCGCCGCTCCGCGTCCGGCGTTGAATTCGGGCGCATCCTCCATGACGTGAATGGCCGCGATCACCGCTTCCTCGGCCGCGCCTCCGGCCTGAAGCACCGCATATCCGGCGTCCAGCGCGCGGGTCAGGTCGGCTTTCACCTGCGCAGAGCGTTCCGGCGTATGGTGTTTGCCACGATCCCCCGCCCCGGCGTGGATGATCAATGTGATGCCGTCTTCGCTGCCCGCCGATTCGACGGTCGCCAATGCGGTGGCCTGTGTCATGATGCTGTCCTCCTTGATGCGGTGCCATGTCGGCATGGCACCGATGTCCATTATCGGTCGGTCGCCGTCTCGCGGCCATCGCGATGCCGCAGCCGTGCCGCGACCGCCTCGCAGATGGCCCGCACGCCGCGGTCGAGATTCGATTCGTCCGGCCGCACGAAGTTGAGCCGGATGTGCGCATCGTCGGTCTCATCCACGTCGAACACGCCGCCGGGCATGAACGTGACGCCTTGCGCGCGGCAGTCGGCGAGCAGATCGAGCGCACGCACACCGTCCGGCAGCGTGGCCCACACGTAATATCCCCCGTCCGGCACGATCCAGCTCATGCCGTCCGGCGCGAATCGCCGCAACGCCGCGACCGCAACATCCCGTCGGGACCGGTACGCGGCCGTCAGCGCGCGCACATGCTCGGCGATCCGCCCTTCGCGCAGCAGTTCCAGGCAGATGCGCTGCGACGACGTGCTCGTATGCTGGTCGACCATGCGCCGCAACGCCGCCAGCCGAGCGATCACATGCGGGTCGGCCACGACCCATCCGGTGCGTAGCCCGGAGGTCACGGTCTTCGAGAACGTCGACAGGTACATCACGTATCCCGCGTTCTCCATGCCGGCGAGCGGCACCGGTCGCTTGTTCCGCTCGCTCGTACCAGCCGCCGCGTACACGCGCGCCGGATCCTGCGACAGTCGCGTGTCGGAAGACCGTCGCATGCCGGAAGACCGTCGCCGGACCGACGGCCGCTCCGCCCCGTACCACAGTTCCCCATACGCGTCGTCCTCGACGATCAGGCACTGGTATCGCCGCGCCACGTCGACGAGTTCACGCCGTCGGTCGGCGGGCAGCGTGGTGCCGGTGGGGTTCTGGAACGTGGGCACCGTGTAGATGAGTTTGGGACGGAACCGCGCGCAGTAGCCGTCGAGCAGGTCGGTGCGCATGCCGTGTTCGTCCATCGGCACGCCGACGATGCGCGCGTCGGCCGAGCGGAACGTCTGCAATGCCGGGAAGAACGTGGACTGTTCGACGAGCACGCGGTCGCCGGGGTTGACGAACGCGCGCACGATCAGGTCGATGCCCTGTTCCGAGCCGGACAGCACCATCACGTTGCGCGCGGAGCATTGCACGCCGCGCGTGCGCATGTGATCGGCGAGCAGTTCGCGCAGTTCGCCGAACCCTTCGATCGGCGACTCCGGCTGCCCGTCGAAGTCGTGCGATGCGAACGCTTCGAGACTGACCGCACGCAGCAGGTCGTCGGGGATGTCGGCCGGGTTGGGCGAGCCGGTAGCGAAGTCGATGATGCGACCGTTCGCACCGGCGCCGCCGCGTTGCGCGCGATCGGCTTCGGCGATGTCGTGGTACGTGAACCGGTTGGAATAGTCGCTGAACAATACCGACCACGGCGGCCGGATGACGGTCGGTTCGGGGTCGGTCTCGGCCGTCGGCCGTGTGTCGCGGATCGTGACGACCTGCGGACGTTGGGCGGAGGCCGGGTCGAGGACCGGCGTGGGACACGATGCGACGCGTGTGATGCGCGATGCGCGCTCCGTCTCCCCGACCGACGCCGGCGACGGGGGAACAGCCGCAGCCGATGATGCCGGGTCCTGCGATTCAAACGACGTCATGGATGAGGACGGCGGCGTTACGGCCGTTGTCATATGGGATGTCCGGAACGTCTGAAATGCCCGGGATGTCGACCGAACCGTCCGGGCCGGCAGCACGAATGTTCCCCGGCCGACCCGAGACGCGATCAGCCCTTCGTCCTTGAGCTGCTGGTAGGCCTGCAGGATGGTGGCGCGGTTGACCGACAGCCGGGCGGCGAGCTCGCGTTCGGGCGGCAGCCGATAGCCTTCGGCGAGCGCGCCGGAGACGATCTGTTCGCGCAGTTCGCCGGCCAGCTGCCGGTACATCGGTACGGTGCTGTGCCGGTCGAGATACATCTGCATACGCTCGCCTCCTGCCCGCCGTTCATCGGTCATGACGCTTGGTCACGCGTCACACCGCCACCCTACTCCTCGCGTGGCGGTTTTCTCCCACTGACGCCACGTCAGCGAGAGAAAACCGCCACGCAGGGGATGGACCGGCCGCCCCTGCCGCACCCCTGCCGCACCGACGACACGACACATAGATGCCTACAGCGAGAGGAACAGCTCGTGCAGCCGCGTGTCGCCTGTGAGTTCGGGATGGAACGCGGTGGCGAGGATGTTGCCCTGCCGCAGCGCGACCGGATGCCCGTCGACGCTGGTCTTGACGCTCGCGTCCGGTCCGACCGAGACGACGTACGGTCCGCGGATGAACACGAGCGGCAGATCGGCGAGATAGTCCGCGTCGCCCGGCCGGCCGAAGTCGGCGGTCGCGGCGAACGAGCCGAGCTGACGACCGTACGCGTTGCGTCGCACGGTCGCGTCGAGCGCGCCGAAGTACACGTTCGGATCGTTGTCGAGTCGTTTTGCAAGCAGGATCATGCCGGCGCACGTGCCGAACACGGGCTTGCCGGCGGCGATGTGCGCGGCGATCGGCTCGAACAGGCCGGTCGAGCGCAGCAGCTTGCCCTGCGTGGTGGATTCGCCGCCGGGCAGGATGACGCGGTCGATCGACGCGTCGAAGTCCTCGGCGGCGCGCAGCAGCTTCCACGGCGCGCCGAGCTTGTCCAGCACGGCCGCGTGCTCGGCGAACGCGCCCTGCACGGCGAGGATGCCGGTCACGCCGTGCTTGGCGGTTTCGGCGTCGTCGGACTCTTCTTTGGATATGTATTCAACAGCTACAACCATGTTGTCTCCTTGCGCTCCGGCTCCTCTCGCCCTCGTTCAGCGCTGCGCTGCAACGCTCAGCAGCGCCCTGCAGCGCAGCGCATCTTCCGCAGGAGGAGCCCGGAACTCCGTTCAGCGCGCGATCACTCGCCGCGGGCGGCCATGATGGTCTGGATCTCGTCCTCGTTGATGCCGACCATCGCCTCGCCGAGGTTTTCGGAGAGCTTGGCGAGCAGGTCGGCGTCCTGCCAGTTCGCGGTGGCCTGCACGATGGCGGCGGCGCGCTTGGCCGGGTCGCCGGACTTGAAGATGCCGGAGCCGACGAACACGCCCTCGGCGCCGAGTTCCATCATGAGCGCCGCGTCGGCCGGGGTGGCCACGCCGCCGGCGGCGAAGTTGACGACGGGCAGGCGGCCGTTGTCGTGCACGTACCTGGCGAGGTCGTACGGCACGGCGAGCTGCTTGGCGGCCTCGTAGACCTCGTCGTCACGCAGACCCACAAGTTCGCGGATCTGCTTGTTCATCGTGCGCATGTGGCGCACGGCCTGGATGACGTCGCCGGTGCCCGGCTCGCCCTTGGTGCGGATCATGGCCGCGCCTTCGGCGATGCGGCGCAGGGCCTCGCCGAGGTTCTTCGCGCCGCACACGAACGGCACGTCGAACTGGTTCTTGTCGATGTGGTACACGTCGTCGGCCGGCGAGAGCACCTCGGATTCGTCGATGTAGTCGATGTCGATGGCCTGCAGGATGCGCGCCTCGGCGATGTGGCCGATGCGCACCTTGGCCATGACCGGGATGGACACGGCGGCCTGGATGCCCTTGATCATGGCCGGATCGGACATGCGCGAGACGCCGCCGGCCGCGCGGATGTCGGCCGGGATGCGTTCGAGCGCCATGACGGCGCATGCGCCGGCGTCCTGCGCGATCTTGGCCTGTTCGGGCGTGGTCACGTCCATGATGACGCCGCCCTTGAGCATCTGGGCGAGGTTGCGGTTGAGTTCGGCGCGGTTCTGCGTCATGGTGTCCCCCTGTGGTCTGTGGTTGTGCGGTCGGCCGGCCGCGTATGGCCGGTTCGTGTCCGTTGATGTGCGATTGGCAACGCGACCATTATCAAATGCGCGCATTGCCCGCCAATGGACCAGTCCAATTCGGACCAGTCCAATCCGCGCTTTCCTCACCCATCCAATTCCACCCCAAGCACGACCGCGCGGCCTGCGCCATGCATCACTCGGCGCCTCGCACGCAGCGTCACGTACTGCCTCACTCTTACCGGCATCATCTCACGCAACGCACAGCGCGCCGCGTGTCATATCGCATCACCGCGATCAGACCGTAAGAATTCATCTTCGCTTCATCGCGACGCACCATCCGGGCAACGGCTCCGACAGATCACACGCGTACCACTGGAATCATGCAGATCAGGATGGCCGCTCAGCACTGCGCACAAGTCCGAATGCCCTCCCCCGCGTCCCGCACGGCCGCGTCCACAGCCGCATCCCGCGCCGCACGCATCGTCTCAGCACCCGCGCACGTCATCTCAACGCCCGCACGCACCACCGCATCTCCCGCAAACACCGCCGAACGCCCCTTCCCGACCGTCGAACACACCGCGCACACCACGCACACCGCACCACGCCTGAACCTCGTGCAAACGTTCTCCATCGGCTTCGGCATGCTCGCCATCGCCGCCGCGTGGGCCATGTACAACGCGTTCGTGCCGATCAAACTCAAGGAACTCGCCGTCCCGACCGCCATCGTCGGCATCGTCATGGGCATCGACAACGTATGCGGCTTCACCGTGCAGCCATTGTGCGGCATCCTGTCCGACAAGGTTCGCACCCGCTGGGGCCGCCGCATCCCGTTCGCCCTGTTCGCGATCCCCGCCGCGGCCGTATGCCTGATGCTCGTCGCCGCCGCGCCGAACGTTCCGCTGACGATCGCCGCGGTCGTCGCCTACGCAGTGCTCATGTCGACCTGTCGCGCGCCGATCGTCGCGCTCATGCCCGACGTGACCCCCGCCGCGCAGCGCAGCACGGCGAACGGCGTCATCAATTTCATGGGATCGATCGGCAACGTGCTCGCGCTCGGCGGCGGCAGTCTGCTGTACCGTCGCTGCGGCATGTCGCTCACGTTCGCGGCGGGCGCGCTCGTCATGGTCGGTGCGATCGTCGCACTGACCGCGCTGGTGCGCGAGCCGGCCGAATTCCGCACGCGACCGCACGAGCCGGCGCAGCTGCCGTTCGTCGGCTGGCGCGAGTTCCGCGACGCGGCGGTCCCGCGGCTGGATCTCGACGACGATGCGCGACGCAGGTTCCGCACGATACTGCTGATCCTGTTCCTGTACACGATGGGATCGAGCGCGATCGAAACGTATTTCACACTGTACGCGACGCACGATCTCGGCATGGACGCGGGCGAGGCGAGCGGCGGACTGGTGTGGTTCGCGGTCAGCGGCATCATGTTCGCGATTCCGGCCGGCTGGCTGGGCACGAGGTTCGGCCGACGTGCGACGATGGGCACCGGCCTGCTGCTGGCGATGCTGATGCTTGCGCCGATGCCGTGGGTCGGCCGCGCGGAGCTGCTGCCGTGGCTGGCGTTCGCGTTCGGCATCCTGTGGATGATGGTGCTCGTCAACGCGCTGCCGTGGGCGACCGAACTGGGCGGCACCGAGCACACCGGCACGATGACCGCGTACTACTATCTCGCCACGTCGGGCGGCGCGGCGATCAGCCCCGCGCTGTTCGGCCTGATCCAGCAGTATACCGGCACGTACCGGTGGATGTTCCTGTATGCGATCGCCGGATTCGCGCTGGCGCTCACGCTGATGCCGTTCGCCGGCGGCAGGTCCAAAGTCGCATCCGAGACCTCCGGCACGTCATCCGATCGTGCTGACACGCCGGCCCACTGGTCACGCGATGGAAAATCCCCCGCTTTCGCCATCGCGTGACCGGGCACGGAGTCACGAGATGGAAAAACGGGCCGAAATACCATCCCGTGACCTCGT
>NZ_JAFEJT020000033.1 GCF_018555435.2 Bifidobacterium amazonense
CCGCTGGGCTACTGGCGCAACGCCACTCTTTTACCTCTTGTGGCAAGAGGTGTGCGCCAGACAGGATTCGAACCTGCGACCTGCTGATCCGTAGTCAGCTGCTCTAATCCGCTGGGCTACTGGCGCATGTTGTCTTGTTTTTGACAACTCGAAGAGAATACAACGGATTCCCCGACGATGCAAAATCGGCGTGTCGCGGCAGTCGAGAGCGAGAAGAAACCGTCATAAACGGCGGAATTCCGCCAAAAACACGGCATCGGCATCATTCGGCTCTCCGGTCGTCCCGCATCGCCAGCGATACGCAACAGGCAACGGATCATCGCAACATTGCAATATCACGGCGGACAAGGCGGCCGGCGGCATCGCCGTCACCGCGCGATCCGGCGCAGTTGGGCGGTATCGGCCCGAACGTACTTCGGCCGTCCCTCCCCGCGCACCGAGGCGGCGTCGACGATCACCTGATCGACGTCGTCAAGGCTCGGCAGCTCGAACATCGTCTCCTCCAGCGTCCGTTCGATGATCGAACGCAGTCCGCGCGCGCCGGTGCCCTGCCGGATCGCGATCGAGGCGATCGCGCGCACGGCCTCCTCGGTGAACGCCAGGTCCACGCCGTCCGCGGCGAACATCTTGCGATACTGCTTGACCAGCGCATTGCGCGGTTCGACGAGAATGCACGCCAGATCGTCCTCGGTCAGCTCGTCCAGCACGCTCACGACCGGCAGACGGCCGATGAATTCGGGCAGCAGGCCGAAATCGGCCAGATCGTCGGCGTTCACCTGCGCGAGCAGTTCCTCCGGTCTGATCTCATGGTCGTGCCATGCCGTGCCGAACCCGCTGGAACGGGTGCCGAGACGCCGTCCGATGATGTCCGTAAGGCCCACGAACGCGCCGCCGCAGATGAACAGGATGCCGCGCGTGTCGATCTGCACGGTCTCCTGGTCCCGGTGCTTGCGCGTGCCCTCCACGGGCACGGAGGCGATGGTGCCCTCGAGGATCTTGAGCAGCGCCTGCTGCACGCCCTCGCCGGACACGTCTCGCGTGATGGAGGTGTTCTCCCCCGACTTGCGCGCGATCTTGTCGATCTCGTCGATGTAGACGATGCCGTGCTGCGCGCGTTCGACGTCGCCGTCGGCGGCCTCGATGAGCCGCTGCAGCACGGTCTCCACGTCGTCGCCCACATAGCCGGCCTCGGTGAGCGTGGTGGCGTCGGTGATGACGAACGGCACGTTCATGACGCGCGCGAGCGTCTGCGCCAGATAGGTCTTGCCCACGCCCGTGGGACCGAGCAGCAGGATGTTCGACTTGGCGACCTCGACCTCGTCAAGAGGGTCGGCGTTGCGTCCCCGACGCGAAGGAAGGCCCGCGCCGTCGCCGCCCAGCTGCGACGCGGATTCGCGCAGCTCCATGTTGACGCGCTTGTAGTGGTTGTAGACCGCCACCGACAGCGTGCGTTTGGCCGCCGGCTGCCCGACGACGTACCGGTCGAGATAGTCGCTGATCTCGGCGGGCTTGGGCAGGGACAGCGCGTTCACGTCGGCGCCGCGGCGCCGCTCCTCGGAGATGATCTCGACGCACAGTTCGATGCACTCGTCGCAGATCGCGGCGGTCGGGCCGGCCACCAGCTTGTGCACCTGATGTTCGGTCTTGCCGCAGAACGTGCAGCGCGGCACGTCCTCGTTGTAGCTCACCACGCGTCCCATATCACTTCCTTGTCCTTGGTCTTGGCGGCCACGATATCGATCGCGCCGCAATGCGGCCGCATACAAAGATACCCTCGGCCGAAAACCGGCTGAGGGTATCCATGGCGAAACTCACGAACGGTGCTCGAGCACCTCGTCGACGATGCCGTACGCCTTGGCCTCCTGGGCCGTCAGGAACGTGTCGACCTCGATGTCCTTGCGGATCTTCTCGATGTCCTGACCGGTGTGCTTGGCGAGCGTGTCCTCCAGCCATGCACGCATGCGCAGCATCTCCTTGGCCTGGATCTCGATCTCCGTGGCCTTGCCGAAGCCCTGGTCGATGGCCGGCTGGTGGATGAGCACGCGCGCGTTCGGCAGGATCAGACGCTTGCCCTTGGCGCCGGCGGCCAGCAGGATCGCGGCGGCGGACGCGGCCTGGCCGAGGCACACGGTCTGCACGTCGGGCTTGATGTACTGCATGGTGTCGTAGATCGCGGTCATCGCGGTCATGGAGCCGCCGGGCGAGTTGATGTACATCATCACGTCACGGTTCGGGTCCATGCTTTCGAGCACGAGCAGCTGGGCCATGATGTCGTCGGCCGACGTGTCGTCGACCTGCACGCCCATGAAGATGATACGGTCCTCGAACAGCTTGGTGTACGGATCCTGCGTCTTCATGCCATACGGCGTCTTCTCGCTGAACTGCGGCAGGATGTAGCGGTCCTGCGGCATGGCGGCGGCCACGCGGCCCGCGAACGCGGCCTCGCGCGCCGCGGCCGGCATGAAGCCGACCACGCCGGCCTGACCGGCCAGACGCTCGGCGCGCTGGACGAACTTCGCTTCCTCGGATGCCATGATGCTCACTCCCCTTCCTGCGCGCTCATCGTGTCGTGGGTGGACACGATCTTGTCGACGAAGCCGTAGTCCAGCGCCTCCTGCGCGGTGAACCAGTGGTCGTACTCGTTGTCGCGGTAGATCTCCTCGACGGTGTGGCCGGTCTGCTTGGCCGTCAGCTCCGCGAGGGTCTTCTTCATGTCCATGATGAGCTCGGCGTTGATGCGCACGTCGGTGGTGGTGCCGCCGATGCCGCCGGACGGCTGGTGCATGAGCACGCGGGCGTGCGACGTGAGGAAACGCTTGCCCGGCGTGCCGGAGCTCAGCAGGAACTGGCCCATCGACGCGCACATGCCCAGGCCCACGGTCGCCACGTCGGGCTCGATGAGCTGCATGGTGTCGTAGATGGCCATGCCGGCGGTGATCGAGCCGCCCGGCGAGTTGATGTACAGCCAGATGTCCTTCTTCGGATCCTCGGCCGCGAGCATCAGCATCTGGGCGCAGATGCGGTTGGCCATATCATCCTTGACCTCTTCGCCCATCCAGATGATGCGGTCCTTGAGCAACCGGTTGAAAATCGGATCCACCATGGACGGGGCGTCGCCGTCGCCCATCGTGGGTGAGGGTGTCATGAAACCTGCCACCTTATCTCCTTGACTCATAAAACATTACGTCTAGCTACATTACCCGTTCAAAGCGACCGCCGCCGCCCGCGCCGCCCCTTTTCGGCTACCCGCATAGCGGTTCACCGCTCCCGCACCAGACGGGGCAGCGAGTCGGCACGGATCGTGGCCGCCGCGGCGATGACGCCGAGCATCGCACCGCAGACGCCGGCGACCAGTCCGCGCAACACCACGTCGATCCAGATCAGGAACGCATCCATCATGCCGTCCGCAACGGGCGCAAGCACCAACGCGATCAGGCCGCCGGAGACCAGACATGCGGGCAGCAGCCATCCGACGGCCGTCGTCATGATGTGCAGGGCGATCTGTGCCACGTTTGCACCGAAGTGGCGTTCCATAGCCAGTTCGACACGTCGTATACGCACGGCAGACGCCCCGACTGCGGCGAGCAGCAGCATCGCCACGCAAGGCGCAAACCGGCTCGGACGGTCGGCATAGTCGTCGGCCGACGGAGGCGCCGACAGCATGGGATTGAGATTCGTGGGAACCGGCATGTTGGTCGCGCCCGGAGCCGTCATGTCGAAATCAGCGACCGTGGCGGCGAGCGCATCGCGCATCGCTTCGCTCATCGGCCATGCACGCACCCAGCAGCTGTCGAACATGCTGTCCCGTTCGGTCGTGGGGACGTCGATCAGGACCACGCTCGCATACTGGGGTTGACGGCCATCGTTCGGCCAATCATAGATGCCGGTGACAACGGCGTCACCGCCGTTGCCCATATGCAGCTCGTCTCCGACGCCGAGCCCCAACTGGTCGGCGATCTTGCGCGCGATGACCATTCCGGATCGACCGTTGACATCGAATATCACCGTCGGATCGGCGGAGGTCTCGTATGCCACGTAGGGTGCGTCCGGCAAGGCCAGTGCGGTGACCGGTCCGGCGACGCGCAGCGCGATGGCGGACCGTACGCCGGCGATGGTGGACAGATTATCGCACGCGGTACCGCTGATGTTCCCCGGTGACTCGATGATCATCATGTCGCCGCCCGCCTGTCGATATGCGCTGGTCCTGTCGAGCATCTGTCGCACGTTGAGCGCATCGGATCCGCCACACAGCAGCAGCAGTATCGCCGTCGCAACCACAAACCATAGCAACGGGTTGACGACCGATTCCCGCAGATCGCGCGCAGCCTCCGACAGCGGCCATGTCCATGGCCGGAATCGATGGCCGGGGACCTTACGTATTCGTTTCATTCCAATGCTCCCAGGTCGAGTACGTCGTCACACGCGTCACGCAGCTCGCCGTCATGTGTGGCGACGATCGCGACGCATCCCCGCGATGACAATCCTTGGATGCAGGAAATCACCGTGCGGGCGCTGACTCGGTCGAGCGACGCGGTCGGCTCATCGATCAGGAGCATATCGCAGGAGGTGGCGGCGGCTCGGGCGAGCATCAGCCGCTGCGCCTCGCCACCGGACAGGCTGCCGTAGTCGTGTGTCGCGATGTCCGTCAGCCCGAACCGTCGCAGCATCTGCCACGCATGGTTTTCTGCGGTTTTGCGCGGCAGACCGTGTATCATCAGCGGCAGTACGACGTGGTCGAGCACGCTTCGTTTGGCCACGCCGATCGGCTGCTGCGGCACCCAGCTGAAAGAGCGGATGCCGCGCTCCTCCACGGCGCCTTCCGACGGCTTCAGCCATCCGGCAAGGATCGCCAGCATCGTGCTTTTACCGCATCCGGAGGGACCGACCAACGCGTGCACGCGGCCGGCTTCCAATCTAGCGTTCACGTGACGGAACAGGAACCGGTTTGCATCGTATGCATGTCCCAGATTCCGAAGTTCCACATATGTTTCCGAATGTTCCTTGTCTCGTTGCGGCGAGTACATGCCATTCTCGTTCATGAGCATCCCCCGGCATCGGGCTTGAGCCTCACGTTGCCATCGGGCACTTCGCCGTCCGTCGTCTGAACGTATGAACGGCCGAGCATCGAACCGATGATCCGCACCGGCCGGCTGTCACCGTCGATCACCACGCATGGCTGCCCGTTGTCCATCGTCCCGATGGCGGAGGCCGGTACCACGCCGACGTCCACCGGCGTTTTCAACGCCCATTGCACGCTCACCTTGCGTACTCCCTGCTGCGCGCCGCTCGACAGAAACGGCGCGGAACGCGAAAACGCCGCAAGGTCGTCGATGTCTCCGGTCTCGCTGATGTCCAGCTTCTGGTCACCGGCCAGCACCACGCGCTCCCCCGACGCAACGCCGGTCGGCAGGCTCTCCGCCTTGGCGGACCCGGCGGCGGCAGGCAGTTCGACAAGCGTCTGCCCTCTTGCGATATCCTGTCCGACCGTCGCAGGACAAGCCGACACGCTTGTCCCGTCGACGGGCAGCCATGCCACGTCACCGGTATCGATCGTCGTATATCCGTCCGGCAACGTGTTGCCAGCTTTCTCGGACGCGGTGCGGAACGCCTGTATGGTGGCGTCGGTGACCGTGTCACCTGAGATATCGCCCACGCCGATCATCGTCAATGCCTTGTTAAGCGATGCGACGTCATCACCGCGGTCTCCTACCGACAGGTCTCGCCAGAACGGCTGTTCGGTGGCCAGCATGAGTACGCTCCGACCGTTGATCCGCATGATCGATGTGCCTGATTTCAGCACGGCGCCGGGCTTGCAGTCCGATTGGGTGATCATGCCGGAACGGGGCGCGGTCACCGGAGGCATGGAGACCTCTTCCGCGTCGATGGTGATGGTGCGCGCGTCGTCCGTCTGTCTGTGCTCGATGGCGATCGACGCATTCGGATCTGTACCGGACAACGCCTGCGGAAGGCGTGGTGCCATTACGATCGCCGTGACGCCGGCACCGAGCATCAGGCAGGCGACGGCCAGCATTGCCGTCATCTGTCTGCCCAGGTACCAATGGCGTCGTTCCTCCGTCCGGCTTGCAGGCTGATTCCCGTTCACGTTCGACGCTGTTCGCCTCCGCCCATGGATCATCGCATTCACTTGCCCTTCACCGGCGAATCGGTGATGTTGTGCAACGGGTCGGCAACGCATTGATCGAACTGTCGGCGCGTGGGGCTGCCGTCATCCAAGGACGCGATGCCGGCCAATGGACTGTTGCCGTCCTCCACCAGTTGTTCGAATTGGGAATAGGTATACGACCCGTCCAACAGATCATGCTCCTGATAGCATTGGAACCGATATGGTTCAAGATCCACGTTGTCGGGATTGTATAAGGCGTTGTAATAGATTTTCTTGATGCTGTCGTATCCGAGATCCAGACCGCATGTCGTGTCGATGTCCGAACGCTGATCCTGCGTATACCGATCGTTGTCCTTCTCGATCATGCCGCTGTCGTCGCTTCCGAACCAGTAGTCGACACCGACCTTGAGTCCGTATCCCGAAAAACAGCTGATCGAACGCCGTTCCGCCTCATTCATTTCGTCAGCCGTGATCTTTCCGTCTTTGGCGACCTCGCGAATGTAATCGGAATCAAGCCATTCCGCGTCCTTCTCCAAAAGCCTGGCATACGAGTCATTGAGTTCCACGGTATCCGTGTATCCCATGTAGGTGAGCTGGGAACCGGAGGGCGCCGCGGAACCGTCCACCGTCACGCTGCCCTTGACGCCGGCGATCGCCGCCGCATCGTCCGAGGATGACGACGACTCCCCGCAGCCGCAACACACGCTCAACGACAGAACGAACACCAATAGTCCGATGATCCTCGTCTTCACAATGCTCATGTTCGTCACCCCTTATTCCGCTTTGAAAAGGTATATTCATGCTATCCGGCAACACATGAGAAGCAAATGCGCTCATCGAAAAGATGATGGGACCATGAAATCCGGCTCTTCGCATTGCGACGGGTATAGGGTTAGCTGCGACAGGTGTCCGGGCTGGCCGGATGGTTGGCGTCTGTTTCGGGGCATGGTTGCCGGTTGCCGGTCGTTGACCGGTATATGGCCAGGCAGTCGATCGTGGACTGTCAATCGTGGGCCGGCCACAGGCCGATCGTGGATGTAAAACCGCCGCGGCATGGGATTGTGGGCATAGACCTGTCATGAAGAGGCCTCGCAGGGCCCCTACGTGACCGGCCTATGCCCACGATGTCCGAAACCACCCACAATCCGACGAACGTCATATCCCGTTTATACCCACGATCCGGCG
This sequence comes from Bifidobacterium amazonense, assembly GCF_018555435.2. Taxonomy (GTDB): domain Bacteria; phylum Actinomycetota; class Actinomycetes; order Actinomycetales; family Bifidobacteriaceae; genus Bifidobacterium; species Bifidobacterium amazonense. The sequence continues at coordinate 7,310 of NZ_JAFEJT020000033.1, forward strand.
CATCACCCGGCTCCTTCCGTCCGCGTGCCGTCAACGGCATCCGCAAAGATCCCGTCTACGCCCACAACACCAAATCCCAATCATCCCCCGCGTCCCTTCCACACACCCATCGTGGGCGTAAACCATACTTTTCGAAGTGGCGCGCACATCGAAGCCGACACCGAAGTCGGCATCAACACCGACGTTGACACAGATCAGCGTGACGCCCCGCCGACGCTTCGACCATTCCGCCGCGTCGACGACAGGTACTCACGGTTTCCGGCGTCACGCGCAGCGCGATTCCGAAACCGAACGGACACCCGTCACAAAACACCCGTCACAACGAACCCCATACACGCCAAAACACGAAGGGCCCACAATCTGCATAACCCGGCCTGATGCCGCATGTCAGGATGTTCTCCTGCCGGAGGGGCCCGACGACCTATCATGGATCAGAGCAGAGGGAGAAACCATGCAGTTCGAACACGTCGATTCGCAGGAACCCGATGTCAGACCGGGGCTCTCGATGGCCTTCGCCGACAACGATCCGCTTACCCTGATCGCGTTGCGTGCGATGATGCGCGCGGTCCTGCCGGAGATTCCCGTCATATGGTCGACCCGTGACGGGAACGAAGCCGTGGCGAACAGCCTTGCGCACGCCACCAGGCCAACGTTGTTGCTGGTGGATATGGATATGGACGGACTACCAGGCGACCGGGTCTGCAGGAGCATCAGGGAGAGGACGTCCGATGTCATTCTGTTGTGCATGACCGCGCACTCGTTGGATAGGTATCGAACCATCGCCAAGGAATCGGGCGCGCAGGCACTGTTGGACAAGGCCGATACGGCAACCATGACGAACGTCATCCGAGCTTGGATTCACGGCGAGATGCCGATCCGGGACACCTTCGACGCGCCGCAGAAGGCCTATGACAGACTGTCGAAGGCTCTGACGCGGACGACTTTGCTGTCTGCGACGGAACGGCAGGTGATGGACCTATGCGCCGAGGGGAAGACATCGAAGGCAATCGCCGAAATACTGGGAAAATCAGAACCCACCGTCAAAACGCACATCCGGCATGCCATCGCCAAACTGGGCGCCTCAAGCAAACTGGACGCCTCCATCATGTGGATGCAGCAAAGAAGGCAGTCATGACCGAACCGCATTGGGTGGGCACCGTGCATCATGCGATCCGACATCCGGTGATGCTGGCATTGGCCATGATCACCGTGGCGCTGATGTTCGTCGACCTACTGTTCAATCCTCCACGGACGCCGATGTTCGTGCTGCTGTACGTACTTACGGTATGCGCCCTGTGCGTGCTGCCGTTCCGCCTTCCCCATTGGTGTGCGTTCGTCATCTGTCTTGCGTATGTGACCGCCCATCTGATTCCCGATCCGAACGGCCCGGCGATGTTCTGGGGCGTGTGGCTGTCGCTGGGGATCATGGCCTACTGCAATGCCGTCGGGTTCACCGTGGCATCGCTGATTCTGATCGCGGTCTCGCGCATCGCCGAAACGTTGTACTACGGCACCGACATCGTGCCCCCGTCAGGCTCGGTCACGCTGATGATGTCATTCTGCATAGCCGGCGCAACGGGTTTCATCATCAGGTACAAACGCAATGACAGCGAGCGCACCCGACTCATGTACGAGAACCGTCTGCTGAACGACCAGCTGGAGACCCAACGCCGCAATGAATCCATGGCAAGAACCATCCATGATTCCACGGCGCAGGAGCTCACCCAGATCATATTGCTGGCGCAAAGCGGCATGGCCGGCAACTCGTCCGAAGAGCGGACGTTCAGGCTGATCGATCGGATCGCGACATCATCACTGGCAGGCATCCGCACGGTCATGGACACGTTGGAAAACGGACGGGACTCCGTGCGGACCGCCGACGATACGTTGTATGACTGTGTCGACGAACAGATCATCCGCGGCGACGAATATCTCAGGTCGCTGGGTTTCCACGGACAGGGCACATGCGATGACGATCTTCATCGCATGAGGGACGGCGAGCGACGCATGCACGACATAGCCCGATTCGTTCAGCATCTGTACACGAACATCGCATTGCACGCCGATCCGGCACAAACGTATGCGATCTTCGTCAGCGCCTGTCCGGACGGCATCGAGATTCGCCAGTTCAACGCGGTCCGCCGTAACGGGTCCAAGCCTCTCGGCTCACATAAGGGCCTGTCCCTGCAGCATCGTCATCTGGACGATCTCGGCGGCATGCTGGAATGCAATGCCGAAGACGGAACCTGGAGTCTCCGCGCATTCATTCCCGTCCCGTCGCATCACGCATAGCATTGCCGGCACCGATCTGCTGCAAATCACCGCGTTAGGCTGCGATCCGAGCGGTAGAATGGTCGAAATAGTCGCTTACGGTGCCGGAGCTTATCAAGATCGACAGGGATACCCGTTTCGCCTATTTGCGCAGGAGCTGGTGGGACAGGACCGCGGAGACGGCGACGCCCAGCGTGACGGGGACGTAGAAGGTGCTGGGGGCGGCGGTCAGCTCCAGTACGAGGCACATGGCCATGAGCGGGGCCTGCTGGGAGGCGGACAGCAGCGCGGCAGCGCCGATGAGGGCGCAGGCGGTGACCGAGTCGGCGGGGAATGCGATCGTCCACAGCACGCCGATGATCGCGCCGATCATCGAACCGATCGCGATGCCGGGCTGGAGCACGCCGCCGGACGCGCCGGAGCGGATCGTGAGCAGCGTGGCCACGGCCTTGGCAAGCAGCGTGACGACCAGGACCAGCAGCACGACGGCGAGCTGCGACTGGTGATCGCCAAGGCCCAGCAGCGTCCACGGCGAGACCGGTGAATCCCCCGCCGACACGGACTGTTCCGCGACGATCACCGCATTGCCGCCATCGTCCGCACCGCCGGCGGACGCAAGGGCTCCCATCGGCGAAAGCGTGCTGAAACCAAGCTGTGCGGCGGCGCGGCCGTTGCCCATGACCTGCGGCACGCCGATGGCGATCAGACCGGTGAGCACGCCGGCCAGCGGCATCTGCCACAGGATCGCCGTGTCCTTCGGCTTGTGCGATTCGGCCCATGCCGAGGCGCGGCGGAACCATGCGCCGGCGACGCCGCAGGCCGCGCCGATGAGCAGTGCGGCGAGCATCAGCGTGGGCGTGATCGAATCCTGCATGGACGAGATATCGTAGAAGACATGCCGTCCCTTGATGCTGGATGCGACGAACGCGGCCGTGGCGGACATGCCGAGTCCGAACGCGACGTTCTCGATCGCGACGTCGGCGAGCAGGATCTCCACGGCGAAGAACATGCCGGCGAACGGTGCGTTGTACACGCCGCCCAGACCGGCTCCGGCCGCGACCGCGACGACTGTGCGACGGTCGATGCCATCCAGATGGAACAGGTCGCAGAACCGCTGCGCGAGCATCGCGCCGAGTTCGCGCGGCGCGACCTCGCGGCCGATCGACGCGCCGGTGCCGACGATGAAGATCTGCAGGCAGACGTGCACGAGCGTCTGCCAGATCGGCATGCGGTCCCCGGCGACGGCCTTCTTGACGGACGGCACCTTCGTGGTCTTCGTGCGCAGCAGCCACCAGATCACGCCGGCAATCGCAAGGCCGACCGTCACCGACACCGCGCGGCGCACCGCAGGCACGGCGAACGGGCCGGGCGCGGCCGAGCCCTCCACGTAGCCGAGCATCAGCCGCTCGATGCCGTACAGCAGCAACGTCAACAGACCGGCGCCGGCGCCGATCACCGCACCGAGCAGCAGCGCCGCGGCCGCCATCCATCCGATACGCTTCCAATCCACGGAACCTGTGGTCTTCGTCATCCCTCTCCCCTGTTCATCATCGGCCCGTCACCGGGCCGCCGGCCATGCGCCATGTTCGAACGCAGACGCCGACGCCCGATGCCCAACGCCACTACATAATGGGAAAGGCTTGGAATCACTGGGATTCCAAGCCTTTTCACAACACACTACAGCCCTATCGGGTCAGCGTCACTCGGCGTTCTCGGCCGGGGCCTCGTCGGCCTTGTCGTTCGCGATCTCGTCGGCGACGGCAGCGGCGGCGGAGGCGGCCTCGACGCTCTCGTTCTCCACGGCGTCCTCGACGGCCTCGTCCTCACCGAGGAAGGCGCTCAGGTCGAGCGGCTCGCCCGCGGAGGTGAAGGACACGGCGCGCATGCCGGCGAGCAGGCCCTTGGAACGGCCGACCTCGGCCACGGCGGAGCCGAGCTGGCCGTTCTTCACGATCGCGTTGATGAACGCGTTCGGATCCATGCCGTACTGCTGGGCGATGGAGGCGAGGAAGTTGAACACGTCGGCCTGGGAGACCTTGACGTCGAGCTTCTCGGCGAGGGTGTCGAGGAGGATCTGGTCCTTGAGTTCCTTCTCGGCGGCCTCCTCGGCCTGGGTCTTCTGCTCGTCGGTGGCCTTCTCCGGATCCGGGGTCATGGACTTGAGGTGCTCGGCGACCGCGTCGGCCTTCACGCCCTTCGGGACCGGGATCTCGACGCCCTCGGCCAGCTTGGCGAGGAACGCGTCGCGGGCCTCGGTGGCCTGACGGGCTTCGCTGTCCTGCTCGAGCTGCTTGCGGATGTCGGCCTTGAGCTCGTCCAGCGTGTCGAACTCGGAGGCGTCCTGGGCGAAGTCATCGTTGAGCTCCGGGAGCTCCTCGGCCTTGACGGTGTTGACCTTGACCTTGACCTGGGCCTTCTCGCCCTCGTGGTCGCCGGCTTCCAGCGTGCCCTCGAAGGTGGTCTCCTCGCCGGCGGACAGGCCGTCGAGCGCCTCGTCGAGGCCGTCGAGCATGGTGTTGGAGCCGAGCTCGTAGCTGACGCCCTCCTGGGATTCGACGGTCTCGCCGTCGATCTCGGCGGTCAGGTCGATGTTGGCGAAGTCGCCCTTGCCGGCCGGACGGTCGACGCCCACGAGGGTGCCGAAGCGCTGGCGCAGGGTCTCGAGGCGCTTGGCCACGTCCTCGTCGGTGATCTCCGGCTTGGCCACGTCGATGGTCAGGCCCTCGAGCTCCGGGAGCTCGATGTCGGGACGACGCTCGACGGTGGCGACGAACTTGAGCTTGGTCTCGTCCTTGGCGGAGGCCGGCACTTCCTGCACGTCGATCTCCGGCTGGGCCATCGGGCGGATCTTCTTCTCGTCCAGCGCCTGGGAGTAGAGCTCCGGCACGCCGTTGTTCACGGCCTCGCCGGCGACGGCCGCGAAGCCGACGCGCTGGTCGATGATCTTGCCGGGCACGTGGCCCTTACGGAAGCCGGGGATGTTCACCTGCTTGCCGATCTCCTTGCGGGCCTCGTCGAGGAAGGGGTTGAACTCCTCCGGCTCGACGGTGATGGTGAGCTTCACCTTGGTAGGCTCGAGGTTCCTGACGCTGATCTTCACGCTAAACGCTCCTGAAAAGTCGTACTGTCATAGTTCTGCCCTGAGGGCAACCGTTACATGATAACCCTACTCACGGACGCGGCGATGAGTTTCACCTGCCAGTCGCGCGCGCCCTGCTCGGACAGGAACGCGGCCACGTCTCTGCCGCGGGGATTGTCGGTCCAGCACAGGTTACGGATGATCTGCGGGCGGATGATGATCTCGGGGGGCGTGCGTGTGTCCTCGGCGATCTGGTTGACGACCCGTCGCACGCGTTTGAGCGTCTCCGCACGCCGCGGATGGCGGCTTTCCCAGATCTTCATCGAGCGTGGCGCGTTGCCCTGCCCGTCGTCGTTGCGCACGACCGGCATGGTCGGCAGGTCGTCCGCCCGCAACGCCAGCGCGTCGCGGATCACGTCGCGCCAGACGGACGGCTTGACCTTGCGCTGGATGGGCGCGTACCGTTCGAACATCTTGTCCTGTTCGCCGCCGGTGTGCATGCGCACACGCTCGTTGAGCGAGCGAATCGCACGGAATTCGCGTGCGTTGCGCGGCTTGCCGACCGCGGCTTCGATGATCGACGAGTCGGCGAGCAGCAGGCTGGGCGCGATGTCGTAGCGTCGGGCGAGACGGTCGCGTTCCTCCCACAGCGCCTTGGCTATGGCCAGACCACGGCGGTCGTGGCTGAGCACGGTGATGCGCGAGATGCGCATCCACGGCACCGGATGCTCGCGTTGCGGGCCGGTGCCTTCGCTCAGCGCGTGGGCGAACTCCTCCTCGGCCCACTCCTCCTTGCCCTGCCGCTTGAGATCGGCGCGCATGAGCCGTTCGAGCTCGATGAGCAGCTCCACATCGAGCGCCGCATAGTTGCGCCAGTCGCGCGGCAGGGGACGGTACGACCAATCGGCGGCGGAATGCTCCTTGGCCAGCGTGACGTTGAGATAGCGTTCGGTGACGGCGGCCAGTCCGAAGCGGTGCAGCCCGAGCAGCCGCGCCGCGATCTCGGTGTCGAACAGCGCGTCCGGTCGCAGGCCCAGATCGGCGAAGCCGGGCAGGTCCTGCAGCGAATCGTGGATGATCCACGTCGCTCCACGGACCGCCTCGTTGAACCGGTTCCAGTCGACGCCGTCCTCATTGAGGGCCACGGGGTCGAGCAGCGCGATGCCGGCGCCCTCACGTTTGAACTGGACGAGCCAATCCTCGTGCCCGTAACGGTATCCCGAGGCGCGTTCCGCATCGGCGGCCACGGATCCCGCGGCGGCGGCGAATCGTTCGCATACGGCCTCGAAACCGCGTCTGGTCGACGTGACGTCGGGAACGCCGTCCCTTGGTTCGGACTGCAGCCTCGGCTCATCGCTCAACGGTCGGATCCTCCTCATCGCGAGCGGCGGAACCGACGAACCGGGCCCATGACCGTATCTGGTCTCCCGCGTCCATTCCGCCATCGGTATCTTCAAGCGGCGTCCATGATACCCGCATTTCGCAACCGACCGAAGTCTCACCCTCCAGCGTGCCGAACGACGTGCTCTGCGTGACGGTCACCGTGCCGCCCAGACTCGCCGGCCGCACGAGCCGTAGATGCCCGCACATGTCGTCCCAGTACATGGCCGGTGCCAGACCGTCGTTCTCGCGTGTCTCCAACGGTATGGCGGCGAACGCGACGCATCGCCAGCGCGACTGCCAGTCGACGCGGAAGGCGCGTGAATACAGCAGCATGATCCATCCGCGGGCCGTGGGAGCGGCGGCGGGGGCCGCAAGTTCGACGCCGATCCCGAAATCGGCGAGGGATTCGGGGACCGGCATTTCACGGTACCGCACCGTCGGCTCGCGCCTCATCGCGCGCACCGACTCGACGGCATGCCACATCTCATCCGGCACGCCGTCGGGTCGCCCGGTCGGTACGGCCTCGTCGCCGGGCCTCGTCGCCGCCGGGAAAGCGAAGATCTCAGCCATGCATCCAGACTACGTGCAACGCGCGTCTTTGCACGGCATCGGCACGCGCACGGACGGTGCATTTTTCCGGCCGATTCGCGAAGCGACGGCGTGTCGGCGGACGATCCGCGGCCGACCGGCACGCCGTCAGCGGACAGTCAGTAGACGACGAATCCGTGGGACTCGAACTGTTCGGTCACCCGCTGCTTCATCGCCGCGCTCGGGCCCTTCTGGTCCTCGAGCGGGTACGGGATGCGCAGCTCGTGCCACTTGGGCCGCCCGAGCTGGTGGAAGCCGAGCACGTCGATGTGCTCGACCGCGTCGCCGAAGGTCTCGCAGATCCTCGCCACGTTCTCGACGTTCTCCTCGGAGGAGGTGAGCCCCGGCACGAGCACGAAACGCACCCAGATCTTCTTGCCGGCCTTCGCGAGCCTCTGGCCGAAGTCGATGGTCGGCTGCAGCAGGCCGCCGGTGACCTTGTGGTAGGTCTCCTCGTCGCCGGACTTGACGTCGAGCAGGCACAGGTCGATGTCGTCGATCATCTCGTCGGTGTAGTTCCTGTTGAGGAAGCCGGACGTGTCGAGGCAGGTGTGCACGCCCATCTCCTTGGCCGCGCGGAAGACGCGGGAGACGAACGCGGGCTGCATCATCGACTCTCCGCCGGAGAACGTGATGCCGCCGTGCGTGGCCTTGAACAGATCCTTGTACCGATCGACCTTTTTGATCATCGCGTCGAGGTAGACGGGCTGGCCGTCGCGCATCTTCCACGTGTCGGGATTCTGGCAGTACTGGCAGCGCAGCGGGCAGCCGGACATGAACACGGTCATGCGCGTGCCCGGGCCGTCCACGGAGGTGTTGATGTCCCACGAGTGCACGAATCCGATGTCGCCGGTTTTGAGCGCGTCGATGCGGTCGTGCCGGTCGAGGCCGATCGGGGATTCGAAGCCGGACAGGCCGCCCATGAGCGTCTGGCTGGCGTAGGTCTTCGACTCCTTGAGCATGTGTCTGGTGGTGGTGCGGAATTGCGTGGTGTCGGGCATCGTTGTCCTCCTGAAAAGTCTTGTAGGCCCTCCCCCGGTCCCGTGTGGGCGGGGACGATGGGGAGGACATGAAAGAAGGGGCGGGGCTCGCCGGCCCCACCCCTTCGGCTACCGCGTGTCGTTCACGCTCAGGCTATCGTCCGCCGTGATCAGTCGGTGACGGCGCCCTGGTGGAACGTACGGGAGATCACGTCGAGCTGCTGCTCCTTGGTGAGCTTGACGAAGTTCACCGCGTAGCCGGAGACGCGCACGGTCAGGTGCGGGTACTTCTCCGGGTGCTCGACGGCATCCTCGAGCTGCTCCTTGCGCAGGACGTTGATGTTGGCGTGGTACAGGCCGTGACCGTTGCCGGCGTCGAGGATGCCGACCAGGTTGCCGATGCGCTCCTCCTCGTCGCGGCCGAGGCCGTCGGGGGTGATCGTGTTGGTCAGCGAGATGCCGTCAAGCGCGTCGTTGTAGTCGATCTTGCCGACCGAGAACATCGACGGGAGCATGCCGTGGGAGTCCATGCCGTTCTCCGGGTTCGCGCCCGGGGCGTACGGGGTGCCCTTCTTGTGGCGGGACGGGAAGGAACCGGTGTTCTTGCCGTACTCCACGTTGGAGGTGATCGTCAGGATGGACTGGGTCGGGACGGCGCCGCGGTAGACCGGCAGGCGCTTGACCTGGCCCATGACCGTGGAGACGACCCACTTGGCGATGTCGTCGGCGCGGTCGTCGTCGTTGCCGTAGATCGGGAAGTCGCCCTCGGTGCGGTAGCCGACGACCAGATCATCATCGGCGCCCTCGACGTACTCGTACTCGTGGCCCGGCAGGTCCTTGGCGTCCTTGTTGTAGATCGGGTACACCTTGGCGTACTTGACGGCGGACAGCGAGTCGGCCGCGATCGACAGGCCGGACATGCCGCAGCCGAGGGTGCGGTACACCTCCTTGTCGTGCAGGGCCATCTCGATGGACTCGTACGCATACTTATCGTGCATGTAGTGGATGATGTTCAGCGCCTGCACGTAGGTCTCGGACAGCCATTCGAGGGCCTTCTCGTAGTTGTTCTTGACCTTCTCGTAGTCGAGCGTGCCGTCGGCCTCGGGCTTGATCGGGTCGATCACGCCCTTGTCGATGACCTGCATGCCGGTCATCTCGTCACGGCCGCCGTTGATCGCGTACAGCAGGGCCTTGGCGGAGTTGACGCGGGCGGCGAAGAACTGCATCTGCTTGCCGACGCGCATCGGGGAGACGCAGCAGGCGATGGCGGCGTCGTCGCCCCAGTGGGAGCGGATCTCCTTGTCGGACTCGTACTGGATGGCCGAGGTGTCGATGGAGATCTTGGCGCAGAAGCGCTTGTAGCCTTCCGGCAGCTTCGGATCCCAGAAGATGGTGATGTTCGGCTCCGGGCCCGGTCCGAGGTGCTCGAGGGTCAGCGTGTTGAGCAGACGGAACGAGGTCTTGGTGACCATCGGACGTCCGTCGTCGGCGAAGCCGGCGTCGGACCAGGTCGCCCAGTACGGATCGCCCGAGAAGATGTTGTCGTAGTCCTTGGTGCGCAGGAAGCGCACGATGCGCAGCTTCATGACGATGTTGTCGATGAGCTCCTGGGCGCGGGTCTCGTCGATCACGCCGTTGTCCAGATCACGCTGGATGTAGCAGTCGAAGAACGCGGAGTTGCGGCCGAAGGACATGGCGGCGCCGTCCTGGCTCTTGACGGAGGCGAGGTAGCCCATGTAGGTCCACTGCACGGCCTCCTGCGCGTTCTGCGCCGGGCGGGACAGGTCGAGGCCGTACTCGGCGCCGAGCTTGATGAGCTTCTTGAGGGCCTTGATCTGCTCGTCGTGCTCCTCGCGGAAGCGGATCCAGTGCTCGATCTCCGGCTCGGTGAAGTCGTTGCGGTACGGCACGGAGTCCTTGTCGCGCTGCTTGAACTTGATCAGCGTGTTGACGCCGTACAGGGCGACACGACGGTAGTCGCCGATGATGCGGCCACGGCCGTAGGCATCCGGCAGACCGGTGAGGATCTTGTTGTGGCGGGCGATCTTGATCTGCTTGGTGTAGACGCCGAACACGCCGTCGTTGTGGGTCTTGCGGTAGCGGGTGAAGATCTTCTTAATCTCCGGATCCGGCTCCTTGCCGGCCTCCTTGATGGCCTGCTCGACCATGCGCCAGCCGCCGTTCGGCATCATGGCGCGCTTGCACGGCTCGTCGGTCTGCAGGCCGACGATCACGTTGTCCTCCTCCGGGGACTCGATGTAGCCCGCCGGGAAGGCGTCGATGTCGGCCGGGGTGTGGGTGTCCACGTCGTAGACGCGCTGCTTGCGCTCGACGGCCAGGTAGTTGTCGTCGAGGTACTTCCACAGGTGCTTGGTGCGCTCGGTCGCGTTGGCGAGGAAGGATTCGTCGCCGGTGTACGGCGTGTAGTTCTTCTGGATGAAGTCGCGGACATCGATGTCCTTCTGCCAGTTGCCCTCGGTGAAGCCGGCCCAGGCCTTGGCCTCGAGCTCTTCCTGAGAGACTGCATTCTCGACTGCTGTCATGTCACTCCTTGGTGGTGCGTTTCGGCGCCTCTTCGTCGCCGCTGTACGGTTACTGATTGTAGCGGGGTCGGCGCGGGGACGGGAGGGGCGAACGCGTGAGCTTTCTCACATTTGATCGTTATCGCTCACGGACGATCCCGCGCCGGATCCCCACTTGTTCCACTCGCGCGTCTGCTCGTCCCATACGGTGTTGCGTTCCTTGACGATCTTCCATGCGTCGAGTGCGTCCTGCCGGGTCTTATACGGCCCCATGCGCTGTCCGATCGGCGAGAGCTTGCCCAGCTCGGGCTGTTCGGTGACGGTGTTGAAATACCATTCCTTGTCGCTCATCATCACTCCTTCTTCGTCGAACGGCCGCGCACATATCCTCTGGTCGGGAACGTGCGCGGCCGTATCATGCTGCGATCATCACTCCATTACTCGCGGAACGCGTTCGTCACCGGCAGGCGACGGTCGCGGCCGAACGCGAGCGCGGTGACCTTGGGTCCCAGCGGGTACTGGCGGCGCTTCCATTCGGCACGGTCCACCAGTCGCATCACCGTGTCGACGGTCTGCTCGTCGAAGCCATCGGCCAGCAGGTCGGCGCGGCCGTGCGCGTGTTCGATGTACGCGGCGAGCACCTTGTCGAGCAGCTCGTATTCGGGCAGCGAGTCGGAATCCTTCTGCCCGGGGCGCAGTTCGGCGCTCGGCGCCTTCTCGATCGAGCTGACCGGGATCATCACGCCGTTCCTGAGAGGCTTGCCGGGATCTCCCTGCTCGTTGCCGACGATATGCAGCCCGCCGATGCCCATGCCGGCGGCGGCCGCGCGGTTGCGCCAACGGCTCAGCTCCCATACGCGGGTCTTGAGCAGGTCCTTGATGGGCGCGTATCCGCCGACCGCGTCTCCGTAGATCGTCGAGTAGCCGCAGGCCAGTTCGGACTTGTTGCCGGTGGCCACCGCAAGCAGGCCCTTGGAGTTCGAATAGGCCATGACGATGACGCCGCGGATGCGCGCCTGCAGGTTCTCGGCGGCCACGCCGTCGAGGTCGAGCTGCTTCTGGTAGGCGACGAACAGCGGCTCGATCGGCTGGACGTCGTATTTGGCGCCGATGTTGGCCGCGAGGTCGGCCGCGTCGTCCTTAGAGCCGTCGGACGAGTACATGCTCGGCATGGAGATGCCCTGCACGTTCTCGCCGCCCACCGCGTCGGCGGCCATGGCCGCCACGAGCGCGGAGTCGATGCCGCCGGACAGGCCGAGGCACACGCCGCGGAACCGGTTCTTGGCCATGTAGTCCTTGAGACCGAGCACGCAGGCGGTGTACACCTCCTCGTCCGGGTCGAGTTCGGGCGCGATCTCTCCGGCCGACTGACGCGCGGCGGTCGTGTCGAGGTCGAAGAAGCCGAGATGCTCCATGAACATCGGCGAACGGACGAGCATCGTGCCGTCGGCGTCGACGACGAAGCTGCCGCCGTCGAAGACGAGGTCGTCCTGTCCACCGACCTGGTTGACGTAGATGACCGGCGCGTGCACTTCGGCGGCGCGGCGGGCGGCGAGCTCGTGACGTACGTGCGTCTTGCCCTCCTCGTACGGCGAGCCATTCATCGTCATGAGCACGTCGATGCCGCGTTCGGCGAGGTCGGCGACCGGTCCGCCGTCCTGCCAGATGTCCTCGCAGATGGCCACGCCGATGCGCGCGCCGTCCACGTCGAGCACGACGGACCGGTCGCCGGCCGCGAAGATGCGGAACTCGTCGAACACGCCGTAGTTGGGCAGGAAGTGCTTGTCGTAGCCGGCCCACACCACGCCGTCGTGCAGTACGACCATGCGGTTGCGCGGCTTGTCGGACGCGTGGTCGGTGCCCACGGTGCCGACGGCCACGTACAGGTCGCCGAGCCCGTTGGCCTCGAGTTCGGTGGCAAGCCAGTTGGCCTTGTCCCAGGCCGCGCGGCGGAACGTGCGGCGCAGCGCCAGATCCTCGATCGGGTATCCGGTGAGCGTCATTTCGGGGAACACGACGACCTGCGCGTTATTCTTGGCGGCGAGGTGCGCGTAGCGCATGATCTTGTCGGCGTTGCCGTCAAGATCCCCGACGCAGGTGTCGATCTGGGCGAGTGCGAAGCGAATCTGTGTCATACCTGCCCAGTGTAGTTCGTCCGGTGTAGTTCGTGCCGGCGCGGCACGGTTCGCCCGCGCCGGCGCGTCCGCCGGGTCAGGCGAGCTCGTCGAGCACCTTGAATGCGGCGTTGACGTAGAAGTTCACGGTCGGCTCGACGGCCGCATCCAATCCGACGAAATGCGGGCTGTGCCAGTCGGCGCATCCCGGCTCGCCGTTGGAGCCGATGAACGCGAACACGAGGCGCGACTTGGCGACGTATTCGGTGAAGTCCTCCCCCGCCATGCTCGGGATGATCGTCTTGAGCGTCGCGTAGTCGCCGACCTCGCCGGCGACGGCCTCGCCGAGTTCGGGATCGTTGACGAGCGGCTGCTGGATGCAGTCCCAGTCGATGTCGGCATCGATGCCGTACGCCTCGGCGGTATGCTTCACCACGGCCTCGAAACGGCTGTGGACGAGCGGCTCGTCGCCCTTCTCGAAGAAGCGCACGGTGCCCTTGAAGCCGGCCTCGGCCGGAATCACGTTCCACACGTCGCCGCCTCGCACGGCCGTGATGGACAGCACCACCGCGTGCAGCGGGGAGACGTTGCGGCTGACGATGGTCTGCAGCGACAGGATCATCGAGGCGAGCGCCTCGATCGGGCCGGTGCCCTTCTGCGGATAGGCGCCGTGCGTGCCCTGCGCGTGCAGCGTCACGTCGAACTTGACGCAGCCGGCCATCATCGGCTCGGGGCCGATGGCGATCTCGCCGGGCTTGTAGTTGGGGTTGTTGTGCGTGCCGATGATCGCCTCGACGTCGTCGAGCACGCCGGCGGCGAGCACCTCGCGCGAGCCGATGCCCTGCTCTTCGGCGGGCTGGAAGAGGATCTTGATGCTGCCGGCGATCCGATCGCGGTGTTCGGCGAGCCAGAACGCGGCGCCGAGCAGTCCGGACATGTGCAGATCGTGGCCGCAGCCGTGCATCACGCCGTCGTTGAGCGAGGTGAACGGCAGCCCGCTGTCCTCATGGATGGGCAGGCCGTCGATGTCGGCACGCAGCGCGATGCGCGGGCCGGGCTTCGCGCCTTCGATCAGGCCGACCAGTCCGGTGTCGAGACCGCTGTCGAGCACTTCGATGCCGTGCTCGCGCAGCTGGTCTGCCAGGTACTTGGTGGTTTCGTATTCCTTGAAGCTCAGTTCGGGATGCTGGTGCAGATAGTGGCGGATGGCGATCAGATCGTCGCCTGCGGTGATGTGTTCGGTCATGGCTGTGCTCCGTTTCCGTGCTTGATGGGACGCGGCTGACGCCCGCGACGCGGACGACCCGACGACATCCGTTCCGTCGCGTCGCCGCGGCGTGCGGCATCATCTGCCTGTTACCTTACGCCGTTCTCCTCCGGCCTTCGCGCAACGGGCCGATCTCGCCTATACGCATTGCTTATAACGCGTTCGACGAGCGGCCGGCGGCCACGCATGACGTCCGTTCCGTCCCTGCCGATCCTCCGATTCGTCGGCTCCGGTTCACTACACTGGAAGCGTGACGTCCGCACGGCGCGGACGTGTCAGACAGGCGGAGGTTTTGCCATGACCATGACGGACATCACGACGGATGCGCCCCACGACGAGACCGGCGGCCGGGACATCCGCGCCGCGTTCTTCGACATCGACGGCACCCTCACCAGTTTCGTCACGCATATCGTGCCGGATTCGACCGTCCGCGCGCTGCATATGCTGCAGGATCGCGGCGTCAGGGTGTTCATCTGCACCGGACGAGCCCCCTCGCACATGACGGTGGTGCTTGACATGATCCCCGTGCATTTCGACGGCATCGTGGGCCTGAACGGCCAGTACTGCTTCGACGACACCGGATTCCTCGAAAAGGAGTCGCTCGATCCGGACGACATCGCCACGGTGATCGGCTGGCTGGACGCGCACCCGGATGTGGTGGCGAACTTCTGCGAGAAGGACTACGTGTACTTCAACCAGGTCACCGATTCGATGCGTCGCACGTGGGCGCAATTGGGCAAGACGGCGCCGGCCGTGCACATCGACGATCCTCACGCACGCACGCTCGAGTATGAGACGTTCCAGATCAGCCCGTACATCACGCTCGAACAGGAGGCCGAGGTGACGGCGCTGTGCCGCAACGTCAAGGGCGTTCGCTGGCACCCGGACTTCACCGATCTGATTCCGGCCGACGGCGGCAAGCCGGAGGGCATGAAGCGTTTCATGCGCCATTACGGCTGGACGAGAGAACAGACGATCGCGTTCGGAGACGGCGGCAACGACGCGGCGATGCTTGAGTTCGCCGGCCTCGGCGTGGCGATGGGCAACGCCACCGAGCCGGCGAAGCTGGCCGCCGACTACATCACCGACGACGTCGACCACGACGGCATCATGAACGCCCTCCTCCATTTCGGCATCCTCTAAATCCTAATCCTAAGATCGCGAGGCGGAACAGGATGATGGCTGCGCTCCGCAATCGGATTCGGTTGCGGGGCACAGCCATCATGATTCGCATGATCCGCCGGACGTCGACGCCGTCAGTCGAGAATGCCGAGCCAACGTTTGCGCTGCTTGATGGGGTCGAGCATCAGCCCATGCCGCTGTAGATGAATGAGCAGCGCGATTGCAACGCCACCGAGCACAATGACCGGCACGATGCTCGCCTCAAGGCCGAACGAGCCGCCGGTGAGCCAGTCCGGCCCGCTCCACCGCGCGACCAGCCATGAGCCCTGCTCCCCCGTACCGGAGACGATCGAGCCGAATATCGGCCCTTCGGCGATATTCCACATGAAGTGGAATCCCATGCACCACCACAACGAGCGTGTGGCCAGATAGATCGCGCCGAACAGCAGCCCGGCCTCGATGGCGATGGCGATCCCGCCCCACAGGGTGCCGTCCGGGTTGCTCCAGTGTATGATGCCGAACACGAACGCGGACAGGATCACCGCACCCCACGAGCCGAGCGACTCCTCGGTGAGCCGCAGCAGGATGCCGCGCATCATGATCTCCTCGGCGATGCCGGCGGTGAATCCCAACGTCAGCAGATCGGCCCACGGATTGTATCCGGGATCGAATCCGACGATCCGATAGCCGCCGAATACCGCGATCACGCCGATGCACACGGCGATGCACACGAACGCGGCGATCATGCCGCGAATCACGCCGAACGCGCGACGCGGCGACAGCTCGACCGGCGGCCGACGCCGCTCCATGACGAGCGTGACGATCAGATACGCCACGACGGCCGCGATCAGTTCGGCGATCGAACTCAGCACGGCCATCGGCGAGGAGCCGCGCAACGACGCGACGTCAATATCCAGGCCCGGCTCCCCCGATCCGCCTATCGTCTCGCCCACGGTGATCACGACGACGCCGATGAACGACACGGCGATCATCACGCCCAGCAGGATGCCGACGAACGCCATGCCGCGCGACCATGCGCGCACGCGCAGGGTTTCCCGCGGATCGTACCAGCGGCAGGGATGGTCGTCGGTCAGCAGGTCGTATTGGCGGACCGGCAGCGTGTCGCCCAGCAGCGCACGATGGAGACGGGCCGAGTTCGCACGTTGCGGTCGCAACGGCGGTATGTCGGACGATGGCGGGGTGACGTTGCTCATGATGGATCCCTTCTCGCACGTTACATACGTACCACGCGGCGTATGCCGTACTCCAAGTACAGCACGGTCGTCGACGCCGCGCCAACGGTTGTCGTCACGTGTCGACGAACAGCTGGCGAACGGACGGCGAATGAACGGCAAACACGGGGCGCATACGATTGTGGCCCCTCCTTGTCGGGAGGGGCCACAATCTCGGGCGCACGCCTATCGTCCGAGCGACTGCCTGCACATCAGATGCGTCACAGCACGTCGACCGACAGGATGCCGGCCGGTTCGAGCGGCGCGTCGGAACGGTCGGTCGGCACGGCTTCGAGCTTGTCGACGACCTTCTTGGACTCGTCGTCGGCGACCTCGCCGAAGATCGTGTGGTGACCGTCGAGCCACGGGGTCGGCACGGTGGTGATGAAGAACTGCGAGCCGTTGGTGCCGTGGATCTTGCCGTCGCGGCCGCGGCGCAGGCCGGCGTTCGCCATGGCGAGCAGGTACGGGCGGTCGAACTTGAGATCGGGGACGATCTCGTCGTCGAAGTCGTAGCCCGGGCCGCCGGTGCCGTTGCCGAGCGGGCAGCCGCCCTGGATCATGAAGTCCTTGATGATGCGGTGGAACGTCAGGCCGTTGTAGAACGGCTCGTGCGACGGCTGGCCGGTGAACGGGTCCGTCCACTCCTTCTCGCCGGTGGCGAGGCCGAGGAAGTTCTTGACGGTGACCGGGGTCTCGTCGTCGAACAGGTTGATCTTGATGTCACCTTCGGAGGTGTGCATAACGATGGTACTCATAGCGCACCAGTGTGGCAGAGGCTCCCGACCGGGCGGCGACCGCACGGCCGGGAAGGACCTACTCCTGCATCTTGCGCAGTCGCGGCTCCTGCGACTCCTTGGTGCCGGTGATGCGGTACACGTCGAACACGCCGTCGATCTTGCGCACGGCGGCCAGCAGGCGGCTCAGATGCTGCGGGTCGGCCATTTCGAAGCTGAACTGGCTGATCGCGACGCGGTCGCGGCCGGTGGTCTGCGAACCGGAGATGATGTTGACGCCGTGGTCGGCGAGCACGCGGGTCACGTCGGAGAGCAGGTGCTGGCGGTCGAGCGCCTCCACCTGGATCTTGACCATGAACAGGCCCTTGGTGCTGGTCCACTGCACGTCGACGACGCGTTCGGGCTGGCGGCGTTCGAGGTCGAGCATGTTCTGGCAGTCGGTGCGGTGCACCGAAACGCCCTGGTTGCGCGTGATGAAGCCGATGATCTTGTCGCCGGGCACGGGCATGCAGCAGCGTGCGAGCTTGACCCACACGTCGCCCACGCCCTTGACGGACACGCCGAGCGAGCTCGTGGTCTTCTTCGCGGATTCGACCTGGCGCAGCGGCAGGGCCTCCTGCTCCACCTCCTCGTCGACCTCGTCGCTGCCGGCGTCCTTGACGAGATGCGCGATGACGTTCTGTGTGGAGATCTGACCGTCGCCGATGGCCGCGAACAGGTTGTCGACGCCGGAGCAGTTGAGCTCGTCGGCGACTCCGACCAGCGCGCCCGGTGTGAGCAGCGTGGCGATCGGCAGGTTGCGCTTGCGCATGGCGCGCGTCAGCTCGTCGCGACCCTCCTCGATCGCCTCGGTGCGCCGCTCCTTGGAGAACCACTGGCGGATCTTGTTGCGCGCCTTCGGGCTTTTGACGAAGCTCAGCCAGTCGCGCGAGGGGCCGGCCGTGTCGGATTTGGAGGTGAGCACCTCGACGGTGTCGCCGTTCTCGAGTTTGGTGTCGAGCGGCACGAGACGGCCGTTGACGCGCGCGCCCATCGTGCGGTGGCCGACCTCGGTGTGCACGGCGTATGCGAAGTCGACGGGGGTGGCGTCGGCCGGCAGGGAGACGATCTTGCCCTTCGGCGTGAACACGTACACTTCGGCCGCGCCGAGATCCTCCTTGAGCGATCCGAGGAACTCCTTGGAGTCGGGCGTCTCGCTCGTCCAGTCGGCCAGCTGTTGGATCCACTTGAGGTTGTCGGCCTCGCTCAGCTCCTGGTTGTCGTTTTCGCCGCGCTTGAGATCGGACTTGTCCGGCGAGCTCAGCGCGCGTCCGGCCTGACCGTTCGCCTTGTACTTCCAGTGCGCGGCGATGCCGAATTCGGCGCGACGGTGCATGTCCCAGGTACGGATCTGGATTTCGACCGGCTTGCCGCCCGGGCCCACGACCGTCGTGTGCAGCGACTGGTACATGTTGAGCTTCGGCATGGCGATGTAGTCCTTGAAGCGTCCGGGGACCGGGCTCCACCGCGCATGCACCGCGCCGAGCGCGGCATAGCAGTCCTGGATCGTGTCGACGATGATGCGCACGCCGACCAGATCGTAGATATTGGAGAAATCGTGCCCGCGCACGATCATCTTCTGGTAGATCGAGAAGTAGTCCTTCGGCCGTCCGGTCACGTACGCCTTGATGTGCTGCGCGCCCAGGTCCTCGTTGATCTCGGCGAGGATCTGCTTGAGGTACACGTTGCGCTGGCCGGCGCGGCGCGCCACGAGCACGACGATCTCGTTGTAGATCTTCGGGTAGAGCACCTTGAAGCTGAGCTCCTCGAGCTCGGTCTTGATGGCGTTCATGCCGAGCCGGTTGGCCAGCGGCGCGTACACGTCGAGCGTCTCGCGCGCCTTCTTCTGCGCGCCGGACGTCTTCACGTAGCGCCAGGTGCGCGCGTTGTGCACACGGTCGGCGAGCTTGACGACGAGCACGCGCACGTCGCGGCTCATCGCGACGACCATCTTGCGGATCGTCTCGGCCTGCGCCGAGTCGCCGTACTCCATTTTGCTCAGCTTGGTCACGCCGTCGACGAGTCCGGTGACGGTGTCGCCGAACTCGGCGCGGCACTGGTCGAGCGTGTAGTCGGTGTCCTCGACGGTGTCGTGCAGAAGGCCGGCCGCGACGACGAGCGGTCCCATGCCGAGATCGGCGAGGATCTGCGCGACGGCGAGCGGGTGGATGATGTACGGCTCGCCGGACTTGCGCCGCTGCGGCGCGTGCTGCGTGACCGCGCGGCGGTAGGCGCGTTCGAGGATGGACAGGTCCTCCTGCGGATGGTGCGCCCGGCACGATTCGACGATCGGCTTGAGGGGGTTGAGCGGATCGTCGCTGATTTCACAACCCAACATGCGTGCCGCGCTATAGTCGCCTTCAGCGTTAGCCATGATCCACCTCTCCTCGTGTGATGAGTAGTATCCTACCTCGTTTGCCGCCGCGGACGCGCGCCCCGTTCCGCCCCTGTCCCTACCTGGAGGCCACTCCGGTGGAGCCGAAGCCCCGCTCGGCGCGATCGGACCCGGGCAGAGTCTCGGCCGGCACGAACCTGGCCTCGGCGTAGCGCTGGATGACCAGCTGGGCGATCCGGTCGCCGGGCTCGAAGCGCACGGCGTGCTCGGGATCGAGGTTGATCAGCGGCACCTTGATCTCGCCGCGGTAGCCGGCGTCGATGGTGCCGGGCGCGTTGAGCACGGTGACGCCCCGCTTGACGGCGAGTCCGGAGCGCGGATGCACGAGGCCGACGTAGCCGGCGGGTAGCGCGATGGCCACGCCGGTGGGCACCAGCGCCCGCTGGAACGGCTTGAGCTCGACCGCCTCGGTGGTCACGAGATCCGCGCCGGCGTCGCCGGCGTGGGCGTAGAACAGCTCGGCCGGATGCGTGGGGTCGAGGGACTTGACGAGCACCTCGACGGTTTCCGGCTCGTTGTACGTTTCGTCGATCGCCATCAGGCGGCGCACTCCTTGCACACCGGCTGGCCGTCGTCGGTGGTGTAGGCGAGCTGGCTGCGGTGCTTGACCAGATAGCATTCGGAGCAGATGAACTCGTCGCCCTGCATCGGGATGACGGTCACCGAGGCGTCCTCGTTGCTCAGGTCCGCACCGGGCAGCTCATAGTCCTCGGCGATGGCGTTCTCGTCGTCGTCGATGTCGCTGGAGGTGTTCTGCGATCCCTTGCCGAGCGCCTGCAGCGACTCCTCGTCCTCGTCCTTGTTACGAGGGGAATCGTAATCCTGAGCCATCGTGATCCTTTCTCGAATGTGGTTCTTCTGCGCCATAGGATACATGACTTTTGCCCGGCTTAGGATACGCGGGTCGAAATACTCGTAAAATACGACGCGTAAGGCACAATGGATACGGTAATACTCGATGAGGGAAAGTGGTGCGCATATGCCTGAAAATCCGCTGGAGCAAGCCCGATTCGACCATGTCGACGGGACCGGCGACCTGGTGTTTTCGGCCGGGGGCCTGCGGTTCGCCGTCACCGTCGACGACACGCTGGAGCGCGCCATTCTCGAGGCCAAGCAGATCCGCTCCGAATCGCAGCGCCGGCAGCCGCAGAACGTGAGCACGCTGCCGATCTCGCAGATCCAGTCGCTGATCCGCGCCGGCGCGGATCCTGCGCGCGTCGCGGAACGCTACAACCTGAGCGAGGCGCTGGTCAGGCGCTTCTCGTCCGCGGTGGAGACGGAGAAGCAGTATGCGATCGAGCAGTTCCTGACCGTCCCGGCACCCAAGGAGAGCCACATGCGCACGGTCGCCGAACTGATCGAGCGCACGCTCGCCTCGGCGCGCATCGGCATGGAGACGCTCAACTGGCAGGCCACGCGGCGCGGACTCGAACCGTGGCGGATCACCGCGCGGTTCATGTCGTCCGGGCATGCGGTGCGCGCCGAATGGACGTGGAACATGCACGACAACGCGGTGGTGTGCCTCAACTCGGCGGCCAAGAAGCTGCTCGGCGAGCAGAACCTCGGCGCGCAGGGGTCTCCCCTGCCGGCCGACGAGGACGACGACGGGTTCGCGATCGAGCTGAACCTGCCCGGCGATTCGATTCGTTCGGCGCGCATCGAACGCGCGGTGTCGGCATGGAACGGCGCTGCGCAGAACGATGCGGGCGAGACGTCCGGCATGTCCGCGGGCACGGCGGCCGGTTCCGCGCCCGTCGTCCCGGCCATCTCCCCCATCGCCGCGCCGGGCGCCGTGGCGGCCGCGCCGGATGCCCCGTCCCCGGCCACGTCGGACGGGCCGGCAGGCACGGCCGTGCAGCCCGCGACGTCATCGAACGCGGCCGCGACGAATCCGCTCCGGACCGATCAGGCCGACGAGACGCCGGACGCAGCGGACGGAACCGCCGTCCACGGCGACGGCGCCGCGAACGAAACCCAGCAGCAGACGCCGCAGACCAAGCCGGCCAAGCGCCGTTCGGGCCGTTCGGCGGTGCCGACGTGGGACGAGATCCTGTTCGGCGAGTGACCGGCGTCTTGCCCGGGGCCTCGGCCTATGCCACGTCGATCAGGCAGGGGATGTCGGATTCCATCATGCTTTGCGAGCCGTGCACGCTCGGCAGATGCGTGGCCTTGTCCGACTGGGTGCGCGAGTCGACGATGGTGACCGACTCGCCGGCGGCGACCAACACGTCGCCGAGCATCGGGCGCACGCGGTCGTCGACCGGGCCGAACAGTCCCTGCGCGATCGCCTCGTCGCGCGTACGCACCAGCGCGAGTCCGCCCAATCGTTCACGCCATCGATGCGCGATGTCCCCGGCCGGCTCGTCCTCCTCCGCATAGAGCATGAGCGCGCGCGGCTCGCCGCCGACCACGCGCACGCCGCGGCTCAGCTGCGGTTCTTCGGCGATGTCGATGCGCTGCTCCGGATCGGCCATGATCATGCCGTGGTCGGCGGTGACCACGATGAGCGTGCCGCGCGGCGCGTTGCGTTTCAGGGCCGCCAGCTGCGCGTCGATGCGTTCGAACACGCCGATCCACTTGTCCGAGTCCCACCCGTAGGAGTGGCCGATCTTGTCCGCGTCGCGGATGTACAGGTACGTCAGTCCCGGCGTCTTCGCGGACTCGCAGGCGGCGAGCAGACGGTCGCGCGGCGTGACGCCGCCGATGTAGGCGGGACCGCGCAACGCCGCCTCGGTCAGCGGCGAATCCTTGAACTTCGGCAGGCCGCAGCTGGTGACGCGCACATCGCGCAGTGCAAGCCGTTCGAAGACGGTGGGCTGGCGCTGCAGATCGGACGGCGGGATCGCGTCGGTGAACTGGATGAGCTGCGACAGTTTGCCCGTGACCGGATTGAGCTGCGTGTATCCGGCCATGCCGGTCAGGCCCGGGCAGGTGCCGGTGCCGAACGTGGCCATCGCGGCGACCGTCGTGCTGGGCGCGCAGGTCGCGATCGGCCGCTGATTGGCCGTCTCGTTCATCAGCGAGCGCAGGTAGGGCGCGTGTCCGAGCCGCATGGCGAGGTTCCAGTAGCCGAGTCCGTCGACGAGCACGACGATGGCGCTGGTCGCGTCGGGCAGTCCGAGCGCGCGTTGCAGCGCGGCGGGATCGTGGTGGACGGCGGTGCCGATCGGATGACCGATGGCGGCGGATGCGGCCGGCAGGATGGCGGACAGGTGCAGCGCTCCCCCGCGCGCGCCGCCGGCCGTATCGCCGGCCGTATCATCGGCCGCGCCGTCCCCGTATCGCGCCGTCGGCGTCAGGCCCAGCAGTTCGCTCATCTCCGGTACATCCACACTCATGCGTCCCATTCAATCACTGCGGGGTGAACATTGCAGGGCGGGATCGTGGATGCGAACGGCCGCAAGGCAGACGCCGGGGCCCTCCCGCAACCCGGCCATCGCACGGATGTTCGTACGGGTCCGATATCATGGTCCGGTTATTCCGTTCGTCCATCCGCAATCGACCAGTGGGAGCGCGCACGCATGGCATCACATCGCAAGCCGGCATCAGCAGCCTATGACCTTCGCCAGGTCAAGGAGCATATCGTCGAAACGCCGTTGAACGAGGAGATGAGCAAGTCGTTCCTCGAATACGCGTATTCGGTGATCTATGCGCGCGCCCTGCCCGACGCGCGCGACGGCCTCAAGCCGGTGCAGCGTCGCATCGTCTATCAGATGGGCGAGATGAACCTGACGCCGGACCGTGCGTACATGAAGTCGGCGCGTGTGGTCGGCGAGGTGATGGGCAAGCTGCATCCGCACGGCGATTCGGCGATCTACGAGGCGATGGTGCGTCTGGCGCAGCCGTTCGCGATGCGCCTGCCGTTGGTGGACGGCCACGGCAATTTCGGCTCGCTCGACGACGGTCCGGCCGCCTCGCGTTATACGGAGGCCCGTCTCGCCCCGGCGGCGCTCGGCATGAACGCGGACATCGACGAGGACACGGTCGATTTCACGCCGAACTACGACAACAAGCTCAAGGAGCCGACCGTGCTGCCGGCGGCGATCCCGAACCTGCTGGTCAACGGCGGATCCGGCATCGCGGTGGGCATGGCCACGAACATGGCCACGCACAATCTGGGCGAGGTGGTCGCGGCGGCCAAGCATCTGATGAAGTATCCGACCTCCTCGCTCGAGGAGCTGATGCGCTACGTGCCGGGCCCGGACTGGCCGGGCGGAGGCATCGTCATCGGCCGCGACGGCATCCGCGAGGCGTATGCGACCGGCCGCGGCACGCTCACCACGCGTTCGAAGACGCATATCGAGAACGTGACCGCGCGCAAGAAGGCGATCGTCGTGACCGAACTGCCGTTCATGGTGGGCCCCGAACGCGTGCTGGAGCGTATTTCCGAAGGTGTGAAGAACCGCAAGCTGGAGGGCATTTCGGGCGCCATCGACCTGACGGACCGTCATAACGGCACGCGTCTGGTGATCGAGGTGAAGACGGGTTTCGACCCGAACGCGGTGCTCGCGCAGCTGTTCCGTCACACGCCGCTGCAGGACAATTTCACGATCAACAACGTGGCGCTCGTGGACGGCCGCCCGCACACGATGGGGCTCAAGGAGCTGCTGCAGGTGTGGATCGACCACCGGCGCGTGGTGGTGCGCCGGCGCAGCGAGTTCCGCCGCAAGAAGGCGCTGGAGCGGCTGCATCTGGTCGAGGGCCTGCTGCTCGCGTTGATCGACATCGACGAGGTGATCCAGGTGATCCGCACGTCGGACGACGCGGACGCGGCGAAGAGCCGCCTGATCGCGGTGTTCGACCTTGACGACATCCAGGCGCAGTACATCCTCGACCTGCGTCTGCGCAGGCTGACGAAGATGAGCCGCATCGAGCTGGAGGCGGAGCGCGACGACCTCAAGCAGCGCATCGAGGAGCTGGAGCGCATCCTCGCCTCCGACAAGGAGCTGGATCGCGTGGTGGTGCGCGAGATGGACGCTGCGGTCAAGACGTACGGTTCGCCGCGTCGCACCGTGCTGCTCGACGAGGGCGAGGACGGCACGCTGACGCCGGTGACGGCGCACGGCGACGACGGCGCGTCCACGGCCGCGTTGGAGGCGGCGCGCACGGCGACGACCCTGTCGTCCGCGGCGGCCGACGTGGCTGCGGCGGCAGCGGCCGCGAAGAAGGCCGGCGAGGAGAACGCCACGGCCGCCGCATTGCAGATCGACGACGAGCCGTGCGTGGTGATGCTCAGCGCGTCCGGTCTGATCGCGCGCACGTCGCCCGCCGCGTGGGACGTGTGGGAGTCGCGTTCCGCGGCTGACGCACGCAGGTCGGACGATCAGATCACGTCGATCTTCCGTACGACGACGCGTTCGTCGTACGGTCTGATCACGTCGGCCGGACGTCTGGTGCTCGCGCATGCGGTCGAACTGCCGGCGCTGCCCGCGGCCGAGACGTTGGGCACGACGGGCGGCATCCGTGCGAACGAACTGCTGTCGCTGACGGAAAGCACGGAACCGGTGCCCGGCGAGCGCGTGGTCGCGGCCGTGGCGATGGCCGGCACGTTGAACGGCGTGGAGTCGCCGGAGGGTTCGGCCGGACCGGATGGCGCGGTGCCCGCTCCCCTGGCGATCGGCACGCGCGGCGGCGTGGTCAAGCGGTGGAACCGCGAGTCGCCCACGACGATGGATTCGTGGAACGTGATCGATCTGAAGGACGGCGACGAGGTGCTGTTCGCGGCCGATGCGGCCGACGACGATCGGCTCGTGTTCGTCTCGTCCGATTCGTCGCTGCTCACGTTCGAGGCGTCCAACGTGCGTCCGCAGGGCCGTACGGCCGGCGGCATGGCCGGCATCCGACTGGCCGAGGGCTGCTCGGCGATCTCGTTCAACGTGGTGCCGGCGGGCCGGATCGCGTGGACCGGCGGCGACGGCGAGGACGGTGGCGATATTGACGTGTCGAACGCTTCGGGTGCCGTGGTGCTCACGGTGGCGGGCGACAAGGACGCGCTGCCCGGTACGGAGAACGGCTGCGCTAAGGTGACGCCGTTCGAACTGTATCCGACCAAGGGCCGCGGCACGGGCGGCGTGCGCTCGCAGCGCTTCCTCAAGGGCCAGAACACGCTGTTGCTCGCCTGGGTGGGCGCCTACCCGCTGCACGCCTCCACCGAGGCCGGCTCCCCGGTGGAGCTGCCAGATCCTGATACGCGTCGCGACGGTTCCGGCGTTGATCTGGCGGCGCCGATCGCGTTCGTCGGGTAGCGGGGTTCGGATGATTGATTGTACAGGGCTGGGCTGTTCGCGTGGTGCGGATTGTGCGGACGGCGCTGCCCCGTGCAACCCACGTGAAGCTGGGCGCTCTTTCGCTGTCCTCTTCTTCCCTCTTTGCCATGGTTACCGATCAGGCCCCACAACACACGGTGCAGAACATCCGCTAATTGCAATTCGTTAATTGCAGGACGCGCTGGCCTACGAAGCGGTCGGTCCTCTTACGTGGTGCGAGAGTACTATGCCGATGTCGTCAGGGTTCGTCTTGTTCGCCGTGCTTCATGATCACACCGACGTCGTGGGGCACGGGCAAGGCCGGGTCTACGAATGGAGTGTTGCCGTAGGTGTGTGCGAGCGCCGTGCGGAAATCGGTTGGGGTGAGCGACGTGCGTTTCTTGAACTGTTTCATGAAGTTCCGCTTGTCGTTGAAGTATGCATATTTCGCTACGGTGCCGATCGGCAGTTTCGTGTGAATGAGCAGCGCCTTCGCCGTTTCGATGCGCAGATCGATGAGGTAGTCGCGCATCGTCGTGCCATGCTCGCGTTTGAATAGCCGGTTGAGATAGTCCGGGTTCATGACGAAATGGTCGGCCACGTCCGCGACGGTCAGTTTGGCTGACATGTTCGTCCTGATCCATTCGATGACCGGCGCGGTCTTGGCGCTGTCGGTTTTCGTCCGGGCCAAGGAGCTGAGATAGTCGTCGCTCAGTTCGATGAGCAGGGCGGCCGTCAGCAGGTCGTTCTCCCGTTGCGTGTACCGGTATACGTTGGCGCAGGACAGCACCATGCGCGCGGTCACCAGCACGCGTTTCATGTTGTATATCGCGAACCGTTCCGGAATAATGCAGATGCCGTCGACTTCGGGGCAGTATTCCTTGCGTCGGATGCGTTGCAGCGTGTCCGGTTGGACGGGGACGGCGGAAGACGTCTGTTGGGCCGGCACGGCCGTTTCGCGTGGTTTCCAGTCCGCCAGGAAATGTATCCACAGGAAGTCGACGTTCTCTCCGGTTCTTCCGGTGCCCCATACCGTGATGTTCGGTGGCAGCAGCACGCAGGACGAGGGCGAGACGCGCAGGCTTCGCTCGTGTGAGGGATCGTCGGCAAGATGGTACACG
>NZ_JAFEJT020000034.1 GCF_018555435.2 Bifidobacterium amazonense
GCCTCAAGGTGCCGGTGACCAAGTCCAAGGCCGAGCAGGAGGCCGAAGCCGCCAAGAAGAAGGCCGAGGAGGAGGCCAAGGCCGCCGCCGAGGCGCAGGCCGAAGCCGAATCGCAGGCCGCCAGCCGTTCCGAACAGCGTGAATCGCTGTACGACGCCGTTCCCGACACCAACACCGCCACCACCGACACCACGACCGGTACCGACGACTCCACCGGAACCTCCGACGCTTCCGGCACCACGTCCGCCCCGACCGGCACCAGCGGCTCGGCCCTCGCCTCCTACGCCACGCAGTTCGTCGGCTCGCCGTACGTGGCCGGCGGCAATACGCCCAGCGGCTGGGACTGCTCCGGCTTCGTCCAGTACGTGTACGCCCAGTTCGGCATCAGCCTGCCGCACTATTCGGGCGCCCAGGCCGCGGTCGGCACCGCGGTCGCATCCATCGCCGACGCGCAGCCGGGCGACATCCTCGCCAACGGCACGCACGCGGCCATCTACATCGGCAACGGGCTCGTCGTCAACGCGCTGAACCCGTACCAGGGCACGCAGATCACCGGTCTGAGCGTGTTCACCAGCGGCTACTCCATCCGCCGCGTCCTGTAATCCCGCACGCCGGCCGCAACGGCCGGCCGTCGCACCGGCGGCGATCATCGTCGTTACTTTGCGCTTCGCACAACAGCGTCCCGTCACGGGGCGCTGTTTTCGTATGCGGCGACGTACACGGCAACGTACACGACAGCGTGACGTCGCGCGCGTCGCGGGGCGTATCCGCCGACGATTTTTCCGCGTGGGGTAACACGCGATTCACGCGGTCGGCGAGTATTCTTGGGGTTGTGGGCGGCGCACGGTTGCGCCGAACGACGTAAGGAGGTCGTCATGATCAACGACAAGGCAATTCTCGTGGGAGTCGACGGTTCGCACGCCAGCTACAAGGCCACGTGGTGGGCCGCGAACTACGCCAAGCATGCAGGACTCACGCTGCAGATCGTGTGCGCGTATTCGCTGCCGAGCTACGCAGCGGTGTCCTTCGACGCCACCTATACCGCCATGGGCGACGACAACGCCGCGCACTCCGACGCGCAGGAGATCCTGTCCAAGGCCAAGGCCATCGCCGACGAGCAGGGCGTCGAGGCGGCCACGCTCATCGTCACCGGAGACCCGGCGTCCGTATTCGTCGAACTGTCCCGCAACTACAATCTCATCGTCATCGGCAACCGCGGCAAGGGCGGACTGGCCGAACGACTCCTCGGCACCACGTCGTCGTCGCTGCCGGCGTACGCGTACTGCCCGATCGTCGTCGTGCCGTACACCGACGACGACGGCAACCTGATGCACCTCAACAACACGATCACCAAGGTCGCGGTCGGCTCCGACGAATCCAAGTGGGGCCTCAAGGCGCTCGAGATCGCCGCCGCGTTCGCCGACAGCTGGGGCGCCGAACTCGACGTGATCTCGGCCGTGCCGAAGATCCAGGGCATCGACGGCGAGGAAGGCGTGATGGAGTCCTATCTGGACGATCTGACCGTGCGCATCAAGCCGCTGGCCGAAGCTCATCCGAACCTGAAGATCAACAAGCAGGTCGTGCCCGGCTCCGCGGTGAACGCGCTGACCAAGGCCAGCTGGAACCATGACGTCGTGGTCGTCGGCTCGCGTGGTCGTGGCGGATTCACCGGCCTGCTGCTCGGCTCGACCAGCCAGGGACTGCTGCAGCACGCCGTGACCCCGGTGTACGTGGTGCCGCGCAAGTATGTGGAGGCCGCGGAAAGCCGCCTCGACACGGTGCCGAGCTCGCCGGCCGAGGTCACGCCGAAGCCGATCGAGGCGATCAGCGGCGTCGAGGAGATCGCGGTGCCCACCGCCGAGCCGGAGGTCGCCGCCAAGATCGAGGCGAAGATCGATCCGGATCGCCAGTAGGCTTACGGCTGTAAACATGCGATTGCCCGGAATCGTTGTGCTGAGTCGGTCTCAGTGCAACAAATCCGGGCAATTTTAGTTGGTTTCCCGGAATCGTTGTGCTGAGTCGGTCTCAGTGCAACAAATCCGGGACGATGCGGCTGATTTCCCGGAATCGTTGCACTGAGTCGGCGTCAGTGCAATAAATCCGGGAAACCGATGTCGTTGATGGTGAATCAGCGGCGAATCGTCACATCCATGCGCACCGGGGTCTCCTGCACGTAGGTGTGCTTGACCGTGCAGCCCTTGTCGATGTGGCGGGTGATGCGCTCCTTGAGCTTGTCGGCGTCCTCGTCGCTCAGGTTCGCGTCGGTCGCGTCGACGACCACCTGCTCGTTGAAGTTGATGTACGCGTCGTTGTCGGCGTCGTACGTGCCGTCCACGACGATCCTCGCGCCCTTGCCCTCGCCGAGCGTGTGCTCGATGGCGAACTGGCTGGACAGGGCCGCGCAGCCGGCCAGTGCGATCTTCATCAGGTCGCCCGGCGTGAACACGCCCTTGCCCTTGCCGAACTTGAGATGCGCGCCGTCGTCGCTGAACGCGTCCCACGAACCGTCCTTGTTGCGCTCGACCCACAGTCGCTTGCCCATAGTGTCCTCCTCGTCTTGTTGCGGCGCGACCGTCGCGCCGATGTCGACACGTCCAATGTATCCCACAATCGCGCCGCGGCCGTCCGCCGCGCGCATAATGTGAATCGACGGCGGCCGCAAGACGCTCGCACGCCGTCCCCGCCGCGTTCGGACCGTTTCAAAAACCCTTGCGGGACAACGCGTTTCGGGCGAGTCTGCTATAATCACGCGCCTCACGCTATGCTGAAAGGCATGGCATTGACACCGGAACAGCTTGCAGACATCCGCGCGCGCATCCCGGCGCGTCCCGACACCGACATCCCCACGCCGTACGAGGACCTCGTGCGCACGATCCTGACCGAGGGCACGCTCAAGTCCGACCGTACTGGCACCGGCACGATCTCGCTGTTCGGCCGGCAGATCCGCTTCGACCTGTCCGACGGCACGTTCCCGCTGCTGACCACCAAAACCGTGTTCTTCAAGGGTCTCGCGTACGAGCTGCTGTGGTTCCTCAAAGGATCGAGCAACGTGCGCTGGCTGCAGGAGCACAACGTGCACATCTGGGACGAATGGGCCGACGAGAACGGCGACCTCGGCCCGGTCTACGGCGTGCAGTGGCGCAGCTGGCCCGCGCCCACGCCCGACGACCCGAACCGCACCATCGACCAGATCAGCAACGTGCTCGATCTGATCAAGCATCATCCCGATTCGCGCCGTATGATCGTGACCGCGTGGAATCCGGCCGAGGTCGACCAGATGGCCCTGCCGCCATGTCACGCGCTGTTCCAGTTCTACGTGGCCGACGGGCGCCTGAGCTGCCAGCTGTATCAGCGCTCGTGCGACATGTTCCTCGGCGTGCCGTTCAACATCGCCTCGTATTCGCTGCTTACGCTGATGATGGCCCAGCAGGCCGGACTTGAGCCGGGCGAGTTCGTGTGGACCGGCGGCGACTGCCACGTCTACGACAACCACATCGAGCAGGTGCTCGAACAGCTCGGCCGCGAACCGTATCCGTATCCGAAGATCCGGATCCGCAAGGCCGACTCGCTGTTCGATTATGACTACGGCGACTTCGAGATCGTCGGATACCGTCATCATCCGACCATCAAGGCGCCCGTCGCGGTCTGACGGCTCGGCCGTGGCGGTCTGACCGCTTGACCGTCGCGGTATGACTATAGAATCTGACCCAGTTCAACCCAAGGAGTGATTGAAATGGAGCATGACAGTAGTCGCAGTGGCTACCACGAACCCGAGCCCGGATCT
This sequence comes from Bifidobacterium amazonense, assembly GCF_018555435.2. Classification (GTDB taxonomy): domain Bacteria; phylum Actinomycetota; class Actinomycetes; order Actinomycetales; family Bifidobacteriaceae; genus Bifidobacterium; species Bifidobacterium amazonense. The sequence goes on from NZ_JAFEJT020000034.1 coordinate 3,785, forward strand.
GCCGGGCTCGACGACACCGAGGATTGGGGTGATGATTTCCCCAAGACGTTCTCGGTGAACCTCATCTGGGCCGAGGCCCGCGACAAGGAAGGTCGCGAAGGGGCCATCGGCTTTGACGGAGGCATGCCTTGGCACCTGTCCGAGGACCTGAAGCATTTCAAGGAACTGACCGTCTCGCATCCGGTGATCATGGGACGCAGGACCTGGGAGTCGCTTGATCCGAAGTACCGTCCGCTGCCGAACCGCGACAACATCGTCGTCTCGCACGATCCGCAGTACCGTGCGCTCGGCGCGACCGTCGCCGAAAGCCTCGACGACGCGATGGACTATGCGCGGCAGGAGGCGATCCCGGACGACGGCATGGACCGCAGCGAGATCTGGGTCATCGGCGGCGCGCAGATGTTCCGCGAGGCCCTGCCGCTCGCGTCCAAGGCGTACGTGACGATCATCGACGCGAACGTGGACGCCGACGTGTACGCACCCGACATCCGCGACCTCGTGGACGCCGACCTGTGGCACATCGCCGACGAAGGTCACTGGCGCAAGCCGGAGAAGGCCGAGGCCAAGGCCAGCGGCATCCGGGCGTACCGGTTCGTCACCTTCGAGAAGACCCGCTGACCGGCCGGCCTTTCCGGCCGGATCAGTCGCATCGACGAACGGGCCGTCAGCGGGCCGATGAACCGATCCAGCACCGATCACCGAACCGATACCGAACCGATCCAGCACACCGAAAGCAGTGAGATGACCGCAGACCACCTGTACACCGTGATGACCGTATGCACCGGCAACATCTGCCGTTCGCCGATGGCCGAAATCATCCTGCGCGCCGAATTCGAGGCGCGTGGACTCGCCGACCGCGTGCGCGTCATGTCCAGCGGCGTGTCCGACGAGGAATACGGCAACCCGATCGACCGTCGCGCCGTGCGCGTGCTGCGCGCGGACGGCTACGAGATCCCCGCGCACCACTTCGCGCACCGCATCACGCGCGAGGAGATCAACGAAAGCGACCTGTTCCTGCCGATGACCGCGTCGCACATGCGCGCCCTGCTGCGCCAGCTGCCGGCCGAGAAGCGTTCCGAAGTGCACATGTACCGCAGCTTCGATCCGAACCTGCCGAAGCCGTCGGCCGGGCGCGAGGACGAGATCGACCTCGTCGACCCGTGGTACGGCGGCCCGCACGAGTTCCAGGTCGCGATCGACCAGATCAAGGAGGTCGCGCCGTACATCGTCGACTGGGTCGAGGCCCGGCTCGGCTGATATCGGGGCGTGCGTTCCGCGTGTGCCGGTATCGTATGTCGTATGTCTGAAGTCGTGAATCAATCTGATATTGCCTTGGATGAGGACGTGTCGACGTCCTCGTCGGTTACGTCGATCCTGCCATCGGACGCGACTGTCTCGTCGGACGTGGCTGTCGCGGCGGACGAGGCTGCCGCATCGGACGCGACGAACGCCGGTCGTCCTCCGCTGTACGGACGCAAGGTGCTCTCGTTCGTACGTCGATCCGCGCGTCTCGACGATCGCCTGCAGCGCGCGTGGGACGCGTACGCCGACCGGTACCTGCTGGATATCAACGCGGGGGAGGGCTCGCTCGACGTGCGCGACGGCCTGCGGTTCGACGCGGAGTTCATGCGATCGACGTGGGGCAATGACCGGCCGCTGATCGTCGAGATCGGCTCCGGTCAGGGCGAGAACGTCGCTGCGGCGGCGGCCGCGCACCCCGAGCTGAACTTCCTGGCGCTGGAAGTGTACGATCCGGGCGTGGCGCATACGCTGCTGCTGGCCGGCAAGCAGGATCTTGACAACATTCGCATCGCGCAGGTGAACGCGCCGGAGCTGTTCAAGGCGTGCGCGCCGGGCGTGCTGGCCGAGGTGTGGACGTTCTTCCCGGATCCGTGGCCCAAGATGAAGCACCACAAGCGGCGCATCGTGCAGCCGGAACTGGCGGGCGACGTGCGGCGCGCGCTGGTCGACGGGGGAGTGTGGCGCATCGCCACCGACATCGAGGACTATGCGCTGCATGTGCACGAGGTGATGGACGACGCGGACGGATTTGAGAACGTTGGCTCGCTGACCGTGAGCCTGCCGATCGCGCACGTTGGCAAGGGCAACGCCGACACGGCCGCCGATCTGCCGCACGCCGATTTCCGTGAGTCCGAGCGGTTCGAGGGACGCGTGCTCACCAACTTCGAGAAGAAGGGGCTCGCCGCGGGGCGTGTGATCCACGACTTCACGTATCGCACTGTGTGAGTGCACCGTGTGATCGCGGGTGCGGAGCATGTCGGATGGTCCCAAGCCCGTCGTGCCGGAGTATGCCGTGCGATCACGGATATGAGGCGCACTGGACGGCGCGCCGACCGGTGCGCCCGTGATCGTGCCCTCTGAAAGCCTTGGAATCCCGGCCGACACGCCGATGTTGCGCGTATGAGGCGACTCGCGTATTATCAATCGAGTTGTCCGCCCCCATCGTCTAACGGTTAGGACACCAGACTTTCAATCTGACAACGAGAGTTCGACTCTCTCTGGGGGTACCCACCGGCTCCGGGCTCCACGAGGTATCGTGGCCCGGAGCCTTTTGTTTCCAACGGTTTCAGGCCGTCAGCCTGGCCTTCAGCCGCTCGAACAGGAAACCCGGCGGTGGCCACTGCCACCAAAGATGCACCTCCATCGCCCCTCATGCCTCTCAGCATCTGCTCGTACATCGTCGCGTCGAGAAGCAGCAAGGGCGATATGTTGAAGAACTCCGCCACCGCGGCGATGTCCTGGATGGTCCAGGTGGTCTTGCCGGTCATCTTTGCCGACACGGCCTGCTTCTTCAGCCCCAGCGGGGCGCACAGGGCCTGCTGATTCATCCCGCGTCCGGTCAGCTGCATGTTGACGTTCCAGATGAATACCTTCTGCATATAATCCCCGAGTCCATTGGATTCAGGTGATGGTTCAACGCCTGACATATCATGTCCTTCCGTATTGGAATCGTCCATTACCGATGGACATAATCCTACAACAGCAATTTGCTATGACGCAAGTTCCTTGATATATTGTCTATCGTGAATGGACTTATAACAGGTAGAATGGACTCTCCGATGCGCCGCTACATGATGGCGGCGGGTCTGAGCTGTCGCGACCTCGCGAAGGAGATGGGCAAATCCAAATCCTCGGTCGCGGGGAAGGTCAACGGATCCATACCGTGGCAACAGTCCGACCTGATCTGGCTGGCCATTCACCGAAACCTGTCCCCGGGGTACGTGCTCGGCATCGATGCCTATCTCACGGACGGCGGGTGGAAACCCGAAACAAGGGTCCCCGAGCCGGCTGGAACCCGGCGCGGGGATTGAACGGCAACAACCATGGAGCATGCGGGCGCGCGAATCCGCCAAGATCAGACGCCCGACGTTCCGACTTACCGAAGGAGGGTCATCGCCATGACCGATTCTACCAATACCGCCGGCGTTCGTCCGGCGTCCGTTTTCAAGCCTAGCCGCTCACGCGACGACGAGCGGCGGACGACGAGGACCGGCGGGAACGTCGATCTGCGCATCGCGAAGGCGCATATGCTGTCCATGCTCGCCCACCCGTCCCGGGGCTCGCGCCGCTGAGGCGCGTGTCCGCGGACCGTTTCCCGAATACCGGCCGAACCATGTGGTGGCTGGTCGTTGCCGCCGTGTGCGTATCCGGCGGTGTCTTCTCGTACGCCTTGTGCCGTGCCGCCCGCCTGGGCGACGAGATCGGCGCGCGGCTGCGCGAACGCCGCGAAGCGGATACGTCTCGCGATGGTGGGGAGGTCATGCGATGAGCAGCAGGGCCGAGAACTGGGCATGGGAGCGCGACGACGTCAAGGGCATCACCAAGTTCGTGCTGGTGTACCTGGCTCGCCGCGCCTACTACGACGATGGTGCGGCCGCCTGGCCAAGCGTGGAGACCATCGCGTTCAACTGCGGGTGCTGTGAGCGCACCGTGATCCGTTCGTTGCAGGAGCTGGAGCGCAAGGGCTACATCCGCCCCGGCGACCAGGAGATGTCGGCGCGCAACCCGCGCACCCGCAAGCCGATCGCCAAGGGACACCGCTCCCGCGTATGGGACGTCGTCATGGACGGCGACCATGCCGCCGAGAACATCGAGGAGAAACCCCGGAATCTGGACGCGCTGGCGGAAGCCGAAGGCAAGCCGGATCCGGTCAAGGACAAATTGTCACCCGACGGATTGTCACCCGAACCAACAGGCTCCGGTTCGAGGACAAATTGTCCCGAAATCTTGGACAGAAAGTCACCCAATAGACAAGTGATAAACAATTCTCCCCTCATCCCCTTCGGGGATGCTCCCCTCAACGCCGAACCAGCCTCCACGAAGCCGGTCGCCGATCCGAAGCCCGGAACTGTCCAGACGCCCGATTGGGGCAAGGCGCTGCCTCCGAGGGGTTGCAGGAACCCGCTGTGGGTGCCCGAACCCGGCATGCTGCCCGAACCGGTCACGGAACGTGCCGGTCAGGAGGTGCGCGTGCTCGACGGCATCCGCCAGCACATGCTCGCCGTGGACCAACGGTTCGACGTGCCGGCGACCATGGCCGACCGCAAGGCCGTCCACTCGCTGCTGATCGACCGTCCGTACGGCGAGATCGTCGCGACGATGGATTGGGCGTACCGCAACCGCTACTGGCTGCCCCGGCTCACCAGCGGCACCAGATTCGCCACGAACTACGTGCAGCTGCGGCTGGAGATGCTCACCCATCCCGATCCGACGGGCAAGCGGGCACCGGACGCGCCGCTGCCGGTCGTCAAGGACCCCAACCGGGCCATCCCGGTCAGCTCGTCATCCGCGAGCCGCGTGCCGATCTACGGGGCGGCGTTGCTGCGCACCTCGCTATGCCAGGACCACATCGAGGGTGTCATCGCCACGGAGGCATGCCCGGTGTGCGCGTACGACAAACGCAACAGAGTCACCCATGACGTCGCCGGCCACCGCAAGGCGAAGACCGGAGCCCCGGCGGAGGCGATGCGGTCATGAGCGGGGACGGACATCGTCTTGAGACGTGGAAGAAGGCCGGCGAATGCCGCGAATTCCCCCGGCCATGGTCTGACTACATGTGGTCGCTGGAGTTCGAGCACCGCCCCGACGACGCGAAGGCGTTCCACACGGTCGCCAAGGCCGTGTGCGAACAATGCCCGGTACGCGCCGAATGCCTGGCCTACGCCGCCAGTGGCGGGGTCGAATGGGGCGTGTACGGAGGCAAGGTGTGCACTGACCGACGCAGGATCGCGCGCATGGCCGAAGCCGACGGCATCCCATGCCGGGACCGCAACCTGCCCTGGACCAAGCGCTGGCGGCTGCTCACGGACTGGATCCGCGCCCACATGAGCGTATTCGACGACGTCACGGACGAGGCCAGCGCCGAACGCCAGCAACGCCGCCTGCGCGCACGCAGGACCGCCCCATCCCCGAACCCCACATGACCCGTCAAACAATCAAATAATCAAGCAATCAAGCAAGTCAACAAGCAGGAATCCAAGCAATCATGCGAGCAGGCAACCAAGCAATCAGTCAGCCTTGCCTGCATGGTCGCCGGCAAACGCAAGGGAGAAGAACGAATGCGCATCGCCATAGCCAACGCCAAGGGCGGGGTCGCGAAGACCACGTCCAGCATCTACATCGCCGCGGTCATCGTATCCAGAGGAGGCCGCGCCGTCGTGTACGATGCGGACCCGCAATCCAGCGCGAGCCTGTGGGCCGCCGCCGCGGAACAGACCCCGGACCCGCTGACGTTCGACGTGCTGCCGGCCAACCAGGCCACGCTCCGCCAGCTCGCCGCCGGAGCGGACCCGGACGAATGGGCGATCATCGACGCACCGCCGCAGGGGCCGACCCTGGATATGGCCATCAAAGCCGCCGACTTCGTGATCGTGCCGGCGTCGGACTCGCCCATGGACCTCCAGCAGGCATGGAGCACCCTCGACATGGCCAGGATGAGCACGCCAGCCGCGCTGCTGCTGGTCAAGGCCGAACGCAACACGAAGGCGTTCCGCGACACCATGGATGCGCTCAACGCCATGGATACTCCTCGGTTCGACACGATCGTGCCGAAGGCCCAGTCCTACAAGCGTTCGCTCGGTACCAACCCGCACCAGTTGGGCGAATACCGCGACCTCGTCACCGAACTCCAGCAGATCGTCGGAAGGCAGGGGTGAGACCATGCAGGGCAACTACCAGCCGCTGGCCCGCCCGGTGCCGTTCGACGACGTGCTGCGCCAGCAGAACAAGACCGCCAAAACCATGGGCGAGCCCCTGGTCATGCTCTCGCTGCGCATACCCGTTTCGCTCAAGACCCGGCTCAAGACCACGGCCGCCGCGCACGACCTGCCCATGCAGCGGCTCCTGCGCGAAGCCATCGAACGCGAACTCGACCGGCTCGACGACACCGACGAACCGTAAGCCATCACACAAACAGACAATCCAGTAATCCAGCAATCAAGCATTCAAGCAAGCCGACAGGCAAACATTCAGGCAATCACACAGGCAGACACGAACCCGAGAACCGCGCCGCGTCTGCGGAAAGGAGCCACTATGGACTACTCGATGGAGGTCTCCGTGCTCGGCGACCGGATCAGCATCGGCGAGGACGGACGCGTCATCACCCTCGGCGTGAACACGGGATTTCCCGCAGGCTCGACGGCGGGACTGGCGTACACGCTTTCGCCGTTGCAGGCCCGCGTGTTCGGCGCTCAGATGCGCGCCGCCGCCGACTCCGCCGAAGGACATCCGGGCATGCCGTCCGACGAGGAAGTGAACGCGGCCGCGAAGGTGTTCTGCGGCGGCGTGTGGAACGGATTCGACCCGGCCAGCATGATGCCGACCGAGCAGTTCGACCGGTTCTGGAACGACGGCGAAGGCCACCAGCTCTACCTGGCGATCGCACGCCACGCGCTCATCGCCGCACGCATGTCTATCCTCGCCGGGCAAACCGAAAGCTGACAAACCAACAAGCCTGCATGCAGACAATCAAACAATCAAGATTGCCTGCATGCAGGCAATCAGACATGCAAGCAATCAAGCAAGCCGGAAAGCAAACAATACAGCAATCAAGCAATCAAGAACGGAGCAGCACCATGAACGACAACCATGACGAAACCGAAGAACCCTTCGACGGCATCGAGGAGGATTCCTCCCTTGAAGATCGGATGGGCGCGCACATCGCCACCATCGCCGCCAGCGGCGTCGCCGCCGAAGCCGAAGCCCTAGCCAACCGACAGGCCGATATGGCGGCCAGGGGACGCCGTGAAACGCGACTGGCAATCCTCGCCGCCATCGCTATCATTGGCGCTTTCGCTATCTGCGTCATTAAAACGTTAAAAAATATACATGACCCGGACGATAATCACTTTGATAAATATAGAAAATTAACCCAATTAAACCAATTGTTCCTCAGATTGCATTAGGCCAATAAGTCGCCGAGTTAAACTGACGTTTTTCTTTAGTTTTGCGGTTCTTGTTTCAATAAACAGGAACCGCCTATTTTTTGACGATAAAGAAAAGTAGCAGATATAAAGCAATAGGATAAACAATAAAACACAGCTTACATAAAACAGGCATTGATGAGACGTAAGAATAAAAATCATACTCAAATACATTGATGCGATAAATGAGAAAACCGACAATGCAATACAATAAAGTATTTTTAGTGGACGAATTTCTTTCGTCAATCCTTCAAACACCTTTATTGAATCATAAAGGATGTTTCCTAGAACGTAAACTGACAACCAGTAAAAAACAACCAATGTAAAAGAAATCACCAAATTGGCCAACAATAACTTATGCTGATGCACGGATGAGCAAACATAGACCAGAATCACAAACGACAATCCGATACTATTAAGAGTCCTATTCCATCTTCCTACACTGCGAAACACATAGCGCTTTCTTTTCCTATTGGTGACATTGCATAGCTCTTTTTCCGCTTCGTGCAATCTATTGGATAATTCCTTCAATCGAGTACGATAATTCACAGATATATCGCCTATGCCGTAAAGCATAGTGAAACAAAATAATAAACCAAAAATAAGAAGAACACCAAGTCCTTTCCCATACCGGAGAATCAGACTAGCGGATGACAGGCCGAGAAAGCAGATGGACAGATTACTGAATCGTATGAGCGTCCTACCCATAGATCTGAATCTAAACATATGATTTTTTGAAAGATCCTCAACTGCGATACCCACGGAAAGACCCGCAACTATCGCCAATAGAGCGAGGATAATAGACAGGCCTGCATCTTCTGCAAAACAGGGGAAAGCTTTTAGTATAGATTCCGTCTTGTCCCAAGAAGATTTTTCTGCCAACTCATTTAAAGATAATTCCTTATAATGACGGGCTATGGCCGAAATAGAGGATATTATTATTCCAATAATAAGCCAGAAAGACTCATATCCAAGCCATCGTAAAAATTCAGCGTTTTCAACCTTGTTGTCATTATATATACTATCTAGGTCGATTCCCTGATTACCAACCGAAATATGATATTCATTATTGCGATATAGCGGACTTTTATAAGGTGCGGAGATATGTTTTTCATGTATTATCATATTGTATACTTCCTTGTACGTAATCATCTGCAATTCATCGACAATGTCTTATCGACTGCGAATCTGCGTTCCATATAGTCCTCATTATCTACATCATGCCCGCATTTGTCGAAACTGAAATAGATGCGAAATACAATGTTATAGACGACCTCTGCGTTATGTTACAAATACTCTAAGTCCACATTCTTAACCATAATTCGTGTCCGCAGCCGGATGGTCCTAGGATTGCTAATGCGGCTCCAGGCTATCCAGCTACGGATGACCTATTGCAGTTCGCCTGCTAGGTATGGTTCCACGAATGCGAGGTTGCTGCCGCGTTCGAGTGAGTGGCAGTCTTGCATGGCGTATTGCCATGATTCCTCCCAAGTCACTGGATTGCCGTGTATCCGTCGCAAGGATTGGAGGGTCGTCGAGAACAGGTTCGGGTCTCGCGTGAAGCGGTCCGCCAGTTTGATGGCACCACTTTGCTTGTGTTGCGCGTCTAGGTTGTCAATCCTGCCTCGGAACGCGTGCTCGAGGTTGCGGCTGACATAGAACAGGCGGTATGGAATCATGAGTGTGGTGCGGCCGTTCTTCTTCCTGAACCCGTCGAGTTTCAGCAGGGCGTCCACGCCGTTTTTCTTGGTCGTCCGGTCGGCGATCAGGGCGGTGCGGTTCGTGGTGATGATGTCGGTCGTCGAATACAGGGTCCCCTCCGTGGATGGGTCCTCCCGTACGCAGTCGTCGGGCGCGAACGCGCCGTCCAAGTCGCAGATCTGGATGATGTGGCCGAGTTGGCTCCATGTGTGGTCGTGATCTTTGAGGTAGTATTCGACGAGTTCGCGCACGGTTTGCGAGGGTTTGTCCGCGGGGTAGAACCCGTTGCGCCGGTGGAATTCTTCGCGGTGGTTCGGCGCGGTCAGCACGTCGCAATGGAATTCCTGACCTTGGAACAGGCGGTTCTCGATCAACGCGGAGAATGCGGGCACGAGCAGGCTGGCGTCGCTCGCGCCTTCCACGACGAGCAGGACGATCTTGCGTTTAGCCACGGTCCGCCTCCGTCCCGGCGGCGTTGAGTGCTGCCAGATCGTCGTCGATGTCGTCGTCCTCGTCGGGGTGGCCGGCGGCGTAGAGGCTGTTGCCGAACATGCGCGGGATGGGCGGATCGTAGATGTCGGGGCCGCTCCATCCGAGTTCGCTGGCCGTCAGGTACCGTTTGCGCTGGTTGTTCGTGGAGGACTTGCGGGGGATGGTCGCAAACCGATTATTGGGGTCGGTCACCGTTGTGCGGATGCAGCTGTTCGGCAGCACCTCCAACGCCCGCAGGTTGTGGGCGGTGAACACCAATTGTCCCGCGCACCCGTCCGCCAGCTGGCTCAGCATGTCGCCGAGCAGCAGCTCGAACACGCCGGAGTCGAACTCATCCACGGCGACCAGCGCGTTTTCGTCGTTGTATGCGTGCTTGAGGTAGCCGAGCAGCGCGGTGATGCGTATGATGCCCTCGCTTTCGCAGCGGAAGGGGACCGTGACGTCGCCGCGGCGGGAGAACAGTTCCGCGGTGACCCGGTCCTCGCCGTCCTTGCCGGAGGGCGCGGTGCCGGTCTTCAGCAGGACGTGCAGGCCGGGCACGATGGTGGGCAGGATGCGGTCGAAGGATTCCACGGTCTGTCCGAGACGCTTCGCCTGTCCGGGGGTCAGCGGGTTGGGCTGCAGCAGGTCGAACGCGAACTCCGTGTTGCGGCCCTCCGGGTTCTCCTCCATGATCGGGATGATCGCGAACGCGGGGTAGGAGCCGCGGCGGGTGGTGGACACGAAGATGTCATTGGTCGCGTAGCTGCACAGGGCCTCGCGCAGGCGCACGAACTCGCTGAAACGCTCGTTGATGTACGTCAGCGATCTGGAGGATACGCCGTTCGTCTCACGCACGCGGGCGACCGCCCAGTCGATCAGGAACTCGGCGTCCGGCCGGTCATCGAGCGTGGCGCACCGGGAGAACAGGAAGGAACGCCCCTCCATGTACGCGCGGTCCGCGGTGCGCGAGACCACGGTCTTCACCGAGCTGACCGCCTCGATGGAACGCCACACGTAGACCGGGGTCGACACGAACCCGTCCGCCTCGGAGTCCTCCATCCGATGCCCCAGCACCTCACGGCCCAAGCGCGAGGGGTCGTCTCCGATGCGCACCGATTCGGCGACGACGCGCGCCCGCGTCGAATCCGGGTTCGCCTTGCGCATGGACACCCTGTACTCAAGGTAACTGGGCTTCTGCTTGCCTCCGATGAGGAACGTCGCCGTCACGGTCGCCGAACCGGCGCTGGCGCTGACGACATCGCCGGCGGTATCCGGCAGCATGCCCCCGGATAGCAGCGCGCGCAGTATCCCGATGGCGTCGATGACGGTGGTCTTACCGGACCCGTTCTGCCCGTAAATGCCCGTGACACTGCCGCCGGTGGGCAGATCATCGAAATCCAGGACGCCATGCGATATGTTCCTCATGTCGTCCAGAACAAGTCTTTTCAAACGAATCATCGCATTGCCATTCTCTAAAACTCGTAATAATCAATTTTTAATTGAAATACATGACTATTATACAACGCAACCTGCATGCATACCGCCGCGTTTCGCAATCAGATCATAGCCGGAGCGACACAACAGCCCCGGCCCGCAATAAGGTGGTTCCAACCGGGGCAATGTCTGTCCGCCGCAGCATCGCTTGATGCGGGGTGATGCTGATGGTGCGTTCGGGGTCCGGCGGCCTGCCGTCGGGTTTGCGGGCGTGCTTTTCTTCCAGGGACCCGGGAGGAGGCGGGTTCTGGAGTCCCCGTCTCCTCCCTTTCCCGGAGAGGGGCGCTTCTGTCGTATGTGGGAAAGGATTTCGTATGAGGTTCGGGAAGAAGGGCGCCGGCGCGGTGGCGTCGATCACGGCCGCCGCGGCGTTGCTGGCGTGTCTGGTTCCGGTCGCGTTGGCCGATAACGGTGGCGGCGGTTCCGGCGAGGACGGCGGCGGTTCGGGCGGCGGGCCGACGCAGACGGCCGATGTGCATTGGATCTACAAGGATTCGTGGCCGGCCACGCTGGATGGCATGAAGACGGCGTTGAGTGACGCGAAGGTGCGTTTGTCGTCCGATCTGGCGAATGGACAGAACCAGTTCGTGAACATGAACAAGACTTTGAGCGACGCGATCGATGAGTGCCAGCGTTCCTATACGGGTGACGGGAACGCGGACTGCCGTCTGGTGGCGGTGGGCTACGTGCGTCTGGCGGATGGTTCGTTCAACGGCAGCTATGTGAGCTCGAACGCGAAGAACCGTTGGGAGGCGCAGTGGAAGGCCGAGGCGAAGGGCGACTACACGTATCAGGGCCAGAAGTACTCGACCTCGACCACATGGAAGGACAGGCTCGGCACGCGCAGCGTTGACTCGCTGGCGCAGGAGTCGATCAACTCCAACCCGAACGCCTCGTTCCGCGTGATCGTGTTGGCGCAGAACCAGCCTCCGGTCGATTACAAGCTGAACGTGACCACCAGCCACAAGCAGAAGACCGACATGCAGGTCGGCTCCACCGATCCGATCGGCGATGTCATCCACGCCGACAACGGTGGATCCACGATCAAGGAAACGTTGAACGGCACCGCGATCATCCATTATGAGCACGGCCCATACCTGCCCGCGAAGAGCGTGAGCAAGTCGATCAGCTTCCCGAGCAACGGAGACACCCAGCTCGACAACCTCGCCACGCCGAAGGATTTCGGCATGCAGCATTGGGCCGAGGGCTCGTATTGGATCGATATCCAGGTACCCAAGCAGGGTCGTATGCAGGCAGCCGTGGACACCGCCGACCGCGATCCGGCCGAATCCTGGAAGGTCAGCTCGGTGCCGCCCGAGAACCCGGTCAAGAAGATCGAGGACGGTGTGAGCGCCGACCGGATGACGAACCGCACGACCATCACGTACGGCACCGGCCGCGGCGGTTACGAGATGCGATTCCGCGACGTGATCGACCCCAATGGCGTCGAATACTCCGTTGACAACTGCAGGCTCATCGACAAAACCGACAACGATCGTGACGTTTCAGGCCAGTTCGATATCACCTGGGACAAGGCATCGAACACGGTGTCGGCCGTGCGCTCGGCCGACAAGGGCGAGATGCCCCTGGATCATGTGTTCGAGTTCAGTTTCGACGTGACCGTGTCGAAGCCCTCCGATTTCCAGCAGGTCAAGGACCATGCGTGGGGCAAATGGAATCAGGAGCCCGAGGCCGACGCCGGAGCGAAGCAGTTCGACACATGGCGCCCGAACCCGGACAAGAGCTGGATCCGCCTGAACTCAAAGGGACAGTGGGAGGCGGTCATCGACCCGAAGGAGACCAACCAGACCGGCGCGGACGATATGACGCTTCTGGACGGCGACAAGGTCGCATCGGTGGTCAACGGCACCATCGCCAAGAACCTCATCCAGGTTCCCGAAACCCTGACGCTCACGGATGACTGGTCGGCCGCCGACTATCTGTTCGACGCCGACGACAAGTCGAAGATCAAGGTGTACGAGGCTGATGCCGGCACCGACCGCGAATCCAGCGTCACCGATATCGCCAACCGCGGCAGGGACGTCACCAGTCAGTGGACGATCACAGTGGATGGCACCACGGTGACCGCAACCGCCAACCAGGCCTACCGCGAAGGATTGAAGGGGCTGAAGACCGCGAAGCAGGTCACGCTGCTCATCCCGGGCAAGGCGGCTTACGCCAACGGCAAGGGCGCGGGCCAGGCGCGCGACGACTTCGGCAAGCAGGCAAGCGACGAACTGTCGTTCTGCACCGCACCGGACGGCAAGGCGCTGACGAACAAGGGCTCCCAGACCGTCAACACGCACACCGTCCCCACGAACGAGCCGAAGATCTGCGGCTACATACCGCCCGTCGTCAAGGACGTGGTGGGCGAATCCTCGCAGGGTGGCGATCAGGCGTCCGTGGATGGCAAGGTCGTCTATCCGGGCCAACGCGTGGAATACCGTCTGGAGACCCAACCCCACCTGCCCGGCAACCTCGCGTACTCGGTCAGCGAGGTGGCGGTCACCGACACCTACGACGAACACCTTGAAGTGGACAAGCAGACCTTGGAGGTCACCGACCTGTCCACCGGCAAATTCATCCCGAAGAGCGAATACGAGAGCCAGTGGAACGACAGCCAGCACGCGGTGCGCCTCGTGTTCTCCGACGGGTACGTGAAGGCGAACTGGCGCAGTGGGGCGAACCCGCGCATCATCGTCCGCTTCGAGGGCACCGTCGCCAAGGACGCGCCCGCGGACACCAGGATCGGCAACCAGTGGGCGTTGACCCTGAGCAACATGATCGTCCCGAGCAACAAGGTGTGGAACGAGCCGCCCGACTTCACTCCGGTGAAGAAGGACACCCAGGCCGACCCGTCCATCAGCATCGATGGCAGAACCGCCCTGTTGGGCGACCGGATCTACTATCGCGTGACCATCGACGCCAAGCAGACCAACCAGGCATACAAGGTCTGGAGGCTCGGCATGACCGATGACTGGGACGACGAATACCTCTCCCTCGACGCCAAGCACATCGAGGTCACCGACACCGCGACCGGCAAGGATGTGACCGCGAAGTTCAACATCGCCGCGATCGAAGGCGTCGCCTATGTGTACGCCAAGACCGTGGACACGAAGGTGCCGGCCACCGGCGAGACCATCAAGGGCGACCCCCAACCCAAGAACCTCAAGGAATACGCCGAGAAGACCGATCACGACCCGTTGAAGGAGCCGGCCATCGACCAGGGGCTGCTGGGTACGAGCTACGAGGTGAGTCTGCCGATGACCGTCATCAAGGTCACCGACGGATACACTGTGAAGAACAAGGCCACGCAGGTCGTCAACGACACCCGCAAGGACACCAACGAGGTCGCCAATCCCCTCAAACCCGTCAACCCATCCAAGGATGTGGTCGTGAAGGTGGACGGCGAATCCATCGACAAGCAGAGCGTATACCTCAACAGCCTGTTCCTCTACCGTCTCGACAGCTCGGTGCTGCCTGCGCATCGCGCCTACCAGAAGGTCACCGACTGGAGCATCACCGACCCGCTCGACACCGAGCATGACCAGTACACCGACCAATGGGCCGTGTACGCCATGCGCGACCTGACCGAACAGGGCAAGGTGGTCGCCCGCAAGGGCGCGAAGATCGCCGGCAGCGGCTTCGACGCCAGTGCGTACGGCGGCGAACTGTTCACCCTCACGCAGGATGAGAAGGGCGTGGTCACCGTCACGGCGACCCAGCGCATGCTCGACCTCGTCAGCGGCAACGACGACAGCGAACAGGCATGGACCGCGTTCATCCAGTGCAAGCGCGTCAAGACCGGCGAACACATCGCCAACCGGTTCGACGAAACCATCAACGGCACCAAACGTCCTTCCAACCAGGTCGAGACGCACACGCCCGACATGACCCCGAGCCTGAAGATCGAGAAATGGGACGAGGCCTCCGGCTGGCCGGCCGGCGACCGCGACCAGGTCAAGGACGCGCTGGCCATGCAGGGCGACACGCGCATCGTGTTCACCATCACCAACACCAGCACCACCGACCCCGACACCAAGCAGGGCGCATGGTACCGAACCAAGGACCTGAACCTCAAGGACCAGCTGGTCGCCGGCGACGGCCGGGTGACCGATCTCGAATACCCCGCCGATTGGGACAGCCGCATCCTCAAGCCCGGCGAGAGCGTCGAGGTCAAGGGCGTCCTCAAGGGCGTGACCGGCCATCACACCGACCGCGCCACGGTCACCGGCACGCCGTTGGTTGAATGCGTCGTCTCCGACCCGGATCCGTTCGACGGCAAGGACGAGACGTCCGCGCCTGATGATGCGGTCACGATCGACGGCAGGCTCGTCTGCCCCGACACCGAAGTGGTCAGCAACACCGACGACTGGAACGGCTACCGGACCGGGCTCGCCCATACCGGCGCCGCCGTCCAGGGCGTGATCGCGGCGGCGATCACCCTGCTCGCCGTCGGCGCGGGACTGGTCGCCGCCCGCAGGTTCAGGCGCGGGAACAACGCCGCCGGCCGCCACTCCGGCACGATGCAACCCGTCGATGCCGAGGATGCCGACGCGGATGCCGTCGAAACCGTGGATTCGGTTCCCGGCGGGCAATCCGTGGTCTGACCGAAGCGGCGGGGACCGTTCTCCGCCGCGATGATTCTTCCGGTCGGACGGCAATCCGGCCGGAACCCCGCCGGTTCTCTTCCTTCTTCTCTCCCCGGCGGGCATGGCAACGGCCCGACGCCAACGGTTCAAACCGTTCGCGTCGGGCCGTTCCCTTGCTACTTTTGGCTGCTTACTGTTCGTCGGTGTTCTCGGAGGCGAGTCGTTCTTCGAGTTGTTCGACGATGTGGTCGTGCATGTTCTCGTCGATCTTGACGGTCAGGAGGAAGACGACGAGGCTGGCGACGATGCCGGCGAGCGGCAGGTAGTAGGCGCAGGTCTTGAACGTGCGGATGTTCGCGGCGGTCATGTCGGCGGCGGTGGCGTTGCCGACCATGCCGGCGGCGACGGCCACGAAGCCCACGATGCCGTTGGACAGGGCACCAGCGATCTTGTCGAGCATCGGGCGCACGGAGAGGGTGACGGCCTCGTTGCGCTTGCCGGTCTTGAGCTGGCCGTATTCGATGGAGTCGGTCATGCTCAGGATGGCGGTCATCTGGATGGTCTGCGCGGGCAGGTAGAAGAGGACGAGCGCGACGATGACGACGGGCAGGTTCATGGGCGCGATGATGAACAGCGTATAGCCGGCGATCATGAACGCCATGCCGGCGGTGTACAGCCAGCGGCGCGGGATGCGCCGGTTGAGCACCGGGTAGAGGGGCGTGGTGACCAGTCCGGTGATGACCGGGATGACGCCGGCGATGGAGAAGCTGTCCGGGGCGCCGAGCACGTATTTGAACTGGTAGAAGAGCACGCCGGTGGTGGCGACGTTGGCCACGGAGTACAGCAGGTAGCTCAAGGCGACCCACAGGAGCTGGTCGTTCTGGGCGATTGCCTTGAACGCCTCGATGGGGTTGCCGTTGGCCTCGGCCTTGGCGCGCAGCTCGCCCTGGTTCTCGCGGGTGCCGAACGCGACGCTCCACGCGGTGAGCAAACCGAGCACGGCGATGATGATGGCGAACGCGGCCCAGCCGGTGCGGCCCTGCTCCCATTGGCCGGTGAACTTCCAGGTGAACCAGCTGACGACGGGCACGACGATGACGGTGACGCCGTTGTATCCGATGGATCCGGTGAACGCGCCGAGAGCGGTGTACGTGCTGCGCTCGTGCGAGTCGGAGGAGATCGCGGGGATCATGCCCCAGTAGGAGATGTCGCGCAGCGAGTAGATCACGTCCAGCAGGATGAACACGATGACGAACAGGACCATGAACACGCCGGTGTTCACGTCCACGAGCCCGAACAGGCCGGTGAACACCATGATCAGCAGGATGCCGGGCACGAGGCCTCCGATGAACTGCCAGGGACGGAACCGGCCCCAGCGGGTGTTCGTGTTGTCCACGAGGTTGCCGAGCAGCGGGTCGAGGAAGATCTCCGCGATACGGATGACCACCACGAGTCCGGTGATCACCGCGATGAGGCGCGCGGCCAGCGTCTTGTCCACGTCGATGAACAGCGCGGTGGTCACGAACGTGATGAAGAACGTGCTCATCGTGTTGTAGAACGCGGCCTGGCCCAGGTTGCCGAACGCGTATGCGATCTTCTGCCCCATGTTCCTGGTGGGCATGGGCTGCGGCTGTCCGGGCGTCGCCGTGCGCTGTGTGGTGGATCCGCTCATGGTGTGGTGGCCTCCTTGCGACCTGTAAAGAATCCGTGCGCGGGAACAGCTCCGATCCCGCAAGACGCGAGTATAGGACTTTCTTGAAAAAGTAAAAAACTTTACCGCGTGTCGCAAGCAATGCCAACGATTCATGTTCGCCAATCCAACACACCGCGCGGGCGCTGGTGATGGTCGGAGACCGGATTATCGTTGATGAGTAAAGGCTTTCCGCTGTTCCTGCGGTCGCAGTCGGGACAAGCGCAAGAAGTTGCGTAAATTAGTAAATATCTTTATCATCGTTGTGCAAGGAGTCACATTCGAAGGCTCCCGAACTGCGGCGGCAACGACGCGACGCAATCCGATGCGAAAGCGAGGACATCATGAACACAACCGACGATCAGCGGAAGAACGGCGATCCGATCGTCTCCCCGTCCATGCCGACGACGGCATGGCTCGCCGACCCGCGCGTGTACGCGGTCCACCGGCTCGACGCCCATTCCGACCATGCATGCTGGTCGCACGCCCCCTCCGTCGGCGAGGGCACCAATCTCACGCAGAGCCTCGACGGCGAATGGCGGGTCCGAGTCGAGACGGCGCCGGCGAACAGCTTCCCCGACGGGACGAGCGACGGGCCGGATTGGATCAGCGACGTGTCGCCTCTGTTCGCCGCACCGGGCTTCGACGACTCGTCGTTCTCCCGGGTGCAGGTGCCCTCGCATCTGGAGACCGCGGGGCTGCTCGACCCGCAGTACGTGAACGTGCAGTACCCGTGGGACGGCCACGAGGACCCGAAGGCCCCGGCCATCCCCGAGCATGGCCATGTGGCGGTCTACCGACGCGAGTTCGCCGCGGAGGGCGCGGTTGCCCAGGCCATCCGCGAGGGCCGCACGGTGACGCTCACCTTCCAGGGCGCTGCCACCGCCATCTACGTGTGGCTCAACGGCGCGTTCGTCGGATACGCCGAGGACTCCTTCACGCCCAGCGAGTTCGACGTGACGGACGTCGTCAGGAAGGACGGCAACGTGCTGGCGGTCGCCTGCTACGAGTATTCGAGCGCGAGCTGGCTGGAGGACCAGGACTTCTGGCGTCTGCACGGCCTGTTCCGCTCCGTCGAGCTCAATGCGAGGCCCGCCGCCCATGTCTCCGACATCCACGCCGGGGCCGATTGGGAGCCCGCCACGTCGATCGGATCGCTTTCGCTGGACGTACTGATCGACGGCGCCGCGAACGCCGCGACGGCCGACCTCGCACTGCGGGACAAGAACGGCGCCGTCGTCTGGCGCACCGCCACGGAAGCGGCCGGAACGCTGCACGCCGAGGCCGAGATCGACGACGCGGCCCCCTGGAGCGCCGAACGCCCCGACCTGTACGAGCTGTCCGTCACCCTGCTCGACGCGGACGGCAAGGTCCTGGAGACCGCGCGCACCCGCATCGGCTTCCGGCATGTGGCCATCGAGGACGGCATCCTCAAGCTCAACGGCAAACGTCTCGTGTTCCGCGGCGTCAACCGCCACGAGTTCGACTGCCGGCGCGGCCGTGCCGTCACCGAAGAGGACATGCTGTGGGACATCCGCTTCATGAAGCGCCACAACATCAACGCGGTGCGCACCTCGCACTACCCGAACCAGTCCCGCTGGTACGAGCTGTGCGACGAATACGGCATCTACCTGATCGACGAGACCAACCTGGAGACCCACGGCAGCTGGAACAGCCCCGGCGACATCCCCGTGGGCACCTCCGTCCCCGGCGACGACGAGGCCTGGCTGGGCGCGTGCATCGACCGGCTGGACAGCATGATCCTGCGCGACCGCAACCATCCCAGCGTGCTCGTCTGGTCGCTGGGCAACGAATCCTACGCGGGCGAAGTCCTCAAGGCCATGAGCGCGCACGCGCACCGGCTCGACCCGTCCCGCCCCGTCCACTACGAAGGCGTCAACTGGAACCACGCCTACGACGGGATCAGCGACTTCGAAAGCCGCATGTACGCCAAGCCCGACGAAATCCGCAACTGGCTCGAACACGGCGACGAACGGGGCGAGGCGAACAAGCCGTTCGTCAGCTGCGAGTACATGCACGCCATGGGCAACTCGTGCGGCGGTCTGAGCGAGTTCATCGACCTCGAACAGTACGAGCGCTACTCCGGCGGGTTCATCTGGGACTACATCGACCAGGGACTCGTCCAGCGCCTGCCCGACGGGCGCGAACGCCTCAGCGTCGGCGGCGACTGGGCCGACCGGCCGACCGACTACGAATTCGTGGGCAACGGCATCGTGTTCGCCGACCGCACGCCCAGCCCCAAGGCGCAAGAGGTCAAGCAGCTGTACTCACCGGTCAAGCTCACCCCCGACGGACACGGCGTGACCATCGAGAACCGCAACCTGTTCGCCGGCACCGACGGCTACGTGTTCGCCGCACGGCTCCTCGAAGACGGACATGAGATCTGGCACGCCGACTACCGGTTCGACGTGGACGCCGGAGACACCCAGCGCCACGACATCGCCTTCCCCGACATCGACACGGACGGGAATACGCGCGAGGTCACCTACGAGGTCGATCTCCTGACTGCGGAAGCCACCGCATGGGCGCCGGCCGGCTACGAGCTCGCGTTCGGCCAACTCACCGGCACACTCAACCCCGAACGGGACATCACCGAGACCGATCATGACGACGACGGCCGCGCGACGGTCACGCTCGGCCGATGGAACGCGGGCATTCGCCGCGACGACGAGGAAATCCTCCTGTCGCGCACCCAGGGAGGCATCGTCTCCTGGAAGCGGGACGGCCGGGAAATGGTCATCCGACGCCCCGAACTCGTCACCTTCCGCCCGCTGACCGACAACGACCGGGGCAACCGTTCCGGATTCGACCGCGCCGCATGGTTCGCGGCCGGTCGCTACGCCGTCGTGACCGATACGAGCATCGCGCAATCCGACGACGGAGGGCTCACCGCCAAATACCGGTACGAGCTCGCCGACCCGGACCACACGCCCGTGACGGTCTCCTACCGCATCACCGCCGACATGCGCATGCGACTGACCGTCGAATACCCCGGCGGAGCCACCGGTGCGGCCAGCCTGCCCGCGTTCGGCGTCGAATGGGAACTGCCCGGCGAATACGAGCGTCTGCGCTACTACGGCCCCGGCCCCGAGGAGACCTACCGCGACCGCAAGCAGGGCGGCAAGCTCGGCATCTGGAACGCCACCGCGAAGACGAGCATGGCACCGTATCTCATGGTGCAGGAAACCGGCAGCCACGAGGACGTCCGCTGGCTCGAAGCCACCGACATCCAAGGCCACGGATTGCGCGTCACCCAACGCGGCGACCGTCACTTCACGGCCAGCCTGCTGCCCTGGAGTACCTACATGATCGAAGCCGCGCGCCGCCATGAGGACCTGCCCGAGCCGCGCCACAACTACCTGCGCCTGCTCGCAGCCCAGATGGGAGTCGGCGGAGACGACTCCTGGGGAGCCCCCGTCCACACGGCCTACCAGCTGTCCGCCGGCAGGCCGCTCACCCTCGACGTGGACCTCGAACTCATCTGACCGGCAACGGGCGGCGGCATGCACCACCATGCCGCCGCCCGTACACGTATATATACATTTCCCAAACACACTCCACAGGAAAAGAGGCAATCAATCATGGCTGAAGTGATTATCGTCAGGAACGAGGAGGAGGCCGGCGAGATCTACGGCCGCTGCGTGGCGGACCTCATCAAGGCCAAGCCGGACGCGGTGCTGGGACTCGCGACCGGTTCGAGCCCGCTGGCCGCCTACCGGGCCCTCGCCAAGATCGTGCACGAGGAGCACATCGACGTCTCCCAGGTGCGTGGCTTCGCGCTGGACGAGTACTTGGGCCTGCCGCTCGACCATCCGGAGTCCTACCACTCCACCATCCACCGCACGGTCGTCGAGCCCCTCGGCCTCGACCCGGAGAAGGTCCATGTGCCCGGCGACGTGCTGAACGGCACTCCGCTGGAGGACGGCGACAAGATCGCCGCCGCCGGACCGGCCTACGACGCGGCCATCGAGGCCGCGGGCGGCATCGACGTGCAGATCCTCGGCATCGGCACCGACGGCCACATCGGCTTCAACGAGCCCGGCTCCTCCCTCGCGTCCGGCACGCGCGTCAAGACCCTGGCCGAGCAGACCCGCATCGACAACGCGCGCTTCTTCGACAACGACATCAACCAAGTGCCGACCCACTGCATCACGCAGGGCATCGGCACGGTCCTGAAAGCCCGTCACCTCGTGCTGCTCGCGTTCGGCGCGGGCAAGGCCGAGGCCATCGAGGAGACCGTCGAAGGCGGCGTCTCCGCGTTCTGCCCGGCCTCCGCGCTGCAGCTGCACCCGCACGCCACGATCATCATCGACGAGGAGGCCGCGTCGCGTCTGCGTCACAAGGACTACTACCGCTACGCCTTCGCCCACAAGCCCGCCTGGCAGGGCATCTGATCGGCAGACGAACGATTCGGGCTCCTTCTTGCTTCGCCAAGAGGGAGCCCGAACCCATATGCAGGAAGGAAATCATGACGCAGGACAGAGATGAGATCGTCGCCCGCGTGACGGCGGCGTTGGAAGGCGAGGCCAAGCCGGTCGCGATCCGCGGGGCACGCAAGGTAGACGCCTGCGGCGAACAATCGGGCTATTGGGTGGTCTCGGACGCACGTGGCGTGATTGTGGCCACAGGCTCCGCCGCCGCGGACGGTACCGGCGAGGAGGCGTTCGAGCACGCCTGCCGCACGGTCGGCATCGACCCGGCCGTTCCAGCTGACTCCAACGACGCGGTCATCGACGCGGCCGGCCGCATCCTGACCCCCGGCTACGTGGACATCCACGCCCACGGCGCCTGGGAGAAGAGCTTCGACGACGGCCCCGACGGCATCGACGTGGCCCGAGCCGGCCACGCGGTCCACGGCACCACCCGCCAGGTGCTCTCGCTCATCACCAACCCGATGGACGTGATCTGCCGCAACATCCGCACCGTGCACGAGAAGATGGCCACCCGCCCCGACATCCTCGGCTGCCACCTCGAAGGCCCGTTCCTCGCCCTCAAGCGCAAGGGCGCGCACGACCCGAACTGCCTCAAGGACCCGGTGCCCGAACTCGTGGACCGCATGCTTGACGCCTCGGGCGCCGACCCCGCCGCCGGGCGTCTCGGCTGCATCCGCCAAATCACCATCGCCCCCGAGCTCGAGCACGGCATCGGCGCCATCCGCCAGTTCGCGGCCGCCGGCGTGGTGCCCGCGGTCGGTCACTGCGACGCCGACTACGAGACCGCCCAGGCCGGCTTCAACGCGGGCGCCGGCATCATGACCCACATGTTCAACGCGATGAACGGCCTGCACCATCGCGAACCCGGCCCCATCCCGGCCGCCGTGGAGGACCCGCGCGTCACCATCGAGCTGATTAATGACGGCTTCCACGTCCAGAACCCGATGGTCAAACTCGGCTTCGGACTGGCGCCCCACCGCATCGCGTTCGTCACCGACGCGATGGCCGCCACCGACTGCCCCGACGGCGCGTACAAGCTCGGCGAACTCGACGTGAACGTCATCGACGGCCACGCTCGCCTCGTGTCCAACGGCGCCATCGCCGGCTCCACGCTCACCCTGGAGGTCGCGGTCCAGCGCGCGGTCAACGAACTCGGCTTCAGCCCCGTCGCCGCCGTCGAGGCCGCCACCCTCACCCCGGCACGCGCCTTCGGATTCGACAGGCCCAACCCCGTCACCGGCACGCCGCTCGGCCTCATCGCCCCCGGATACGCCGCCGACCTCAACCTCCTCGACCCCACCGACTGGACCGCCCAACACGTCTGGTGCGCCGGCCGCCAGCTGAAGTAAACTCCTTCCAGCAAAATCGACACCGGTGCCGCCCGTCTTCGAGACGACGTCTTACGCCCGAGGAACGAAGCTTGCGCGCGGCACCAGCTCGGTCGTCAGCAGGATGTGACGCCGCACCCGCCGCTCATGCTTCAACCCATCAATCAAGGTGAAGAACGCCATACGGGCCAACTCCCTTTGATCGATCGCATACGAACTCAGCGACGGAGACGTGTACCGGGCGATCGACTGGTTGTTCACACTCACCACAGCCAACTCGTCGGGAACCGCCACACGCAGCGCATTCAACGCCTGCAACGCCCCCACCGCGAGCACGTCGGCGGCCACGATCAGGCCATCGGGCATGCTGCCGGCCTCACGATGGTCAGCCACCAATTGCTCCGCGAGACGGTAGCCGTTCTCCACGGTGAACGTGCCGGACGAATACACCAATCCGTCCGTTTCCAATCCCAGATGCGCGGCCCACTGGCGGAACGACAGTTCACGGATGTCCTCGGGATAGTCATGCATGCCCATGATGCTGCCCACGCCGCCGAGAAACGCAATACGCCTGCGGCCCGCCGCGATCATCTCGTCCAGGGCATCCAGCATCGTCTGCGACAGATCGGGACGTACGGAGTCGAACAGGTGCGGCGCCGGATTCGTGTCGATGCACACGCCATGCGGAAGCACCGCATGCAGGGCGCGCAGGTCCGCTTCGGGAAACACCGTGGCTCCCACGGTGATGAACCCATCGAACTCCGTTGCACGTTCCGTCAACTCGTGTATGGATCGGATGAACGTGGGCTGGTCCAATTCCATCGACTCCGCACACTCCGCAAGAACCTTCCGCAGATCGGCGAAGTACGCATCCTGCAATTCCTCCCCGGACGGAGGCGCATCCAACACCGCGATCGCGGGACGGAACACGTTGCGGTATCCCATCTCCTCGCACACGCGCAGCACGCGCCGACGCGTCTCCTCCTTGATGGAGAACGACGGGTCATTCAGCAAGCGCGACACCGTGCTCTGCGACACCCCGGCCCGTTCCGCGACTTCCTTGAGCGTGGCCATGACATCCTCCCCGCAAACTTTAGTAAAGGGTTTTACTACAGCATAACCCGAGATTTGAAAAGCCTCAGCATCTCCAGTGCACGAAGTTGCATACAGATGGTAGGCTGCGTATGTCCCGGCTAAAGGGGCAGTGCATAGGACGGCGGGTATATCTCAGCTGACATACCCGCCATTCTGAAGATTCTTCCGATGCGGATTCCCTTTCCGATTTTGCAGATCTACAAATATGTAATGGCAAGTACATATGTAAGCGCTTCAGTGCCGCTGCATATATGCCGACTCGGCCAACTACGCACTCAGGTCTTATTCCGCTGAGTGTGACGTTATGAATCGAAGAGGCAATTTTTTCGCTTATCTCCTTCCCCTTCTTCCACCACCCAAGCTGGGAAACAGGCTTTCTATACCTATATATAGGGGCAATGAGGTTTCTCTGTCCGCCGCTATCCTGCCGGTTTTCCCTGACGATGGGTGTCAACGGAGGCCGTTGCCTGTCGGGCTCCTTGATCGTCGTCAGAGGAGGCCGTCGTGGATTTGTTGAATCAGGTGCTTCAGTTGTTCGTCAGGTTCGCCACCATCGGCGGCGGCTTGTGGCTGGTGTGGGGCGCCGTCACCTTCGGCGGCGGCCTGAAGGATCATAATGGGCCGCAGACGCAGTCTGGACTGTGGCAGATCGTGGGCGGAGGCATGATCATCGCGGCCGCGCAGATTTTCAACGCGGTGGCTCTAGGCTGAGCTGATTCGGGGCCTGCCGTGGAGGACTTCATCGTAGCCATGCTCAACATGATCGGCGGCGGAGGTGCCGGTTCGATCACGGCCGGGCTGTTGTCCCAGACGCCGGAGACATGGAATCCCGCTCTTTACCAGTTGGCGGTGAACGTGCATGGAGTCGCCGTCAAGCCTCTGACGTCGGTGGTGCTCGCGGTCATGTTCACGTTGGAGCTGGCGCGCAACTCGACGCGCATCGAAGCGGACCGCGATCTGGGCGTGAAGATCGTGGCCGGCACCATGTTCAAGATCGCGCTGGTGTTCATCGCCGTGCAGAACGCCGGTTTGTTCATTCGGATGTTCAATCAGGTCACGCAGTTCCTCATGCAGGGCGTGTCCTCGCAGATGTCGTATGAGGCGACGGGCGACGGCGGTCAGTTGGGTGATCTGATGCGTGACCAGATTCGCGATGCCGGGGTGATGGGGCAGGCGGCGTTGTTCTTTCTGCTGGTGATTCCGTGGCTGTTGTCCCAGTTGGCGTCGGTGGTGTTCACGGTGGTGCTGTATGTGCGGTTCATCGAGTTGTATGCGTTGACGGCGTTTCAGTCGTTGCCGTTCGCGTTTCTGGTGCATGAGGACACCAAGCCGATCGGCGTGGGTTTCTTCAAGTCGTATGCTCGCACGTCGGTGAATGCGGTGTGCGTGTTCATATGTCTGGTGTTCTATCAGCGGATCGTGGTCGATGCCGTGAAGATCCCGGATTCCGCGGACGAGGGCATGGTGGCGTGGGTGACGGGCAACTTCGGCAATCTCATGATGGCGGGCATCCTGCTGTTTTTTGTGATCGCGGTGAGTCAGCGTGTCAGTCGGGCCATAGCCGGCGGCGAGTAGCCGCCTACCACAACCGGGGCCAATCAGGGAAAGGATTCATTCATGTTGCAGATGCGCGTATATAAGGAGATCGCCAATGTTGAGGCGAAGGTGATGTGGGGGCTGAGCTGGCGCCAACTGGCGGCCGCCGCGTGCATGCTCGTTCTGGGCGGATGTGAGGCGGCGTTGTTCTGGTCGTTGGGACTGTCCGATCTGGGGTCGTATCTGCTGTTTGCGGTTTGCCTGCCGTTCGCGCTGTGGGGTTGGTGGCGTCCGAAGGGGCTGAAGCCGGAACGGTATCTGGGATACATGCTGCGCCAGCGTTTCGGGCCGAAGGTCTATTTGCTTGAATCCTATGTTCCCGCGAGGTTTCCCGGCAAACCGTCGTTGAGGGAGAAGACCCGTAGACGAATCAAGGGAAGGAAGGCACGTCGTCATGTCTGACATCAGTGGCAGCAAGGCGGTCAAAGGCAACGGTAAGCGACATGGAAAGGCCGGGAACAGGCGGTCCGGGAATCGTCGCATGCCTCGTTCGTCGAAGGAGCTGCTTGGCTATGATTCGATGCTGTCCAATGGCATCGTGTTCCTCGGCGGCGACCGGTGGAGCGTGTCGCTGCGGATCAGCGACATCAATTATCAGGTCGCGACCCAGGATCAGCAGCTGGATGTCGTGGACCGGTGGGGGCGTTTCCTGAATTCGATCGGTGAGAACATGGGAGTCCAGATCACGGTCGCCACGCGCATGCTGGATCCCGAGGAGGTGACGCGCAGTATCGCCATGCCGCTTCGGAGCGATGCGTTGGATGGACTGCGCGGGGACTTCAACCGCAATGTGCGTCGGCGTCTCGCCGGCCGTTCGCAGGGCGCGGTGACGGACAAGTATCTGACGTTGACGTTGCGTGAGCGGGACGGGGAGCGTGCGGTCACGCTGCTGAACCGTGCCGCGTTGCGTGCCACGGCGCAGCTGCGGTCGGTGGGCGGCTGCGTCGGTGTCCGCTTGGATCGGCAGTCGCGTCTGGCGGTGCTGCACGGGATGCTGCGGCACGGTGTCCGGTTCTCGTTCACCGAGGATGGTTTCCTGAAATCGCATGGCATGTCCACGAAGGATTATGTGGCCCCGTTCGCCGTGGACGTGTCGGATCGCCGTCGGCTCCGGTTGAGCTCGGGCACCACGGAAGTATGGCATCAGTGTCTTTTGGTGCGTGATTTCCCGGATTATCTGAGCGATCAGCTGGTGTCGTCCATCACGGACATCAAGGCGGACATCACGGTCGGCATCCATCTGTCCCCGCGGGGTAAGGCCGAGGGGTTGAAGCTCGTGAACCGGACGATCGCCGAAATGGATATGCAGGCCATCGACGAGCGGCGCAAGAACCGCAAACAGCATCTACCCGAGGACATGCTGCCTCATGAGCTGCAGGAATCCATGACTCAGGCGGGTGAGCTGCGTGATGATCTGGAGCATAACGGCGACCGTCTGGTGGATTCCCTGATGATTGTGGACGTGTCTGCGGACAGCCGCGAGCAACTGGATCAGACGGTTCGTGACGTGACAGCTGCGATCGATGGGCAGTCCTGTGTGGCCGAGACCTTGGCCTACATGCAGGTGGAAGGACTGAACGCCGTGCTGCCGTTGGGTAATTCTTTGCCGCCGATGCGTCGCACGTTGACCACATCGAGCGCGGCGATTCTGGTGCCGTTCACGTCGCAGGAACTGTTCGAGCCGGGCGGGGTGTTCCATGGGGCGAACGCCCGCACCGGCAATCCCGTGGTCATCGACCGTACGAAAGGCATGAACGGCAACGGATTCGTTTTGGGTACGACCGGTTCGGGCAAGAGCCAGGCGGCGAAGAACGAGATAACCCAGATCTATCTGACCCGTCCGGACGATGATCTGATCGTCATCGACCCGGAACGTGAGTTCACGCCGTTGTGCACCGGTCTTGGCGGCGAGCGAGTCGAGATCGGGGAATCGTCTCGCGCGCATATCAACGCTTTGGATATCGAGTATGAGGATGATTCCGAGGGTGATCCGATCCGGTCGAAATGTGCGAGCGTGCTGAACATGCTCGGCGTGCTGATCGGCGGACAGGACGGCATCGACCGCATGCAGCGCAGTCTGATCGACCGTACGGTCATCGGCATGTATCGCGAGGTGCGGGAGCATCCAGAACTGGGCATGCCCACGCTCGTCACCCTGCATGACCGTCTCGCGGCTTTGAATGAGCCAGGTGCCCGTGATGCGGCACGAGCATTGGAGATCTACGCGACCGGCAGTCTGAACGCCTTCGCCCATGCCACCGATGTGAATACGTCCAGCCGGTTCCTGGTCTATGACGTTTCCGGTCTGGGAGCGGAGTTGCGCACATTCGGTATGCTCGTCGTTCTGGATCAGATTTGGAACCGGGTCGTCAGGAATCGCCGTCTCGGCCGGCGCACCTGGCTGTGGGTGGACGAGTTCCATCTGCTGTTCTCGAACCGGTATGCGGCCGAATACTTCCTGCGCCTGTACAAGCGCGCCCGTAAATGGGGTTTGTGCCCCACCGGCATTACGCAGAACATCGAGGAGCTGCTGGCCAACCAGGATGCGCGTCTGATGCTCGCGAACAGCGACTTCCTGTTGCTGCTGAACCAGACCGCCACGGATGCCGACGCCTTGTGCGAGCTGCTGAAGCTGTCCGATGAGCAGCGGGCGTTCTTCACCGGGGTGCAGCCCGGTCAGGGCATGGCCAAGAGCGGCACTGCGTTCATACCGTTCGATGGGCGTATCGATGCCGATAGTCTGCTTTACCGGTTGTATACCACGAAATTCGAGGATCGGAAGCCCGAATGAGACCCGTCACCTCCGACTCATTCCACGCCACGCGCAATCTCGTTCGGCCGAACGGCATGATTCATGGTTTGAAAGTCCGTCATGTTAATGGACTCTTCCATGGCCCAGTGTTGGCCGGGCTGAAACAGCCACGAACCACCATCAGGAACAATCAATCCGAAGTATCGCGCCCGACCGGCATAACAACCGTCAGCGTTTTGGAACGTGGTGTGAAGGCGACACGGTCCGTGCTTGAATCGCAATCGGCACAGACGGATACCAGAGAGGACGACGACTTGTTGTCACCAATGGTTCCCGCAAGTCGGATACGCGACGGCGTGACCGGCATTATTCGCACAAGACATGCCGCAAGAGGTTCAACGGCACGTGCCGTGGCAGGAAGAACGGCTTCGGCTCGCGCCAAACGTGCGAGACATTCCGGCAAGACCGTACGATCGGGTGTCCAGGGGGCCAAATCCGCTGCCAGAGCTTCGACGCAGGTTGCACGACAGGTCACACAGGCGGTTTCTCGGACTATGACGGCGGTGAAGGCCGGTGTCGCGGCATCGGCATCAGCTGCGGTCAGCATTCCATTTCTATTGGGCACGGCGGCGGTGCTGATGGTCTTCAGCCTGCTGCTGTGGTTCATACCCACCGTTGCCGTCGGAGATGACGGAGGTTGCGAGGCCAGTGTGATCGAGGTCCCGGACGAGGCGAAGCCATGGGTAAGCGAGGCGGCCCGATCGAGCGGATTGAGCGCGGATTTCATCGCGGCGATCATGAAGCAGGAATCCGGTTTCCGACCGGATGCGTATGCCGACGACAGCAACGGCGGAACATGGGGATTGCTGCAGATGAACAGGAGCGTATGGCGCGGCGTGCATCCCGAAGGTGCCGATCAGACACCACCTGAAGGCATCACCGAGCCCATGGTCCACGCCCATTACGGCGGCATGTATCTGAAAAACCGCTTGGAAGGCGTCAAACAGCTCAAGGCCAAGCACCCGGGCATGCCGTTCGCCGAACTTGACGACCTGACGGCTTTGGTCATCGCCCATAACGCGGGCGAAGGCAACCTCATGAGGTACCCGGATATTCCCAACATCACCAAACGGTATCTCGACAACGTGAAGCCGGCGATTGATGCGGGAGGCGGCTGTTCGGCCACGGCAGGACGAACCATCGGCAAGCTCACGCCACCGTTGGTCATGCAGTCTGGCACGCTGAACGTGGATGTGGCGGCGACCGGCACGCCCGTGGGCAAGATCACCACCTATGAGACCGGCCAATGCACATGGTGGGCGGCCGCTCGCCGATTGCAGATCGGCAAACCGGTGGACGGATACATGGGCGACGGCTGGATGTGGGCGTCAAGCGCCAGAAAATTCGGATATCCAACGGGCGGCGGCATACAGCTCGGTGACGTGGCAAGCTTCGCCAAAGGCTATCTCGGCGCAAGCGCCGATTATGGACACGTCGCCATCGTCGAGGAAATCAAGGACGACGGAAGCATTGTTGTCAGCGAATCCGGCGGCGGCCTCCCATACGCATGGCTCAGGACCCTTACCAAAGAGCAGGCCAACAATCCCAGCATCACTTACATCCACTAATCCTGAGGGAAAGAAGGAATCATGCGTCGCATCAATTCCAAACTTGATTCGTACGAGCTTGCCGATTTGATGAGTGATTCTGACAACTGGGATCTTCTTGCGCAAATCCACGATCATCCCAGTACATGGCCGGAACTCTGATATGACCTGGTTTTTGTTCCGTGTTTTATCTCATTGATGGGAGACTAGGAACATGACCGGAAAGACTCGTTATACGAAGGAGTTCCAGGCGAGGGCGCTCAGGCTTCTGGAGGAGGCGCGTGCG